>JBHHWM010000040.1:0-25374 GCA_046756545.1 Rhodothermales bacterium | reverse complement strand
CTCCCCTGCTGCCAGACGAGAAAGAGCGTCGATCCGGGGCGGTATTCCCAGCGCAGCACGGCGTTCATACGGAGGGAACGAATGTTGAAATCCCGATCCGAGAACGAGAAATCGGTGGTGCCGTCGCCATCCGCATCCACGTATCGTTCTCCCTCACTCAAGCAGATCCGGCCGTCCATGCACGCAACCTCCTCGGTGCCGGGCAGGGCCACCCCTTCTTCAAACACGTCGAAGTCGAAACTCTCGGCACGCAGGAGTTGCTTATAGGATCGGTAGTTGCCCGCCGAGATGAGGGGTTGCGCATACAGTTGCAACGAGAGCTTCGGGCTGAAGGCTACATTGATCCGGGTCTCGACGGAGAACGAGCGCCGCTTCAGGTCGGAAAAAATATACCGGCGGCCGAAAGTCGAGGTAAAAGCGTCGTCGGTGACGGCCGTCACGTACTGGGCGGGCTCGAGTTCGCTGGAGAAACTGGGTTGTAGTTCGATCTCCCAACTCGGAGCCGGACGGAGCGAGAGCTCCAGTTCCGTCCTCCACTGGTAGCCGCCCCGGTGCCGGTTTTCATATTCCATCGAGGGTTCGACGGCGAACGCGCGCCGCCGGTCGGTGTTGGCGCGGAGGCGGAACGTCGTCGAGGCCGGATCGACCATCAGCGGTCCCCCTCGCGTGGCGGTGTCGCTGAACGATTGCGGAGAGTACCTCGCGCTGAGTTCGGTGCCCCAGTAGTTCAGGAACGTCAGGTTGGCGCTGAGCGAAAACACACCGCGTTTATGCGCGCGGTTCCACGAACTCAGGGAAAGGGCGTCGTCGAGTGCTTCGTGTCGCCAGTTGTGGAACGTGAAGAAGCTGAAGCGATAACTGCGCAAGACGGTGCCGGGGGTGATTTCCTGGTAGCTGAGGCGGGCACCGGCGTCGAGGCGTTCGCCGGAACGCGTGAAGCCCATGTCGTTGATCTCGAAGCCGGGGGTTACCTGGCCGAGCCAGATGCCCCCGGTCCAGTGTTGGGCGCTGCGCCGTTCGAACTGAATCCGCCAGTTCAGGCCGGTCATCGACGTGGCGGTGGAATCGACCGAGAACCGCATGGCGTCGGGCCGCTGGAAGTAGTGGATGCTGGAGCGTTGCACCCGGAGCAGTGCTTCTTCCGAGCCTTGAATGTAGCTTCCGGCGACAAAGCCCCAGACGGCCCAGTCACGCGACCGTGATCCGCCCCAGTTGTGCTCGAAGTCGAACCCGGCACTGTAGGCGTTGGAGGTCAAAAAGTCGAAGCGGCCATCGCGGGGCAGGTCCCGCCGCATCGCCGTGGCGATGGCTCCTATCTGCGAGGCTCCGTCGCGGAAGTCTTGCTGAACCCGCACCACGCCGTACTGGCTTTGAGGTTCGACCGGGAACTTGACCGTTGTCCCGTCCTCGGCCCCGTAGGCGCGGCCTGTTTCACGCGCGGTTACGGCCGCCAGCGCGCCCATCGAGAGGCCCCCCAATGTGCGTCCGGTAAGCTTGGCCGCGCTGAGGATCGTCGTTTCGGTAGGAATATCCTCAAAATCGTTCCCCGAGGGACTGGAGCCCTGGGGTTTGCGCCCGATGCGGCGGCTGTAGAAGAGCCGGTTGGTGCGGCCCGACAGGCTGAAGTCGAAGATCTGCGCGTCTTCGACGAAGAAGGGCCGCTTCTCCGGGAAAAACGTTTCAAAGGCACTCAGGTTGATCACGGCGGGGTCGACTTCCACCTGGCCGAAATCGGGATTGACCGTGACGTCGAGCGTGTGGGAGGCTCCGAGGCCGTACCGGAAGTCCAGCCCGATCTGAGATTCAACGTCCGACCCGTCGAAGAACGGATTGCCCTCTTCGGCCGGGGCCGAGCGTGCCCGGCTCAGCGCATACGGGCGAAATTCAATGCGCCGGGGGCTTCCCGGAAACGACAGGCCGTTGAGCCGTCCGAAAACGCTTACTTTGCCGTGGCGAACCCGCGATTCGAGGGCGAAGTAGGTGCGCTCGTTTGTGGCAAGACGGCGGCGCGAAAAGTTCACCCCCCATGACTGGATCGACTCGGTGGGGTCGTAGCGGAGTTGAGACAGCGGGATGCGCATCTCAACGCTCCAGCCCGTCGAATCGCGGTGCACACTGGATTGCCATACGGCGTCCCACGCCTCGTCTTCGCGGGTGTCGTCGTAGAGGTAGACGTCGCGCTGAACGCCGGCGGCGCTCACGCGAAACGAATAGCCCGTCCGGCGATCATTGTTCGGATCCAGCGAGAGTTCGAAGTAGTCATACGCGCCTTGCTCGTCGCGCCGCACCAGTTGATTTCCGATAAGCGCGGCCTGCCGATCCGACATGACGGCGCTCACGTAGAGCGCCTTCTCGTCAAAGAGAATCCTGACCTCGGTTTTTTCTTCCGCCGGTGCCCCTTCTACCGGCTCGCCCTGCACAAAACGAGTAGCGGGTTGTGCCTCCCGCCAGACGGCCTCCTCCACCCGGCCGTCGAGGTGAACGTCTCCGCCGCGATAGACAGCGTCTACGGACGGTTCAACGGCCTCTTCTTCCTGGGCGATAGCCGTTGGGGTAGGGTATAAGAGGGCAACGACCCCGGCCATGATGAAAAAATCCCACAGACGCCTCTTCATCTTCCTTGAACTTGATGTTGTAGGTTCCGAAAACAACGGATGGACCTGCATGGCGATCCGAAAACAGAATACTCTCCTGAAAGCTGGTTATGGCATGACTACTCGTAACGTAGAGCCTCTATAGGATTGAGCGCCGCCGCCTTCCGAGCCGGGTAAAACCCGAAAAAAATACCCACACCACCCGAAAAACCCAACGCCACCAACACCGTCTCCACCGACACCACCGTGTGCCATCCCATCACGCTGCCCACCAACGACGACGCCCCCAACCCCAGACCGATGCCCAATGCCCCGCCCAATACGCTCATCACGATGCTCTCAACCAAAAACTGCGTCAACACGTCCGCACCCCGCGCCCCGATAGCCATCCGTATCCCGATCTCCCGCGTGCGCTCGGTCACCGACACCAACATGATGTTCATGATGCCGATCCCCCCGACCAGCAGCGAGATCGAGGCAATGGCCGCCAGCAGCAGCGTCATCACCTCGGTGGTGCCCTGGGCCGCGTCGGTCAGGTCGGTCTGGTTGCGCACGGTGAAGTCGTCCTCTTCCCACTCGGCCAGGTCGTGGGCTTCGCGCATGATCAGGCGGATCTCCTCCTGGGCTGCCGGGATGTCGCCCGGCGTGGAGGTGCTCGCCAGTATCTGCGCAATGAAACTCCGACCGTGGAGACGGTTTTTGACGGTGGAGTAGGGTGCGAGGATCGCATCGTCCTGGTCGGATCCGGAGGCGGTCTGTCCTTTGGCTTCGAGCACGCCGATGATCTGGAAGGGCACGTTGCGCAGTTGGATCTGCTGGCCCACGGGGTCTTGGCCCGGGAACAGGTTCTCGGCGACCGTGTGGCCCAGGACGGCCACTTTGCGCATCGAGCGCACCTCGCTCTGGTCGAAGAAGCGCCCCGAGGTCACCGACCAGTCTCGAATGATCTGGTAATCGGTCCAGACCCCGTTGATGGTAGTGCGCCAGTTACCTTGCCCGCCGATGGCCTGGGTGCGCGTGAAGACGATGGGGGAGACGCCGGAGAGAATGATGCTCTCTTGCTGGAGTTTTTCGGCGTCTTCGAGTTGGAGGCGGTTGAAGCTGCCGGCTCCCCGGCTGACGCCGCCCTGGTTGCTCGAGCCCGCCGTGATGACGATCAGGTTGGTGCCGAGGTTTTGGATCTGGGATTGGATCTGGGACTGGGCGCCCTGTCCGATGGCGACCATGACGATGACGGCACCGACACCGATGATGATGCCGAGCATGGTCAGCAGGGTGCGCATCTTGTTTTTCAAGATGCTTTTCGTGGCCACCTTGATGAGCGTGGATCCTTTCATGAGATCATCTCGACGTGCCTTCTATGGTCACCGGAGACACCTTGCGCGGCAGTTTTTCGTCGCGTTGGGCGGTGTGGTAGACAAAGGAGGCAATGATGGTGGCGGCCTGCTTCAGGTCGTCCTCAATCGCGTGGTCATAGACATCCATGTTGGAATGGTGGGTCCTCGACGAGTACGCGATCTGATCCTGGATGAACTGGAAGCCCGGCAGCCCCACGGCATCGAAGGCGAGGTGGTCGGTGCCCCCCGTGTTTGAGAGCGAGAGCGTGGAGGCTCCCAGGTCGGCGAAGGGTTGGAGCCAGGCGCGGAAGATGGGCGCTACCGCTTCGTTGCCCTGGAGGTACACCCCTCGAAGCTTGCCCGTCCCATTATCCATGTTATAGTAGGCCGAGAATTTTTCGTGTTCGGGTTTCAACGCAGTCGGAGGTTGCCCCCGCCCTGCCGTTTCCGCGAAGTGCTGTCCAACGTAGGCCCGCGAACCGATGAGGCCCTGTTCTTCGCCGGTCCAGAGGGCCACGCGGATGGTGCGTCTGGGCTTTTTCCCCGTTTCCTCGAACACCTCCTGCAAGATGCGCATGACCTCCATCATCACGGCGCTGCCGGCCCCGTTATCGGTCGCGCCGGTGCCGGCGTGCCAGGAGTCGTAGTGGGCACCCAGCATCACCACCTCATCGCCGATGTCGGGGTCCGTGCCCGGTATTTCAGCGATGACGTTTCGTTCCATTGGGTCGTCGGTTTTGAATGCGACCTCCAGGTTCAAGCTCATGGTGACGGGGAGGCCTTTTTCGAGCATGCGAGAGATGCGATTGTAATGTTCTACGGCCAGCGTAAGTTGGGGGATCACCTCGGCGTCTTTCGGATCCCAGGAGCGAGGACGCTGGTTCCGGGGAGTGTCCGGTGCGCTGGCCACCGAAGCGCTGGATGTAAAGATGGTGCCGTAGTCGCCCTTCGAACCCCGGTCGAAGATAGCCAGGGGCTTCTCGTTTTGTACGAATTGCAGGCGTTGCGCCTGGAGACGGAATTGGCGGAACCGCTCGGAGTTGGGGTTCGCGTTTCGACCTCCTCGCTGGCCGCCCCGTGCGGTGGACGGCGCATAATTGGCCAGCCCCAGCAGGTTTTCCGTATCCCGACGTTGGGCCGGGGCCTCAAACGGTTCTTCGACCTCGCGCGGATCCTGAATCATCACAAACTTGCCGGCCAGCTTCCCTTCGAACCGGGCAAAGTCCTCTTCCGTTTCGGGATCGAAGAGGACCACCTCGGCCTCGACGGGGCCGTTTGTGCCGGGAGACCAAGCCTTGGGATAGGCGTGAACAGGGAAGGGCGTGTCGCCGGTCACGCGCAGGTTGAAGTTGAGGAGCGTCCACCCATTGCCGAAGGGACCCCATTCTTCAAAGTGGGGATTGGTCAGGCCCCATGCTGCAAATTGCTCCAGCGCCCATTCAGATGCCTTGTCGAGATTCGGAGAGCCGGTTAGGCGCGGGCCGTGGATGTCCGTAATCCAACTCAATGTTTCCATCACCTGGCTCTGTTCCAGTCCGTGTTTGCGGATGGCGGCAATGGCCTCTTCGTCGAGGTGCTCTTGCGCCGTCGCCGTTGAAAAACTCAGCAGAAACACGAACCCTGTGACGAGTCCAAGACGAATTATTCGATGGTGAAACATAATGTTGAGCCTCCCAGGTGTTTAGTGTTTGAAAAATGAAAAACCACGTCGCTTTGTGTCATGGGTGAACGTGGCGTGTTATTCATAGCGTAGAGCTTCAATAGGATTGAGCGCCGCCGCCTTCCGAGCCGGGTAAAACCCGAAAAAAATACCCACACCACCCGAAAAACCCAACGCCACCAACACCGTCTCCACCGACACCACCGTGTGCCATCCCATCACGCTGCCCACCAACGACGACGCCCCCAACCCCAGACCGATGCCCAATGCCCCGCCCAATACGCTCATCACGATGCTCTCAACCAAAAACTGCGTCAACACGTCCGCACCCCGCGCCCCGATAGCCATCCGTATCCCGATCTCCCGCGTGCGCTCGGTCACCGACACCAACATGATGTTCATGATGCCGATCCCCCCGACCAGCAGCGAGATCGAGGCAATGGCCGCCAGCAGCAGCGTCATCACCTCGGTGGTGCCCTGGGCCGCGTCGGTCAGGTCGGTCTGGTTGCGCACGGTGAAGTCGTCCTCTTCCCACTCGGCCAGGTCGTGGGCTTCGCGCATGATCAGGCGGATCTCCTCCTGGGCTGCCGGGATGTCGCCCGGCGTGGAGGTGCTCGCCAGTATCTGCGCAATGAAACTCCGACCGTGGAGACGGTTTTTGACGGTGGAGTAGGGTGCGAGGATCGCATCGTCCTGGTCGGATCCGGAGGCGGTCTGTCCTTTGGCTTCGAGCACGCCGATGATCTGGAAGGGCACGTTGCGCAGTTGGATCTGCTGGCCCACGGGGTCTTGGCCCGGGAACAGGTTCTCGGCGACCGTGTGGCCCAGGACGGCCACTTTGCGCATCGAGCGCACCTCGCTCTGGTCGAAGAAGCGCCCCGAGGTCACCGACCAGTCTCGAATGATCTGGTAATCGGTCCAGACCCCGTTGATGGTAGTGCGCCAGTTACCTTGCCCGCCGATGGCCTGGGTGCGCGTGAAGACGATGGGGGAGACGCCGGAGAGAATGATGCTCTCTTGCTGGAGTTTTTCGGCGTCTTCGAGTTGGAGGCGGTTGAAGCTGCCGGCTCCCCGGCTGACGCCGCCCTGGTTGCTCGAGCCCGCCGTGATGACGATCAGGTTGGTGCCGAGGTTTTGGATCTGGGATTGGATCTGGGACTGGGCGCCCTGTCCGATGGCGACCATGACGATGACGGCACCGACACCGATGATGATGCCGAGCATGGTCAGCAGGGTGCGCATCTTGTTTTTCAAGATGCTTTTCGTGGCCACCTTGATGAGCGTGGATCCTTTCATGTCAGCTAACCGGTTCGACTTCCTCAAGCTGCTGTAGCTCAATAGCCGCCACACGGCGGTCCTGTACGGGCTTGTCCACGATGATGCGACCGTCGCGCAGCTCAATGATCCGTTGCGCGCACTGCGAAATGTCGCGCTCGTGCGTGATCAGGATGATGGTGATACCCTGGTCGTTGAGTTCCTGAAAGAGCGCCATCACCTCGACCGAAGTGCGACTGTCGAGGTTGCCGGTCGGCTCGTCGGCCAGGAGGATAGCCGGGTTGCTCACCAGGGCCCGCGCGATGGCGACCCGTTGCTGCTGTCCTCCCGAGAGTTCGCTCGGTTCGTGATCCATCCGGTCGCCCAGGCCGACGCGTTCGAGCGCTTCCCGGGCGAGTTGCTTTGTGTCCATTTTGCGTCCGGTGCGATCATAGAGGAGCGGCAGTTCTACGTTTTCCAGCGCCGTCGTGCGTGCCAGCAGGTTGAAGCCCTGGAAGACGAAGCCGATTTTCTGGTTGCGGATGTTGGCCAGTTGGTTCTTTCCCATCCGGTCCGCGCGGATTCCGTCGAGGTAGTAGGTCCCTTGCGTGGCATAATCCAGGCATCCAATGATGTTCATCAGGGTCGATTTGCCTGACCCGGAGGCCCCAATGATGGCGATCATCTCGCCCTGTTCAATAGCCAGATCGATGCCACGCAGGGCATGCACCTCGTTTGTGCCCATGGTATAGACCTTGGTCACACCCTCGGTGCGGATGACGATATTTTCTGCCTGTGTTTCCATGTAGTACTCAATGAACGGAAAAGCGGGGTGGGGGCTGTAACTCGGGGGCAACGGTGCCTGGATCTCCGCGACACGTCTTCCTCAAGAGGCCAGCCTAGAAACCGCCGGGCCGTCGCCTGCCTCCTTGCTGCTGGTTCTGGAAGGGATTGGTAGAGCGGCTCTGGGTCGTCTGGGTGACGCCGGCGATGATCTGCATGCCGGGCTCGATTTGCCGCCCTCGGATTTCCGTCATCTGTCCGTCTGAGATGCCGGTGCGAACGGGTGCCGCCGAGAGGTTGCCTGCTTCGTCGAGGAACCACAGCATGGTAAAATTATTAGGCCGTTGCCCTCCACCAAATCCGCCAAAACCTCCGAAGCCGCCACCGTCGCTGCCACGTTGCCCGCCGCTGCGTTGTCCGAAGCTGCCCTGGTCGTTTCCATCGGCGGTGTCGCCCCGTCGACCGCGCCGTTCGTCCCCTCGGTTACGCAGGGAGTCGGGCCTGTTCTCGCGTTGCTGCCGACGGCGCTCGCGGAACGCGGCGATCATCTCCTCGGTCGGACGGAAGCGCAGGGCGGCATTGGGGATCTTGAGCACATCGGTGGCCGTCTCGATGAGAAAATCGACCGTGGCTGTCATGCCGGGGAGCAACGTGCCCTCTTTATTCTCCACGTCGATCACGACGGTGTAGTTGACGACGTTTTCCTGCATGGTCGACTGAAGCCGTACCTGGCGCACGGCACCGGTGAAGGTTTCGTCCGGGTAGGCCTGCACCGTAAAGCGGGCCGTCTGGCCCTCTTTGATCATGCCGATGTCGCTTTCATCGACCGAAGCGAGGATTTCCATGTGCGAGAGGTCGTCGGCGATGAGGAAAAGCTGGGGGGCCGAAAAGCTGGCCGCCACCGTCTGGCCGACCTCTACATTACGCTCGATGACCGTTCCCGAAATGGGGGCGTAAATGGTGGCATAGGAGAAGTTTTGCCGGGCTCGCTCCAGGCTGATCTCGGCGGACTTGGTCGCGGCGTGGGCGATATCCAGATCGTATTGCGCTTTGTTGAATTCGACCTCGGTGATAAACTGCTTTTCGAAGAGGCCCTTGATCCGCTCGAATTCGCGTTCGGCCTGTCGAAGCTGGGCCCGGTTGCGTTCCAGGTTGATTTCGGCGTCGCGTACGGCGCTCACCAGCAGGGTGGTGTCGATGCGGGCGATGAGTTGCCCTTTGCGCACATTGTCGTTGAAGTCGGCATAGATCTCGGAAATGATGCCGGAGACCTGGGTGCCCACCTGCACCGTGGTGACGGCATCGAGCGTCCCGGTGCTGGAGACGACGGCCTCCAGGTCACCCTGCTCGACGGTCACGAAGCGGTAGGGGCTGACCTCTTCGCCGTTGCTGCGATTGAAGAACCAGATCGTCGCGCCGGTCAGGACCAGTGCCGCCACGATAAGCAAGATTTTTTTCATGGGTCTATCCGAAAAACGGTCGTCGGGATGTCATGATGAGCGGGTCGTCGGGATTAGACGAATGGAGGGCGGGGGGCATTCCATCGGTGCCGCTCAGCGTGGGAACGAGCCGTTCCGTTGTTTGGATGGTTTCCTGTCGCGGCCCCGGTGGTTCCGCCGCGGTCTGCGGTCTCGGGCCAGCCATTCCTCGAAGCGGGTTTGCTGATCGGCGGTAAGCAGCGGGGCCAGTTCGGCGCGCATCGAGTCGCGGGCGGCGGCATAGCGCACGCGGCATTCGTTGCGGGCTTCCGAGAAGCGGGCTTCCGAACGTTCGAGCACGGCGTGTATCTGCGTGCGCTGGGTTTCGCTGGTAGGCTGGATGACCTCGTCCATCATGTCGATGAAGCCTCCTCTGCTGCTCAGGTTGCGGATACGTTCCAGGCGCTGATTGTGGAGCGCGCTGGTGGCAAAACCGCCGACGAGCAGCCCTACGACAAGGGTCGCAAAGAGGAGAAAAATTGATTTCGTCCGTGCGTTCATGGGTCGGTCGGTGTAGTCGGTGAAAGGTCAAATTCGTAGGCCGTCGCCAGGGTCATGGGCGGCAGGCCGAGCACTGCCTCCGTGGTGGAAGGCTGGGATTCGTAGCCGTCGGATTGCGTCACGTTGTACGCAGCGAACCCGAGGATAATCAACAGCCCGGCCAGGGCGACGGGCCGGAACAGCCGCAGCAGAACGCCGAAGAACTCTTCCTCCGATGCGGAGTCGGCCAGACGCTGCGCGGCGGGTCGGAGTCGCCGCATGACGCGGTCGGCGAAGAAGGGCCTGAGGGCGTCTTCGGTGGAGGCCCGCACCGTGGTTTGGAGCAGCCCTTGAAGGGCTCGTATCTCTTCCAACTCGGCGCGCAAGGCGGATGAACGGGCCAGTTCTTGCCGCACCTGCGCTTCTTCCCCAGGCGTCAGTTCGCCCTGGAGCAGGCGGAGGAGCCGTTCGTGGGTTGGATGATTCATGGTGCCTCGTCGTCTGAGGTTGGGTGTCACGTCTTTTATAGATGCTCCTGTATATAGGGCGATAACAGGGTTTTTAGCCTGGCATGGGCGCGGCTGAGCCGGGAGAGCACGGTCCCGTAGGCAATCCCCAGGATCTCGGCGGTTTCTTCGGTCGAATACCCTTCGATCATGCGAAGCACCACGACCGCCCGGTGTTTCGGCGGGAGCGCCTGGATCGCCTCGTGGACAAGCCGTGCCCGTTCGCGGGCGTCGATCTGGGCCTCTGTTTGGACGGTCTGTTCCGGTACATGCCGGGTGTCGTCGTCGCGGCTCAAAAAGCGCGACAGCAGCCGCTTGCGCCGGCGCAGCACGTCCAGCGACCGATTGATGGCGATGCGCTTGAGGTAGGTACTTACGGCGGCATCGCCGCGAAACCGGTCGAGCGCCTGATAGAACCGAATAAAGACCTCCTGCACCACGTCGTCGACCTCGGCGGAAGGACCCAGCATACTCACCACCGTGGCGGCGATCTCGGCCTCGTATTTTTCCACCAGCAACCGGAAGGCCCGGCGGTCTCCCTCGCGGGCACGCGCTACGAGTTCCCCATCCAGAGGAAAGGTCAACGGCTGCGGTGGCGGTGTCGTCAAGGAGGCGAGGGTAGCAGACACAAAGTTCTTCCGTTGATGGTTCTAGGCTATAGACGAACCATCGGGGGGCTTCATTCCATGAAGAAAAACCCCTGAGGCTTCGACGGTGGTGCTTGACCACATCGAATCCCCAGGGGTTGTAAGATCGAAGATGTGCTGAGATCCGGACTAATCTCCGGGACCGTTCGTAAACCGCTTAACCGCCCAGGCCGCCGCCGTGCGAACCGCCGAATCCCTGGTGCCCCTTGAGGCCGCGCGGTCCGCCGGTGCCGGGACGTCTCGCGTTCCTGATGCCGACCCGGCTCGCCAGGATGTTGTGGATCTTGATGATCTCTAGCTGCTCAGGTGTAAGGATCTCAGCCATGGCCGCCTGGTGTGCCTCGCGGAGTTTCTGGAGTTGCGCCTTGATCGCCTCGCGGTCAAGGGTTCCTGCACGGGCCTGTTCTATCAGGGCCTGGTGCTGTGTTTTTTGCTCGGCCTGCAAGGCTTCCAGCGTGGCTTCCTGGTCACCCGTCAAGCCGAGCGCTTCGGCCTTTGCCGCCGCCGCTGCTTCTTTGAATGCGGCGGCGCGGGCTTTCATTTTCTCGCGCTGCTGTTCGAGCTGGGCGCGTTGTTCATCGGTCAGCAGGGCTTGCACGTCGTCCTTCATCTTGGTTTGAAGCGCCTTGCGTTGTTCGCGGAAGTCCTCCGGGCTCAACGAGCCGTCCTTGCGAGCCTGCATCAAGGCTTTCATCTGTTCCTGATGGGCGGCGCGGAGGGCTTTCATCTGTTCTTGCTGCTCGGTCGTCAAGATCGCCGACAGCCCGCCTGCATGGTTAGGTTTCCCCTGGCGACGGTGCCCGAGTCGCCGGGGTTTATTCTGCCCGTTCTGGTTGAAGCGACGTCCCCGGCCTTGCTCGGCGAAGCGCGCTTTGCGTTGGGCCGCCATCTCGAAGAGCCTGGCTTTCTGCTCCTCAGTGAGGCGCTTTTGCAATTCCGCCGCCACCGTCCAGAGGCGACCTGGGCTGCGGGCGTTGTCACCGGCGAGGAGTTCGTTGATCGCGAGGGCGTGCTCTGCCGACAGGTTGAGGTTTGTCGTCAACCGGGCGGCCAGGTCGCTTAGTTCAGCCGTGTCCGGCGTGTCTTCTTGCAGACCCGAGGGATTGGAATCGCAGGCCGCAATGGTAAAGACAAACAGGAAGGCAGCGAGTCCTAGAGCCCGTCCTCCCGAAATGCGTGTACGTGTTTTCATCGTTCTATGTCCGTCAAGATGGTTGCAGGTTCACATGATACACGACGCAGGCGGTTGGCCGAACCCCTTGCGTTGTGTTTCTGTTCATTGGACGCGGAAGCCGGGCGTGTCATTCCATCCCCCGGCATTTTATCTGACGGACATGATGCGGCAGGGGCAAAGCTTCCATGTTCAGCTCGATCCCGCTTCGGTCACAGGTATAAACTGAACGGCTTTGCCCCCTACGAACGGCCCTTCGCTCTAAAATTGCTCCTTGGGCCCCCAGAGTTTAAGATCCTGGAGTTGCTCCTGCTGTTCGGGTGTTAGCGTGTTTTTGATGCGGACCACCAGTTTCAACTGGCCGCGCTTGATCTGGTGTTCGAGCGCCAGGATTTCATCCAGTTGATCCAGCAACGCGGTCTCGTTCACCCGCTCTTTTTTCACCAGGGCCTGCAGCGCTTCCATTTCGTCGAGGAGTTGCCACTGGATGTCGGCGAAGAGCGCCTGCGCTTCTAAGGTCGCTTCTTTGATGGTTTGCTTCTGCGCGTCGGTGAGGTTGATGGCTCGCTGGTGCTGCATCACAAGCTCCGGCGGGAAAAAGTAATCTTCCAGCGGATCGGGTTCTTGTGCCTGGACGGTGTGAACGGTCAACAGGAGCAGCGCGACGAAAAGTAGTCGTTTCCCGTACATAATATCCTCTCAGTCAGTGTGTCGTGTCAGGTTGGATTATGTTGCCGGGACGGAGCGTGCGGGTGTCGAGCAGGGGCACGCTCCGGTACGGCAAGGGAGGCGAGAGAAGCGACGTTGTGGGCGGCTGCC
The DNA here is from genome assembly GCA_046756545.1 of Rhodothermales bacterium. Lineage (GTDB taxonomy): Bacteria > Bacteroidota > Rhodothermia > Rhodothermales > JBHHWM01 > JBHHWM01. The sequence continues at coordinate 12,645 of JBHHWM010000040.1, read as the reverse complement.
ACGCCACAGGTTGCATGATCGGGGCGTTGAGCAGGCTCGCCGTCGGCGAGGTCCACTCGGTGATGTCGGCCCCTCGTAGCCTGAAATCAGACGGCGGGCGGCTCAGGAGGAAGGCGGCCATCCCGAGCCCCACCAGCACCACGGCGGCGGCAGCATAGCGCGCGAGCCGGATGGTGCGGCGCGGCGGTGCGGCACGCGCAACGGCTTCGTCCCACACCTGCTCGAAGTCGGGGGCCTGGCGTTCGTCCTCTTGCCGCATGGCAGCGAAGAGATCTTTCAAATCCCTATCGTGGTCATCCTGGTGCATCGAACGTTCCGGTTGCTTTCAGCCGTTGGCGAAGTTGCTGCTTGCCGCGCGCGTAGTGCGTACGCGCCGAGCCGAGCGAGACGCCCATTACCTGGGCGGCCTCTTCGAGCGTGAGATCGTGATACATGACCAGATGCAACACCTCGCGTTGCCGCTCCGACAGGTCGGCCAGCGCCTGCCGAAACCAGGCCCGAAGGTGCGCCCGGTCTACGCTTTCTTCCAGGTGCTCCTGTGGAACGACAGGCTGGAAGGAGGCTTCCTCGCGGACCAGCCGGAGCCGGTGTTGCAGGGCGCGGCGGTGCTCGTGTCGGCGATGCGCATCAGCCGCCGTGTTTCTGATCACGGCAAACAGCCAGGTTTTGAACGTCGCTTTTCCATCGTAACGGGCCTTGTCTTCCAGAATCTTGAGATAGACGGTTTGCAGCACGTCTGCTGCTTCATCCGGATGGCGCGCGCAACAATGCAAGGCCCAGCCGTAGCTCTCTCGGTGCAAGCGTTCGAGCTGCGTCCGTAGGCTTGAGCGATCCATCCCGAGGTTCCCTGTTTCTGGAGGGGCACGTCTATACGATTCGTCGTTCTGCGTATCCTCTTATATGACAGGAAGGATACATATTTCCAGATCGCCTTGGAAGAAGGGGATAAAGCGGGCCGAACGGTCCTGAAACCGGAGCTAAAAGCCGAAGCTGCGCCCCAGGGAGAATTGGAAGCCCCAGCCTCGTCGGCCATCATGATCGCCCAGGGCCGGGAAGGTGTCGAAGTTGTAGCCGTAGGCCACCTCGACGAGGCCCAGCATCGGCAGCGCCAGGCGGACGCCGACGCCGGCCGAGCGGAAGAGGTCGGTGGGGTCGTAGCTGCCGAAGGTGTTCCACGTGTTGGCGGCGTCCATGAACAGGTAGGGCACGGCCGTAAGCTGCGGCGTCTGCACGGCGTGCCACTGGAATTCCGCCGCGTATTTGTTCAGGATCCGCCCGCCGATGTTGATCTCCTCCCGGCGCGGCCCGATGGCTTCGACGGGATACCCGCGCATGTAGACGATGTCGTGCCCGAAGACATCGCTGACCCCTTGCGTTTCAAAGGGCGACCCGCCCACGACGAAGCGCTGGAAGGTCACTGCATCCCCCGTTAGCGAGCCGACGTAGCCGAAGTCCGTCGAGAGGCCGAAGGAGAATGTCTTCGCCAGCGGCACGTTCCAGTTGGTCTTTAAGCGCCACTTGTGATACTGGATGAAACCGGGAAAGGGCGGTGCCACCTCGACCGAGAGCTGCGCCAGCGAGCCCTGGGTCGGGAAGATCGGGTGATTCAACGAGTTGCGCGTGATCCCCTGCCGGAAGACCAGTTCTCGACTGATGCCCTGGGGCAGGCCCGAGGTCCACTCGTCATTGTCATAGAACTGATACCGTACGCCCGACGACAGGCTGAAGTGGTCGTCGGGCCATTGCAGGCGCTGGTCGTAGAAAAAACGGGCCGACGACGTGATCAGCGAACCGTCATGGTTGACCAGAGGATGATCTTTGATTCGAGTGTGCGAGAGGGAAAAGCCCATCGGCGTGGGGCGTCCCCGAAACCACGGCTCGGTGAAGCTGAACGAATAACGCTGAAAATCCGCCCCGCTGGTCTGGACGCTGAGGGAGAGTTGCTGGCCGTCGCCTAGAGGAAGAGGCCGCCAGCCGGATCGTTTGAAGAGGTTCTTTACCGAGAAATTGTTGAAGGTGAGGCCGAATTGCAGGATCAGGCCCGAATTGCCTACGGTGCCGGCGATTTGAAGCGGGTTCTTGAACACCTCCTCCACCGTGTACGTCAGATCGACCTCCCGGTGCTCTTCGTCGATGTGGATCTCCGGACCCGACGCCAGCGATGCCGGATCGAAGTAGTTGAGTTGCAGGAGGCGGCGGATGGATTCCTGGATGGCATCGCGGCTGAAAATTTGCCCCGGCGTGGTGAAGAGTTCACGCCGAATAACGTGGTCCCTGGTCGTCACATTGCCTGCGATGGTGATTTCTCCAAAGGTGTAGACGGGGCCTTCGAACACGTCGAAGTGGAGGTCCAGCGAGTCGCCTTCGACCACCGCCACCGAGGGCTGAATGTTGAACTGCAAATAGCCTTGGTTCAGGTAGAGGCCGGCCACGTCGGTGCCGCGCCGATTGGCATACAGGTTTTGCTCCAGTTTCTTGCTGTTGTAGAGATCGCCCGGCATAAAGCCGAGGGCTTCGGTGAGCACCGCGTCCGGGAGGACGGTGTTGCCTTCCCAGAGGATATGCCGGATGTGGTAGCGGGGGCCTTCGTACACCTCTACCTCGACGACCACTTCGGGCGCGTTGTCGTTCTGCCGCACGTAGGTCGTGTCGCCGACGATGCGGGCGTCGTAGTGGCCCTTTTCGTGATAGTAGGCGACGATGCGTGTCAGGTCTTCCTCGTAGGCGTCCCGGTCGAGGGTTTCGCTCTTCCAGATGCGCCACCAGCGTTTTTCTTTCGTGTGGTGCATCTGCTTCCGCAGGCGCGCGCCGGATACGGCCTTGTTGCCCTCGACGACGATCTCTCCCACCTCGACGCGCGGGCCCCTGTCGATCACGAATGTCAGGGTGGCGGTGCCGTCGGCGGCTTCTTGTTGCCGGGCGTCTACCTCGGCGAGCAGGTATCCTTCGTCCGCGAAATAATCGCGTGTGATCTGCACGGCCCGTTCGACGTCGTTCGGGCGGAGGTGGCCGCCGGGGAAGAGGGGCACTTTCCGCCGGAGGTCTTTTTGGTGCTTCTTTTTTACGCCCTCAAAGGTATACCCCGCCAGGCGCGGTACTTCCTGCACCCGCACAATCAGAAAGATGCCCGTGTCCGTTCTTCGTTCTTCGAGGATCTTTACGTCGGAAAAAAGGCCGAGGCGATACAGGGTACGGATAGCGTCGGTGAGGGCCGGGTCTCTCGGAATCATGACCGTCTGCCCGACCGCAAGCCCGCTTGCTTGCAGGATCAGGCCCCGCGTGCCCTCGTCGTCGACGCCCTCTACGCGGAGGCCCTGCACTTCGAACGGACGGGCGGCTTCGAGGTCCGGCGGATGCACCGTCGAAGGCAGGGTCCATTGCGCCGTGGCAGCCCGGCAGAGCAGCAGCAGAAACAGCGAGGACAGGCACCTTCTATACCACATAGCTCGGCCTTTCGAGGCATGATGCGTTCTATCTATGGTGTCGGCTCTCCGCGACGGCAGGCGCGTGCCCACCGGAGGGCCGGTTCGATGAGGCGGCTACAAAACCCTGGCCTACATGCCGCCGCGCCGTCCGCGTCGCCGGCTTGCCCTCTCGGCCTGGATTTCTTGATACTTGGTTAGCTGCTCTTCGGTGAGAACCTCTGCCAGCTTCTTTTCGGTCTCCTCATTGAGGGCTGCCGTATCCTCGCGCATGGCCATCATCGCCTCGCGCGAGCCGCTTTCCCGCGCATTGGTGATAAGCTCGATGCGTTTGTTGGTGTTTTCTTCCAGGATGGCGCGCACCGGTTCTTCCTGCTCGTCGGTGAGGGCGAGCTGCTCGATGGTATCCTCTACCTGGGCAGCCAGTCGCTCCTTCATGCGCTCGGGGTTGAAGCCGAAGCCCTGGGCCAGGGATGAAGGGACCATCCAGAGGCTGAGGATCAGGCCGGCGCCCAGTAGGAGCACGAGGCGTCGCGGTGTGTTCGTCGTGATAGGGGTCTGCATGGTCTCTTCCATGTTCCAGGTTGTTTCCGGGGGTGTCAGGTTAATGATGGTGAGACGTGGCCGCACGGAAGAAGCAGGCCCTCGGATTGAGGAATCCACGAAGCAGGGGTTCTCCTTTTCCGAACGCCTCACAGTTTGGTTTTAGTATACGGTGGAACGCCGGGAGCCGCGCTCACTGGGAAGCAGGTGCCGCCGCGTTTGCCGGGGCTAACCCGACGGTGGTCCATATCTTCAGGGGACCGGGCATCTGAGGGCGTTGGGCTCCTCCCCGTCCGGCCCCTCCGCCTCGCCCGCCGAACCCTCTGCCGCCGCGTCCGCTGCCTCGCCCACCCAGTCCGCCGCCTCGCCCGCCGCCGGGACGTTGCCCACCCAACCGTTCTCGCAGGGCGTCCCGGTCTATTTCCGGTGTTTCTAAGCCGATCCCGATGGCGCTTCCGACTTCGGCACCGATGGCGTAGGGCTGTTCGTCGCTCGGTTGCAATGGGATTTTGAGTTCATAGATCAGCGTGGTCATGGCCAGGGTCGTCTTCACCTCGATGCCCGGCACGTCGGCCACGAGCAGCCGGTGGCTTTCCTTGTCGCCGCCGCCGAAGATTTCCAGTTCGGAGAGGGAGGCTTCGAAGCGTCGTCGGCGCATCTCGGGATCCTGTCGGTCGAGGGGAGAACCTCCGGCCCTTCGTTGTCCCTGCATGCCGAGGGGAAAGCGGATCCCGAAGGTCTTAGCTTTTCCTCCCGCCGGATCGAACCACAGGGTGAAGCCGCGCCCGATGATCTGGGATTGAAGGGCACGGTCCCCGGTGACGAGGCAGAGGTACAGGTGCGTGTCGTCGTTCAAGATGCCGACAGATACGTCTTCCTTATCTACCCGTTGAAGGGCTCCCTGCCAGTCGATGTCGGAACCGTCGATTGTAATCGGTTGATCTCGCCAGGTGCTGTCGAGGTCGAGCTTTTTGCCGCATCCGGCTACCAGGGCGACGAGAAGAAGCAGGGACAGAGGGAAAGCGGGCGCTTTCATCACAAACACGGTGGATTCACAAGGCATACGGTCTGGGATAGTGCTACCGGCAGGCCGGGCCGTCACCCGCTGGTGATGGCTATTAGACGAGCCGCTTTCGGGCTTCATTCCATGAGGCCACGATCCTTTTCCAGATGCGCCCGCTCCCCCATTTCACGGGGCTCTCCGGGATAACTTTGCCGAAATCACCTTTTGAATATAAAAGGAGCTGTTTGCCTGTCTTTGTTAAGTTGGCGGTGGGTTATTGATGTTAAAATAGAAGTAATTGCCGTGAGTCGCCTTGGTTATTCCATCAAGGCTGCCGTAAGTTCTATCTGGTTCACTGTTGTTTCTGGTAGATGATGAGGCGTTTGTTCATGGCAACGTACAAAGGGACGATTGGCATTCTTACAGGTGGAGGTGACGTGCCGGGACTCAACCCGGCCATTCGGGCGATCACGATTCGGGCATTGCGGGAAGGCTATCGGGTTCTCGGTATTCGGCGTGGGTGGGCCGGCCTCGTCGATCTTATCCCCGACGCCGAAGCCGATAACAGTGCCAACGTGCAGGATCTTACGGAGGAAGTGGTCAACAAGGCCGGGCGAACCGGCGGTACGTTTCTTCACACCTCGCGCACGCGACCCAGCCATCTCCCTCAGCCCAATGTGCCGGAACACCTTCGGGATGCCTACACGGAGGAGTTCAGCGATGTGACGCCTGCCGTGCTCAACAACCTTGAGTTTCTAGGCATCGACCACTTGATCCCCATCGGCGGCGACGATACGCTCAGTTACGCCCATCGCTTGCACCAGGAGGGTATCAACATCGTCGCGATCCCCAAGACGATGGACAATGACGTGCCGGGGACGGACTACTGTATCGGCTTCGGCACCTGTGTCACGCGGACCATCGAATTGACCCACACGCTTCGTACGTCGGCGGGCTCGCACGAGCGTTTCCTCGTTATTGAGGTCTTCGGTCGATATGCGGGATACACGGCGCTCTTGCCTACGATGGCCGGTGCTGCCGACCGATGCGTGATACCGGAGCATCCCTTCGACGTCGAGCACCTGACCCGCCTGCTTGCCTTTGACCGGAACCGGAATCCCAGTAAGTACGCCGTCGTGCTGATCTCCGAAGGGGCCAAGATGACGAATCAAGACGAGATGTACTTTGAGGGAGAGGAGATGGACCAGTACGGCCACCGCAAGCTGGGCGGCATCGGCGACAGGGTGGCGGCGCTGCTCAAAGAACACTCTGCCCGGCACAACAATGGCCGTCGCATCAACGTCGTTAATCAACGGCTCGGCTATCTGGTGCGGTGCGGCGACCCCGATGCGCTCGATTCGGTAGTACCCATGGCGTTCGGTAACCTTGCGCTCGACCTGGTGCTCGAAGGCACGTTCGGGCGGCTCGTCAGCATCCGCAACGGATGTTACGACAACGTACCCATCGAAGTAGTCCACGGGCCGCATAAAGTGGTAGATGTGGCCAAGTATTACAACACCGAGCGGCTTCGCCCTCTCTATAAGACGTTCAACAACAAGCCGCTCTTCATCATGACGAGCGACTAAGGAACAGCGTCGGTCAACTAGCAGATCTCCTTATTCATTCCGCAGCACGTCCAGAGGGCGGAGGTGGGTGGGATGCCATGCCACGAGCGTGGCGCTTCCCATCGCCAGGGCCACGGCCACCCCCACGACTGCGAGGGCTTGGAGCCAGGTGAGCGTGAGATGGGTGCCGGGGAAGCGCAGGTTGAGCAGGGCCATGGCACCAAAGAGCGCGGCAATGCCGGCCACTCCGCTCAGGATGCCCAGGATGGTGTTTTCTAGCAAGACCGTGTGCAGGACGCGCGCGCCGGTGTACCCTATCGCCTTGAGCACGCCCAACTCGCGCCGTCGTTCTACCATCGCCAGCCCGACGGCGTTGGCAATCAACACGGCTCCTGCCACGAAGGAAAGGCCCGCCACGGCGATCACAAAAAGAAAGAGGCCGCGAAACGTACGGTTCATAATTTCGATCACGTCGAGCCGGTTGACGATCAGTGTTTGCGGTAAGGCACGGCCCAGCGCGTCCGTCGTCTCGGCCAGCATATCGTGAGCGATGTCGAGGGTGTAGGTCACGGAGACGGCCGTGCCACCGAGCCGGAGGGCGGTGTCTTCATTCACCAGGAGGCCGCGCGGGGAACGAAGGAAACGGGAGGAGGATGCCGAACGATAAAATCCCGCGACGCGAAGCGTGGCGGTTCCGGCGGAAGCAGCGACGTGCAGCGTATCGCCCGGCCTTAGCCGGTGCGGATCCTCCCGGTAAGCGGCGGGAAGGAAGGCGGCGTTCGGGGACGAGCTCCAGGTGCCTTCGGTCAGTGTCACGTTCCAGGTTGAATCCGCCGGGCTACGGCCTTCCAGTGCATTGAGCGACGGCAGGGGGGTGCCGGATGCCGTGGCTGTTTGTACGGAAACCAGGTATCCCGCACGAGAAGCCCGAACGTTGTGGTGCGCGAGGTGCTCCTGGATGGAGGGGATCTCTTCCAGTCCGGCGAAGATCAGCAGGTTGTAGCCCTCCACCGAGCCGGACCGGGCCTCGGCGCGTTGCTGCGCGTTGAGCAGGGTGGCCGTCGCAAAGCCTATCGAGAAGACACCCACGAACAGCGCCACGAGTGCCGAGATAGACCGCACGGGCTGGTGCCGGAGGTTCCGCCGCGCCATCCCCAGCAGCGGCAAGCCCGGTAGCGGAATACGGGTGGTCACGAAGAGCAATGCGCCGAGCGCCAGTCCGAGCACCACCAGCCCACCCAAACCCGCAGCCACGACCCCGAAGCCCTCCACCAACGACCCCAGGATCACGCTGCTGAGGATGCCGAAAAGCATCAGGAGCATGCCATACAGGCCGACCGTAGCAAAGCGCGTCGTGGCCGAGCGGCGAACGCGCAGGTTACGGAGGAGCACCGCAGGGCGGACGGCACTGGCACGCACCATCGCAGCGAGCCCAAAGATCACCGCCGTCAGCACCCCGGTCACGAGGCCGCCAACGATGATGCCGGGATCCAGGACGTAGTCCAACAGAAAGGGCAGGTTGCGTTCCAGCAGCAGCATCAACTGGCGTGCCAGCAGCAGGGCTCCAAAAATTCCCAGCGCGCTGCCAAGCAGGCCGAGCAGCACGGTCTCGATCCCGAAGAGAGCCAGCAGGTCGCGCCGTCGGTAGCCGAGTGTTTTCAGCGTGGCAATCTCGGGCATGCGGCGGGCCAGCACCACATGCATCGTGTTCGCCACACCGATACCGCCGATGAGCAGGCCGAGGATGCCTGCGCCGCCCAGCATAAAGGCGAAGATTTTGGCGGTGTTTGTGTTGAGTCGTTCAGGGGGCCTTTCTACCGTCCAGCCGGCCTGTTCGAGACGGGCGCTCGTGTCGCCATGAGGACCCCACAGGGCGGCCACTTTAACAGGCACTTCCGGTTGGTTGGCAATCAATCGAGCTGTGTCCAGGCTGTACAGAACCGAACTGCCGAAGCGGTTCGGAGTCATCGCTGCGATGCCGCCCACGTGGAGTTCGATAGGGGGGCTACCCGGCGTGCCCGTGAGCGTAAAGCGTGCGCCGACCGGCAGGTCGTGCTGCACCGCCAGGTCTTCTGTGATCACTACGTTGCCGGGTTCGGCAATCGCCTGAGCGAAGGACCCGTTCGGCGGATCGCTCAACCGAAGATCGCCCAGTAGCGGATAGGACTCGGGGTCAACGCCGAAGGGTTGACTGATGAAAAAAACGTGCCCTGAGCGTTCTGTCCGTAACAGAGGGGCTCTGCCGGAAGAGATGAGCGTGTAGGCACCGATCAACCCTTCGGCGCGCAGCCTGTCCAGGTCGTCGATTCGGGCTGTCGTGATCTGTTGGCCGTCGCGGGTCAAAGCGAAGTCGCCGCCGAGGCGAATGCGGGAATCGACCAGGAACGCGTTTGAGAGCATGGCGGCCAGCAGTTGCAGGGCCACCAGCGACAGCACGCCAAAGGCGATACAGATGACGGCCAGCACACTGCGTTGCCCGTTCCGATAGAGTGCCCGCGCGGCGTATCGAACGTAAAACGTGCCTTTCATGCGGTGCCTCCGGGCTGTGATGCGTTTTCGATCACGCCCTGTATCCCGGCGGGAGGTACCAACGTTCCATCCACCAGGTGCAGCACGCGGTCGGCACGGGCGGCTACGTCGGCATCGTGCGTTACGACGAAGAGGGTGATGCCGAGACGGGCACGGAGGCGCGCAAAAAGGTCGAGTACCTGCCTCCCCGTTTTCGAATCCAGGTTGCCGGTCGGCTCGTCGGCGACCAGCAGGGAGGGTTCGGTAACGAGCGCCCGCGCGATGGCCACGCGTTGTTGCTCCCCGCCCGAGAGTTGATGCGGTCGGTGATGGCGGCGCTTGTCAAGGCCCACCAGCGCCAGCATCTCACGGGCTTTTTCCGACGCGTGCCGCCGATGCGGCCCCACGTACAACGGAGCCTCCACATTTTCTTGGGCCGTCAGCGTGGGGATCAGGTTGAAAGCCTGGAACACGATGCCGATTTTTTCATTGCGCAGGCGGGCCAGCATGCGCTCGCTCTTTTCCGTGATGTCCACGCCGTCGATCACGATGCGCCCGCTCGACGGCGTATCCAGCCCCGCGACGATCCCCAGCAACGTCGATTTGCCCGAGCCGGACGGCCCCATGAGGGCCACCCATTCGCCGGGGGTTATCGCAAAGGAGACGCCGCGCAAGATCGGCACCTGGGTGCTGCCCAGAGGGAGTGAGCGGGTCAGGTCCGTCGCTTCTACGACGGGCATAGAAGGCTGAGCTACCTCAGGCATAGGTCGAGGGGAAGAGAACGTACGGGGGACGATCACAGGCGATCTGGACGGACCTCGCTACGACCGGGCCTCTAAAAAGATGCGAAATATCTGGGTATGAGGATAAAAAACGACGATTTCAGCGTGTAATGGGCCTTTCTGAAAAAATGCTAGAATGATAGCATTTTTTCTTGATCCCCATGTAACCCTGTCGTAAGTTGTACGTAGTGCTAGTATCCTAGCATTTCCCGCCGCGTTGTGAGCGGCATCTTTCGACATGCAGACCGACACCATGAAAAAGAGGAAGGATTCTCCGATGGACCTGGGCCGCCGCGAGCGCCAGATCATGTCCTATATATACCAACAGGGCCGGGCGACGGCCGCCGAGGTGCTCGAAGGCATCGCCAATCCGCCCAGTTATTCAGGCGTGCGCGCGATGCTGCGTATCCTGGAAGAAAAAGGCCACCTCAAGCACCGGCGCGAGGGGGCACGGTACATCTACGAGCCCACGCTCTCTCCGGAAGAAGCCGGACGTTCGGCCATGAACTATATGGTGCAGGCATTCTTCAACGGTTCGGCAGAGCGGGCCGTAGCAGCACTGCTCGACCTCAAGAGCAACGAGTTCTCGGATGACGATCTGGATCGCCTCGCCGGGTTAGTGGAAAAGGCCAAACAAGAAGGGCAATAGCCATGAATGCATTTCTCGATGCTGCCATCCCCGCCAACCTAAGTCCCTGGGTGGCCTTACTTTTTTCGATGTTTATCAAAGGTTCGCTGGTACTGGCCGCCATTGGGTTGCTGGTATACGGGCTCCAGCGTAGTTCGGCGGCGGTGCGATACCTGGTGTGGAGCACCGGTCTGCTGAGCCTGATGGCGCTCCCGTTCCTTTCCACCCTGTTGCCTCAGTGGAACGTGGGTCTTTTTCCGCAAACGGAAGCGCTGATTCAGGAGAATCCGGCACCGGTAGTAGTCTCCCCTGAACCTGACACCGGGGTTGTCACCGTACCGGGTGAAGCCGTTGTGGTGGTTCCGGTACCTGCCGAAACGCCGGTTGTGGTCGTCGTTCCGCCGCAGCCTGCGGAGGCCCCTGCCTCGCCCTTGGTGGTTATTCCCGAGGTTGCCGTGCCCCCGGTGCCCGTTGAGCCTGGGCCCACCGATGCGGCTCCGGCGGCACCGGTGTTGACGGCGACCGCCGAGAATGGCGTGGCCGGGTTTAACAAGCACTGGACAACCTGGGTCTTTCTCGTGTGGATGGCCGGGATGCTGGGGGTGATGCTGCGGCTGGTGGTGGCGCACGCGGGCGTCCACCTGCTGGTCAGCCGGGCCGATTATGTGCACGACGAAGACTGGCACGACGTTTCCGAACGGATCACGCGGCGGCTGGGGATCAACAAGCTGGTGCGGCTGCGCTGGAGCAAGTGGACGGCCGTGCCGCTGAGCGTGGGGATTGTGCGGCCTACCATCGTGCTGCCCGAGCAGGCCATGAACTGGGACGCCACACGCCGCGAGACGGTGTTGTTGCACGAACTGGTTCACGTCAAGCGCCGGGATTGTCTGATCCAACTGCTGGCGCAGATCACGTGTGCCATCCACTGGTTCAACCCGCTGGTATGGGTGGCGATTCGCCAGTTGCGCATCGAACGAGAGCGTGCCTGCGACGACATGGTGCTGATGGCCGGAACCAGGGCATCGAGCTATGCCGAGACGCTGCTGGAGACGGCCCGCTCGCTCAACACGGCGGAATGGTCCACGATGGCGGCCCTGGCCATGGCGCGGCGTTCTCAACTCGAAGGCCGTCTGCTTGCTATCCTCGATCCTAATCTGCGTGCTCGCAGCCTGAACCGTGCCGGAAGCGTACTCGCGCTGATGCTGGTGGCGAGCATCGTGTTGCCGTTGGCGGCGTTGCACCCGGCCCAGGCCCAGAAAGCCGAATCTGATACGGTGGTGCTTGCCGAACCGGTGCCGGACGCTCCCGCCGCCGAACCTGAAGTATGGGTTCCCGAAGGCGTAGCACCGGCTCCGGCTATCGCGCCGGAGGAGGACGCAAGCCGGGTTATTGCGCCCGAGGCGGATACAGGCTGGGATGTTGAATCCTCGGTAGATGTCGAACCCCTGGTGGGTGTGGGGGTCGAAGCGGAGGTACATCCGGCTCCGGCTATCGCGCCTGAAGAGATCCCGGATCTCCCCTGGGATCACAATTTTGACTGGAGGCTCGAAGCCGCCGTCAACCCGGAGTATGCCCTGTATGCGGGTACGGATCTCAACTCCGACCTCGTTACCACCGTCGTATCCAGCGATACGCTGACCATCGAGCAACTCATCCAACTCAGCAAGTACGGCGTCGATGCCGAGTTCATTCGCAACCTCAAAGACCTGGGCTTCGACGACCTTTCGTTCGAGGAGTTGGTTGTGCTGGCCAAGTATGGCGCTGATCCCGAATATATCCGCGACATGCAGGCCGCCGGTTTCCCCGACCTCACGGTGCGCGACATCGTCGGCATGAGTAAGTACGGCGTCGACCCGGAGTTCGTCGAGGCGATGGGGCGAGCCGGTTTTTCCGATCTGTCCGTCGATGAGATCATCACGCTCAGTAAGTACGGGGCCGACGAAGAGTTCATCGCCGAAATGGGCGCCGCCGGCCTGACCAACCTGTCGGTGGACGACCTGGTGTCGATGAGCAAGTACGGCGTCGATGCCGATCTCATCGTTTCTCTTCGCAATGCAGGCTATGGCGATCTCTCGGCGGATGATCTGGTGACCATGAGCAAGTACGGCGTCGATCCCCACTTTATCGATGCGATGCAGAAGCACGGTTATTCCAACCTGTCGGTGGACGGCCTGGTGTCGATGAGCAAGTACGG
>JBHHWM010000039.1:0-25530 GCA_046756545.1 Rhodothermales bacterium | reverse complement strand
AAGGAGCCGTCGCCCGCTATCTCGACGCGCGGCGTCACCGCACCGACGACGAGTGAATCGACCCGGAAATTGCCGCCCACGGGGCTTCCGTTGGACAGATAGCGCTGGGCATAGATTTCTGATATCCCCGTCTGGGTGTTGCGGAAGTCTCTCCAGACCACCACGATTTCGCCGCCGGGCCCCATGGCCACGTCGGGCGAACTCTGGTTCTGCTGTCCCGTGTCGTTGTTGACGCGGAAGCTGGCCCCGGCCGGGTTGCCGTTCCCCTGGAAAAAGCGGGCGTAAATGTCGTCGTTTCCGTTGCGTCGATCCGCCCAGACGACGACAAAGCCGGCCGCCGTCGGCCACATGCCCACTGCCGGCGCTTGCTGCGCCCCCGAGGGGGCATCGTCCACGCGGAAGTTCGATCCGATGAAGGTAGCCGAGGTGTTGTTATAGAGTTGCGCGTAGATGTCGCCCTGTGCGTCCTGGCGACCATCCTGCCAGACCACCACGCTCGTGCCGAACGGATCGCCGATAGCCCCCTCGGGAAAGTGGCGTGCCACGCGGGGCAGCCCTTTGAAGACCCCCGCCGGGCTATTGTTGATCTTGAGCGTCAGCCCCTTGGCTCCTCCTCTGGAATCGAAGAGTTGCGCATAGATGTCGCTGTCGACGCCGCGCGTGTCTTTCCAGACGACGGTGTACCCGCCCAGACTGGCCGCCACATCCGGTGCTTCCTGGTCGCCGACAGTCGTGATCGTGTTCTCGTCGTTGATGCGAAAGTCCTCTTTGCTTACCGTTTGCGCCTGTGCCGCGTCAGAAAGCAACATGCCAAATAGGATGAGCGCACCGAGAAGGGCTCTATGTAAAACAGTCATGACCTACCTCCATTCTGTGTCTTTTGAATAGCTTCTCGAAAAAGAAGCCGGAGAGGCGGACGAGATATTTCTGTTAAGCTTCTGTGTCCTCTCTATTTACGAAAGCGAATTGTATATTCGGGATGGAACATTTCCCTGGAATGAAGAGGCATGACAACACACTCGTACCGCTTTCCATACAATAAAGCAAGCCCGGCGCTTCCTGCACGAGATACGCAGCCTCTGAACATACCGGCCGTTTGATGCGGTGTGCATTTTCTCTATACTATCGATTCAGCAGGTTCTCTTTCACGAGAGATCCATCACGGGTATGGAATAGAAGCCCTTACAGCGAGCATCGACGGAGGTATTTCTAATGAGTGCCGAGCCGAGAGCACGTCCTTCCAAAGCAGAAGTCACACAACTGCTGCTTGCCTACCGTCAGGGCAACCCCCAGGCGCTGGACCAGTTGATGCCATTGGTGTACACGGAGTTGCATCGGATCGCCGCGCTACGGATGCGCCGGGAACGCGCCGACCATACCCTCAACGCCACGGCGCTCGTCCACGAGGCCTATCTCAAGCTGATGGATCAGAACCAGATTTCGTGGCAAAACCGGGCACATTTCTTTGCCATCGCCTCCCGTGTGATGCGCCAGGTGCTCATCAGCTATGCTCGCAAGCACAACGCCGATAAACGAGGCGGCGGTGCTCCCAATACCATCCTCGACGGAAAGGAGATTTCGTTGGACGAACGCGCCGAAGAGTTGGTAGCCCTGGACGAAGCGCTGACGCGCCTCAGCAGCTTCGACGAACGACTTGCCCGTGTCGTCGAGTATCGGTTCTTCGGCGGATTGACTATCGAGGAAACCGCCGAGGTGCTCGAAGTCTCGACCATGACCGTCAAGCGCGACTGGAACAAGGCCAAAGCCTGGCTCTACCGAGAATTGCACGCTTCTTAAACGGAGGAGGCCGCCCCTGAGCGATAGTGTGGGTGATGGTGTTTGATGCGGCTCTGGGTCCAGAGTAAACGACGGGGTACGTACTACGATTGACCGTGAGATCACATCCTTTTCACGGTATCTTGTCTAAATAATTTAGCTAATAGGCTATTCTTCATATAGTGTTTTATGTATATTTGCCTCAATAGGCAAAAAAAGTTTAGGTGTGACCGCATGGAGCGTATTGACCATATCGACGCAAAGATTTTGCGTTTGCTGCAGGCTAACGGCCGGATGAAGCGTAATGCGATTGCTGAAGAAGTGGGTCTGTCGGTGCCTTCCGTCAGCGAACGCATGCGCAAGCTCGAAGAGCGAGGCGTTCTCGTTGGTTTCCATGCCGTTTTGAATCCCAAGCGCCTGCATATCGACATCACCACCTTTATTCGCGTGAAGGTGGACAGCTCGCAGCAGTATGGCAACTTTGTGAGCCGTGCCTGCGAACTCGATGAAGTGTTGGAGGTGCATTCGATCACCGGACAGGGTTCGCACATCCTCAAAGTGCGAACCTGCAATACGACGACGCTGGAGCGGCTGCTCTCGCGCATCCAGTCGTGGCCCGGTGTCAGCGGCACCACCACCAGCATTGTCCTCAGCACCTTCAAAGAGACGCGCCAGGTGGCCGTCGAACCGACCGAGTTGTTCGCCTACGAAGAAGAGCCGGCATGAGGTGGTGCCAGGTTTCTCGGGTGTCGCCCCGGCAGCGACGAGAGAGACCGGGGCATGCTATCTGCCGCGATGTCTGTGCGGTGATCGATCCTAGACGCGGTCGACTTGATCTTTTCGATCGTTTACCTCCCACCCTGCATCCCAACACCAAGAGCCCATGAGCAAATTCCGGCAGGACTACAACCTGCTCGCAGCCACCAAGTACACCGTCAACGGGAACGGCGAGCGTAAGAAGCCGATGGATATCGAGAAGATCTTCGGCGAAAACACCTTCGGATTGGACGAGATGAGAAACCGGCTGTCCCGGTCGGCCTACGAGAGCATCGTGGCCACCATGGAGAAAGGCGAGCCGATTGACCCGGAGGTGGCGGAGATTGTAGCACAGGCCATGAAAGAGTGGGCCATCGAACGGGGTGCCTCGCACTTTACGCACTGGTTCCAGCCGCTGACCGGCTTCACCGCCGAGAAGCACGACAGCTTTATCACCCCGAACAAAGGAGGCGGTGCAGTCGCCAAGTTTTCGGGTAAAGATCTGATTCAGGGAGAGCCGGATGCGTCCAGCTTTCCCAGCGGCGGGTTGCGGGCCACCTTCGAAGCACGCGGCTACACCGCCTGGGATCCCACCTCGCCGGCCTTCATCATCGAGAATCCCAACGGTTCGTATCTCGCCATCCCCACGGCCTTTGCATCATGGACGGGCGAAGCCCTCGACCACAAGATCCCGCTCTTGCGGTCGGTGGAAGCGCTCGACAAGCAGGCGCGCCGCGTGCTCCGGCTCTTCGGGGTTGAAGATGCCACGAAAGTCTACACGACGGTCGGCAACGAGCAAGAGTATTTCCTGGTCGACGAAGAGTTTTACTACCGCCGCCCCGATCTGATCACCTGCGGGCGTACCCTCGTTGGAGCGCAGCCACCGAAGGGGCAGGAGATGGATGATCACTACTTTGGCTCGATCCCGGACCGCGTGCTCTCGTGCATGCTGGAGGTCGAGAAAGAACTCTATCGCCTGGGCGTCCCCGTAAAGACGCGTCACAACGAGGTGGCCCCGAGCCAGTATGAAATCGCCCCCATTTACGAAAATGCCAACGTCGCCGCCGATCATCAGCAACTGGTGATGCTGACGTTGCAACGCGTAGCGCGAAGCTACGGCCTCGTGTGCCTGCTTCACGAAAAGCCGTTTGCGGGCGTCAACGGTTCGGGTAAGCACAACAACTGGTCGATGGCAACCGATACGGGCATGAACCTGCTGGAGCCGGGCGACAATCCGCACGATAATGCGCAGTTCCTCTTTTTCTGTGCAGCGGTGGTGTTGGCCGTCTACCGGCATCAAGACCTGCTGCGTATTTCGGTGGCTTCTGCGGCCAACGACCACCGGCTGGGAGCCAACGAAGCGCCGCCGGCTATCATGAGCGTCTTCCTCGGCGAGCAGCTCGAAGACGTTTTCGAACAGCTCACACGGGGGTCGGCCACCGAGAGCAAGCAGGGCGGCTTCCTGGGCCTGGGCGTGCCCGCGCTGCCGCACCTGCCGCGTCATGCCGGCGACCGGAACCGCACGTCGCCCTTCGCCTTCACCGGCAATAAGTTCGAATTTCGCGCGGTAGGCAGTTCACAGAGTGTCTCCTTTCCAAACATCGTCCTCAACCTGATCGTGGCCGAGGCACTCGACGAAATGGCGACGAAGCTGGAAGCCGGGCTTGAGGGGAAGGACAAGAGCAACGAGGAAGTCCTCGAAGCAGCGGTGGCCGACGTGCTCAGCGAGGTCATTGCCGAAGCGAAACCGATTATCTTTCTCGGTGACAACTACTCGGAGGAGTGGCACCAGGAGGCCGAACGTCGTGGGTTGCTCAACCTGCACACCACGCTCGACGCGCTCGATTGGTTGCTCGTTGAGAAGAATACCCACCTCTTCGAGACGTACGGCGTGCTCACCAAACGCGAACTGGAGAGCCGCCACGAGATTCTGATCGAGCAATACTTTATGAACATTAACATCGAGGCCGAGACCACCGAAGCGCTGGCACGAACGATGGTGTTGCCGGCGGCGATCCGCTACCTCGACGACCTGGTCACGACAGTCGAGCGGAGCCGGACTATCGGACTCCCATGCGAAGGTGTTCGCAAAACAGCCGAGTCGATAAGTGCCATGGTCGATGAACTGCGCAGGGCGGTGGATGAATTGATCGCGCAGAATAAGCATCGCGAGGATGACCTGGAGGCCAACGCTCGGCATATGAAGGAAAAGGTCATACCGGCTATGGAAACCGTGCGCCACGCCGCCGACGACCTCGAACGCGCCGTGCCCCACGACCTGTGGCCGCTCCCGACCTATCGCGAAATCCTGTTTGTGAAATAAAAACCTGCATGCCCGGCCTCTGTAGAGGCCCAACGCACAATCAGCCCGCGCTGGATTCATCCGGGGCGGGCTGTCGGTTTTCCGGTGGGCAGTGAATCTAAAAAGGGAGACGTTCGTGCAATGCCGGGGTCTACATATGAACAGGTTGCGCCGGGCAGGCAGACCTGGAGGGAGCGCTTCATCGCGGTTTTGCGAAACACTGGTGCGCGAACGTCATATTTAAGGACCCGATACGCTGTCCCGACATATGAGGCATACGCACCTCGGGAGGGGCGGATCGAGAAGCCCTGGTGCCGGTGTCAGGATTTTCTCTATCTTCACGGTGGTTTGCCGAAAGACGAAGTTTGCCTTCCGAAGTCGAATTTATGCGCGGAGCCCGCATGGCGAAGTCTTCTACAAGTGTAGCTCCTTCCGAATCCAGCGAGCAAGATCGTACCCTTGTCGACCAGGCGCTTGCCGGACGTGAGGAAGCCTACAAACACCTCATGAAGAAGTATGACAAGGCCCTCCACCATCACATCTATCGCATGGTGCGTTCCAAGGGCGAGGTAGAGGATCTTGTGCAGGAGAGCTTCATCAAGGCCTTTGCAGCCCTGTCGTCCTATTCGTCGGAGTATGCGTTTTCGACGTGGCTCTATAAGATTGCGACCAATCATACGATCGACTACCTCCGCAAGAAGAAACTGGCTACCTTTTCCATCGACAAGCCCATCCAGACCAAGGACGGCAACCTGGAGTATGAAGTGCCGGACACCACCTATCGCCCGGATCGACACGTGGTGGCCGACCAGCGGCGCGAACTCATTCAGGAGGCTATCGACGCCCTGCCGGAAAAATATCACCGGGTAATTGTGCTGCGGCACCAGCAGGAAAAATCATACGAAGAGATCGCCCAGGAACTCGACCTGCCGCTCGGCACGGTCAAGGCGCACATCTTCCGCGCACGCAAGCTGCTCTATAAGTACCTGCGCGAAAAACGCGACACGTTCTAGCAGAGGAATAGGGGACGTGCCGAAGGGAAAGAGGGGTAACATTCCATTTTAACGCGATTTCCTCAGCTTTATCATTGCGGCATGTCGTAGTTTTCTTCAAAGAACCCTCTTCCTTCTTTCCGTTTTTCTATGATTGATCGATACACCCGCCCCGAAATGGCGGACCTCTGGAGTGAGACGCAGCAATTCCAGTCATGGCTCGATGTGGAACTGGCGGCTTGCGCGGCCTGGTCTGAAGTCGGGATCATTCCCCGCGAAGATATTGATAAGCTCTACCGCTACGCCACGTTCGATATCGATGTTATTCACAGAATTGAGGAGGCGACCCGGCATGACGTGGTGGCGTTCACGCGTGCTGTCAGCGAGTCGCTGGGGGAGGAGAAGAAGTGGGTCCATTACGGGTTGACCTCGTCGGACGTGGTGGATACGGCCTGGTCGTATCGGCTCAAAAAAGCCAACGGGTTTCTGCTCCAGGCCATCGACTACGTCCTGGAGATGCTGGCTGCACGGGCGCAGGAGAACAAGTATACCTTGATGATGGGGCGTACCCACGGCATCCACGCCGAGCCGACGACGCTGGGCCTGAAGCTGGCGCTGTTCTATGCCGAGATGCAGCGGAACCGCGCGCGGTTCGTCGAGGCCGCTGAGGGCGTGCGTGTGGGTAAACTCTCAGGAGCCGTCGGTACGTTTGCGCACATCCCGCCCGAGGTCGAACGCCTGACCTGTGAAAAGCTGGGCCTGAAGCCCGCTTCGATTTCTACGCAGGTGCTCCAGCGTGACCGCCACGCGCATTACATGGCGGTGCTGGCCCTGCTCGGGGCGACGCTGGAGAAGATGGCCGTCGAGGTGCGCCACCTGCAACGGAGTGAGGTACGCGAAGTAGAGGAAGCCTTCGGCAAGGGTCAGAAAGGATCGTCGTCGATGCCGCACAAGCGGAACCCCGTCGGCTCGGAAAACATCACGGGGTGCGCGCGCCTGCTTCGGGGCTACATGGTCTCGGCCTACGAAAACGTGGCTCTCTGGCACGAGCGCGACATCTCGCACTCGTCGGTCGAGCGCGTCATCATCCCCGACGCCACGACCATTTTGCACTATGCCCTGATCCGGTTCGGCCGCATCATCGAGAACCTGATCGTGTACCCCGAGGCGATGCGGCGCAACATGGAGCGCACCTACGGGCTTTACAACAGCCAGCGCCTGTTGATCAAGCTGATTGACAAGGGACTCAGCCGAGAGGTCGCTTATGACCTGGTGCAGCCGCGCGCCATGCAAGCCTGGCACGAGCAGCGACCCTTTAAGGACATCGTTGGGGAAGATGCCGAGATCACCCGGTATCTCTCGGCAGAGGAGATCGACGAAGCCTTCGACGCCCGCTATCACCTCAAGCATGTAGACCTTCTCTTCGAGCGCGTCGGGCTTGGCGAATGAGCCGTCCTGCTGTAGTATGCCAGCCGTGGTAGGTGCATATAGGCTGCAAGGGCGTGTATTTTATTTACTCAGCGCTTTTTTTTATCTCCACATCTTGCAAATTTGTATACTCTATCACTTACATGATCGTGCTT
The DNA here is from genome assembly GCA_046756545.1 of Rhodothermales bacterium. Taxonomy (GTDB): domain Bacteria; phylum Bacteroidota; class Rhodothermia; order Rhodothermales; family JBHHWM01; genus JBHHWM01. The sequence goes on along the minus strand of JBHHWM010000039.1, from coordinate 18,121 downwards.
GGCAACCCTCCATGAGCGTCACAGGCGTTTCTCAGGGCCGTGATCACTGCGTGGGAGGTTGTGAAGGCGGTTAATGCTTCGGCCACACGTTTCCCGGAGAGTCCCCACCGAAGCATTTCATCCTGCAGAGTCGCTGTAGAGCAGACAGAGGCATCCGGCAACACAACCAGATTTAGGAGGCATTATGAAATTCGCTATTCGCATCAGTTGGCTTTGTATGCTGTTCGGCACCATGGTCGTGTCGACGGCATGGGGCCAAACGGCATCGGTCTCCGGCACCGTGACCGACGCAGATGACGGGCTGCCGCTTCCCGGTACCAATATCGTCATTGCGGGAACCGTGCAAGGAACGACCACCGATGTCGATGGACGCTACAGCCTCGGGGGCCTGGCACCGGGGAGCTACACGCTCCTCTTCAGCTATACGGGATACCAGAACCAGGAGATCGCCGTGACCCTGGCAGCAGGCGAGACGCATACGCTCGACGTGGCCTTGCAAGCCGGCATCGAGCTGGATCCCATTCAGGTCACCGCCGGGCGTCGGCAGGAGAAGACCCTCGACGCCCCGGCCTCCATCGATGTGCTCGGGATACGCGAAATCGAGCAGGACGTCAGTCCTTCGTCGGTATCGGCGTTACGCAATACGACGGGCGTCGACATGGCGCAGACCGGTATCGACCGGCGTGAACTGGTGCTGCGCGGCTTCAACAATGCCTTTTCGGGCGCGGCGTACGTCCTGACGGATTATCGCCAGTCCGCCGTTCCTTCGCTCGGCGTCAACATCTACACCATCATGCCGAACATGACCGTCGACCTGGAACGCGTAGAGGTCGTTCGGGGACCGGGCTCGGCGCTCTACGGCGCAGGAGTCGATGCGGGCGTGGTGCATTTTATCACCAAAGATCCGTTCACCTATCCCGGCACCACCCTGTCGGTCAGCGGCGGCGAGCGTTCGCTGATCAACATCCAGGGACGCCACGCCGGGGTGATCGGCGAAAAGGTCGGCTATAAGATCACAGGCACCTACGGGCAGGCCGACGACTGGGAACTCGATGCCGGCGACCCCATCGATGCCGTACAGCTAGCCGGGGATGTAATCACGCCGCGCCGCAACGACTTTGAGAAACTCAACCTGAACGGGACAGTCGAAGCGCGCATCGGCGACAACACCTCGCTGATCTTCAACGGCGGTTTCTCTCAACTGACGGCCACGGTGCTCTCCGGCATCGGCACGGTGCAGGCCGACGGGTTCGGCTATACCTACGGGCAGGTCCGGTTTCAGTCCGGGCCGTTCTTCGCTCAGGCCTATTTCAATAAAAACAGCGCGGGCGACTCGTTCGTCTACGATACCGGGCTGAATGTGGTGGATAAGGGCGCGCTCTATAACGCCCAGGCGCAATACGATCTGAGTCTGGCCGATGGGCGAGAGAACCTCATTATTGGCGTGGACCTCGAACTGACCCGCCCCGATACTGAAGGCACCATCCTGGGACGCAACGAGGAAAATGATGACATCGACGAATATGGGGCCTATGTCCAATCGACGACGTCCCTGTCGCCCCAGTTTGACGTGATCCTGGCCGCCCGGGCGGATTTCAACAGTGTCGTCGATAAGGTGCAGGTCTCGCCGCGCGTCGGGCTTGTGCTCAAGCCGACACCGCAGCATACGCTGCGGGCGACGTACAACCGAGCGTTCTCTTCGCCGGGGACGAACTCGAACTTCCTGGACATTCTGGCCGCGACCGACCCGCTTATCGTCAGGGGACGCGGGGCCGCCCAGGGCTTCCAGTGGGAGCGCAATCCGGCGTTCTTGCAGATTGGCGCAACGACCGACCTGGTGGCGTCGAGCCTGAATCCGGCCACGCTGGGACAGCTGCAGCCGGTCGGGTTGCCGCTAGATGCTACCTACGCGGCGGTCTATGCCGGTATCGCGGCCATTCCGATTCCCGTGCTCACCGGGATGTTGCAGCAGCAAGGGCTCCCTGTGAATGAGCAGGTGGTGGGGCAACTCGTGCAGTTGCTCAGTCCACAGCTCACCGAGGTCACCGGGTTATCGCCCGGCAGGATGGGCATCCTCGACCTGACGACTCTCCAGGTAGATAAGTTCGTGCAAGACCTGACGGACATCGATCCGCTGAAGCAGACCATCACGCAGACCGTCGAGGTGGGCTACAAGGGGCTCTTCAACGACCGCGTCCTCGTGGCCGTCGATGGATATGTTTCGACCAAGGAAGACTTCGTCGGGCCGCTATTGCTGGAGTCGCCGCTCGTCTTCGTGCCTACCCTGCAGGGCGATTTGCAGGCGGCGCTCGGGGCGGGGATTGCCAATAACGAACTGCTGGCCGGCGCGCTCGCCCAACTCGGCCTTACGCCGGAATTAGTGGCCGGGCTCGTCGTGGGGCTGGCCGCCGACAACCTGCCGAGCGCCACGACGCCAGTAGCCATCGTGCAGGCGAAAGAGAACAACCCGGGCGTGGGGCAGACACCGGAGTTGATGCTGTCGTATCGTAACTTCGGCAACATCACCTACTACGGGGTAGATGCGTCCATCCAGGTGCTGGTCAGCGACCAGTTCAACCTCTTCGGCAATATTTCATGGATCAGCGATGATTTCTTCGACAACGAAGAACTCGATGAAGAGGGCACCGATCTGAGGCTGGCGCTCAACGCGCCGACGTTCAAGGCAAAAGCCGGGGCCAGCTACAGCCACCCGAGCGGTTTCTCGGTGAATGCCTCGGGCCGCTATACCCAGGGCTTCCCCGTGCTCTCCGGCCCGTACGTCGGCCTCGACGACAATGAACTCGACGATTATTTCCTGGTGGACGTCGGCGCGGGCTATGCCTTCCAGGATCAACTCGAAGGGTTGCGTATAGACGTGGGCGTCTCCAACCTGCTCGACGATGACCACCGCGAGTTCATCGGCGCGCCCAGGCTGGGCCGCGTCGGCATGGCGCGTTTGACGTATACCATTCAATAGGCAGGCACCTGCTGGTCGTCGGCTAGCCCCTGTCGCAGACCTCCGGGTCCCGAATCATCGGGACCCGGAGGTCTTTTGCTTTGCAACGATGCTATTATTTGACGGATCTTCACCGGCTATTTTGGTATCGTATCCCCTTGTGTTCGTTGATTCCAAACGCGCCGTTGGATAGCTTACCAAGTTGAGCTTTCCCTCGTTCGCAGAACCCATGAGGAAGAAACGTATATCGTTTCTCTCGACGAACTAAGCTGCAAGCCGAGTCACGATTATGCTGGACGATTTTATTCCGCTGTTAATAATGATGGTGCTGGCCGCGGGCCTGGCGCTGTCGTTTCTTAAGCTGGCCCAGATCCTCGGCCCACGTCGCCCGAACCTGGTCAAGACGAAGACCTATGAAAGCGGGATGGATCCGGTCGGGACGGCGCGGGAGCGTTATTCCGTCAAGTTCTACCTCGTCGCTATGATTTTTATCGTCTTCGACGTGGAAGTGGTATTCTTGTATCCGTGGGCCGTCAGTTACCAGAAGTTTCTGGAAGCGGGTGTAGGGCTCGGTGTGATGGGGGTCGTGGTACTGTTCATCATCATCCTGGCCATCGGCCTTGTTTACGACATCAAGAAGGGAGGGCTGGAGTTCGAATGAGAGTTTCCCTGTTCGATTGACCATCAAAACGCTCGAACAGGCGAACACCAGACAAACGTGCTATAGACATGGATCTGAAAGACGCCTATCTGACGACGACGGTTGACGCGGTGGTGAACTGGGCGCGCTCCAACTCGCTCATGCCGATGCCGATGGGGCTGGCCTGCTGTGCCATCGAGATGATGGCTTTCGCCGGACCCAAATACGACGCGGCGCGCTTTGGCAGCGAAGCCATGCGTTTCTCCCCACGCCAGGCCGATCTGATGATCGTCGCCGGCTGGTGTTCCTACAAGATGGCCCACACCATTCGCCGGATCTGGGACCAGATGGCCGATCCGAAGTGGTGCATCGCGATGGGGGCCTGCGCTTCGACGGGCGGGATGCATCGCTGCTACGGCGTCGTACAGGGGATCGACAACTTCTTGCCGGTGGACGTGTACATCTCGGGGTGCCCGCCGCGCCCCGAAGCCCTCGTCCATGCGTTGATGGACATTCAGGAGAAGATCCGCAACGACTATTCCATCGTGCAGGACTACGAACAGGGTGATCCCCGAGGTCCCATTGCGCCTGCCGCGCCCGCTGTGCTCACGCCGTCCGGCGAACGGGTCATCTCGCCGGACGTGCTCTATCATCAAGATTGATTGCGTTGAACGTTGCCCGCGTTCAGCGTGTATCGCATACGCTATGCCCGAGACGCTGAAATTTCACTTCACGCCGGTCGATACGCCGCTGCTGGAGCAGGACAATCCGCATGCCAAGCCTACGACGCACGTCCCCGAGATCGTCGAAGCGTTGCAGGGCGCCTTTGGGACGGCGGTCTTCGACCTCGTCGTATATGCCGGCGAACACACCGTCTTCGTCGAGAAAGAACGCATCGTGGACGTGTGCAGCTTTCTGAAGGAGGAGCAGGGATTCGATTATCTCTCCGATCTCGGCGGGGTGGATCGCTTCACCGAAGAAGATCGCTTCGAGGTCTTCTACAATCTGGTTAGCCTGAAGGGGCGCAAACGCATCCGCCTGAAGGTGCGGGTCGATGAAGACGACCTGCACGTGCCCTCGGTCACCGAAGTATACCGGGCCGCGGACTGGAACGAGCGGGAATGCTACGATATGCTGGGCCTGATCTTCGACGGTCATCCGGACCTGCGTCGCATGTACCTGCCCGAAGACTTCGAATACTTCCCGCAGCGTAAGGAATTTCCGCTGCTGGGTATCCCCGGTTCGTTGCCGCTGCCGCCGCAGACGCCGGAGGGAGACCTCACGATGGATCCATTTGCCGCCGCCCACGGCAGCAAGCCCGTGAAGAGCTACGAAGAACCCGACACCGAAGAACGTTAGATTTGCGGTTTTTGATTTCGGGCGAGGTACCGGAGGGCCGGTATGCTTCGTCCGCTAAAACCCTACATCCAACCATAGACTATGGCTACCGCATCAGAGCTACTGGCGGCGACGAGCGACGATGTCTTCTCGTTCTGGCCTCGCCACAACGAGGCTCTTTACAAGCGTCTCGAAAGCAAGCACGCGTGGCTCGACGAGCGGCATCGCGGCGACGGAGGCGCTCGGGGCGAGGACGCGCTGGAGCACCAGATGACGCTCAACATCGGGCCGCAGCATCCGGCCACGCACGGCGTGTTGCGGTGCGCCGTCAAGCTCGATGGCGAACTCATCGAGAAATGCGTGCTGGACATCGGCTTCCTGCATCGCGGCATCGAGAAAATGGCCGAGGCGAAAACCTACCAGGAGTTCATGCCCTACACCGACCGCATGGACTACCTCTCGCCCTATGCGAACAACGTCGCCTGGTGCCTGGCTGTCGAAAAGCTGGCCGGGATCGAAGCCCCCGAACGGGCACAATGGATCCGGATGATCATGTGCGAACTGGCCCGCATCTCGTCGCACATGCTCTGGCTGGGCGTCGGTCTGATGGATGCCGGGGCCGTTTCGGTCTTTCTCTGGGCTCTCCAGGCCCGCGAAGACCTCTACAACATCTTCGACCATGTCGCCGGTGCGCGTTTCACCGTCTCGCATTGCCGCATCGGGGGGATCGCCTCGGACCTCACCCCCGAAGCGCTCGCGCTCATTCATGACTTCGTGGATCGCTATCCGGACATCATCAAGGGCTGGCAGAAATTCCTCAACCGCAACCGCATATGGATCGACCGCAACCAGGGCGTCGGGGTCGTCTCGGCGGAGGAAGCCGTTATGCTGGGATTGACCGGGCCGAATATCCGGGGCAGCGGCGTCGATTACGACATCCGCCGCTTCGAGCCCTATCTGAAGTATGACGAGGTCGATTTTAACATCCCGCTTCGGACGGAAGGAGACTGCCTGGCGCGCTATTTCATCCGCATGGAAGAGATGCTCGAAAGCCTCAAGATTATCAAGCAGTGCCTCGACCGCTTGCCGGAGGGGCCGATCCGCACCGACGACGCCAAGGCGGCCTACCCCTCGAAGAGCGAAGTGTATTACTCGATGGAGGGCTTGATCCACGACTTTATGTATACCTCCACCGGCGTGACGCCGCCGAAGGGCGCGGCGGTCTATCACGCCATCGAGTCGCCCAAAGGCGAACTCGGCTTTTACCTGGAGAGCGACGGCACGGGCAGCCCGTGGCGCGCACGGATCAATGCGCCCTCGTTTACCAATTTGCAGGGCCTTGAGCATATCATGGAAGGACATCCTGTCGCCGACATCGTCGTGCTCATCGGCTCGCTCGACCCTGTACTGGGCGAGGCGGACAAGTAGCGTTGAGCGTTTGCGCGTTCAACGGTTTCACGTTCCAACGCATAACACATGGCTGATTTTATAAAAAACCCGATCGTTCCGTTGCCGGAGCGTGAGCCTGCTCCCTGCTTTTCGGCGGAAGAACTGGTGTTCACTGCCGAAGAGAAGCAGCGGATTGCGGAGTACGTTTCGCGGTATCCGACGGCCGACGGCGCGGTGATGCGGGCGCTCTGGCTGGCGCAAGAAAAGTTCGGCTTTCTGCCGCCCGAGGTCATCCGGCTCGTGGCCGACGAACTGGGTATCCCGTATGCGCAAGTCTACGGCGTGGCTACCTTCTACACGCAGTATTTCAAGAAAAAGAGGGGCAAGTACGTGCTCGACGTATGCACGTGCTTCTCGTGCCAGGCCTGCGGCGGTTACGACGTGCTGCACCATCTGGAATCCACCCTCGGCATCCACAAGGGCGAGACGACCGAAGACGGGCTCTTTACGATTCAGGAAGCCGAGTGCCTGGGCGCGTGCGGCTCGGCCCCGGTGCTGCAAGTGACCAACGGCCCGTATGCGCACCGCCTCACGCCCGAAAAGGTGGATCGGCTGATCGAGGACCTGAAACAGGACAAGATGCCGCCGTTCGTCTCGGTCACGTTGCCGCAGGACGAGGACGACCTCGGCGGCAACCGTCGCACCGATGCCGAGGCCGTCGAAGCCTACAGCGCGCCGCCGGTGGCCGAAACCACGAGGTGATACGCCGGTGCGTTCAACGACGAACGTTCCAGCGTTTAAACGAATTACACGACCTACCTTGCAGCACGCTGCGAGGGCTCGGTTAACGAAAGGGTTTCTGGCCGGAGCAAGGGTACTTGCGTCAGTCGGGCCGTGCCCTCGTGTCGAGATATACGACCAAAATAAGAATCCTATGGAGCCAACCAACGGCACTCCGTTATCGAAAGCAGGCGACTGGCGCAACTACGAGCGTGTGCTGTTACCGCCCGTCAAAGATCTGCATAAGCTGGAGGTCTACGAGCAGCATGGCGGCTACCGGGCGTTCCGCACGGTGCTGACCGACGAGGCCTGGGAGCCTGCAACGGTGACCAATGAAGTGAAAGCCAGCGGCCTGCGCGGGCGAGGCGGGGCCTCCTTCCCCACCGGTCTCAAGTGGACCTTTATGCCGCCCGTCGATCCGAATGTGCCGCGTTTCCTGTGCTGCAACGGCGACGAGAGCGAGCCCGGCACCTTCAAGGATCGCCAGCTCATGGAGTTCAACCCCCACCTCATCTTCGAGGGCATCCTGATCGCCAACTATGCCATGTCGATCAAGACGTGCTACCTCTATGTGCGGGGCGAGTATGCCAACTGGATCTCGCACATGGAGCGGGAACTGGCAAAGCTCTACGAGAAAGGCTACGTCGGGCAGAACATCATGGGCACCGGCTTCTCGACCGACATCGTCATCCACAAGGGGGCCGGGGCCTACATCTGCGGCGAGGAAACCAGCCTGATGAACTCGCTCGAAGGCAAACGGGCCTATCCGCGCGTCAAGCCCCCGTTTCCTGCACAGCGCGGCATCTGGAACTATCCGACGACCATCAACAACGTGGAGACGCTGGCGTGCGTGCCCCTGATCATCAACCGGGGCGCAGAGTGGTATGCCGGCATCGGGGCAGAAAAACACCCCGGCCCGGTGCTCTACGGCATCTCGGGCCATGTTAACAGGCCGGGCGTCTACGAATTTCCCACCGGCATGCTCATCACCGATCTGCTGGAGATTGCCGGCGGTATGCGGGGGGGCAAGAAGCTGAAGGCCCTGGTGCCGGGCGGTAGCTCGGTGCCCATCCTCCGCGCCGACATGATCGAAGGGGTGACGATGGATGTGGAGTCGCTGGGGAAAGCCGGCTCCTTGATGGGCACGGCCGGGATGCTCTTTCTGGACGAAGACACCGACATGGTTTCGCTCCTCCGGCGCATCACCCACTTTTATCATCACGAGAGCTGCGGCCAGTGCACGCCCTGCCGCGAAGGCACCGGCTGGCTCGAAAACATCGTCACCCGCCTCGACGAAGGCGAGGGCAACCTCCGCGACCTGGACCTGCTGCTCGACCTGTGCACGCAAATAGAAGGTCGCACCGTTTGCGCGCTGGCCGACGCGGCAGCGTGGCCCGTGAAGAATACGATTACGCGCTTCCGCGAAGAATTTGAGGCTAGGTGCAAACCCGCCGTTTTCGCCACCGGCGAGGCGGTTGAGGCAAATTGACGTTCTTCCTGATAACTAAAATGTTGAAAAGCCATGCGTAAAATCTACCCCCTCATCCTGCTGGTCGCCCTCGTGCTGGGGGCCTGCCAAAGCGAGCAAACCGCCGACGAAGCGGCTGTTTCCGACACCATGTACGACACCTACGGCGAGGCGATTACCGACGAAGGAGCCGTGCCGGTGCAGGCCGTCGTGGCCGAACGCGAGCAGTACCTCGGCCAGGCCGTCAAACTTGAAGGCACGGTGGCCGAGGTGTGCCAGAATAAGGGCTGCTGGCTCACGCTCCAGACCGGCGACGGAAACAACGTGCGCGTCCTCGTCCCGAAAGATGAGGCAGGCAACTACCTCTTCACGGTGCCTACCGACATCAGCGGGCGGCAGGTGGTGGTGCAGGGCACGCTCGTCGAGGAAACCCTCTCGGAAGAAACGCAGCATCACATGGCTGAAGATGCGGGCGAGGATGTAGAAGCCGACGCCTTTCAGCCGAAAACCGAATTGCAATTGACGGCGCACGGCGTGCTTATCGTCAAGGTGCCGGACGTGCAGTCGTAAGCCGATGGTCGGGAGCTACGGGGAGGTAGCTCCCGACCATCGATCAGAGACCCCAAAGAGGAGAATGCCTCTCCTTGCTACATACTTCGACTCAGCAACACAGACACATGCCGCAGGTTACCATAGACGGCCAGGTTTTGGAGTTTGAGGGGCGGCCCAAGCTGCTCCAGTTTTGCCTGGATAATGGTATCGAGATCCCCCACTTCTGCTACCATCCAGCCATGTCGGCTCCGGCTAACTGCCGCCAGTGCATGGTGGAGGTGGGAACACCGGTTCGGGACCGGGTTACGGGCGAACTCCAACGCGACGAAAACGGCGAGCCCGTCATCCGCTACTTCCCGAAACTCCAGACGAGTTGCTCAATGGAGGTCTCGGACGGGATGGTCGTCAAGACGAAACGGACGAGCGAGCAGGTCCGGCGTGCGCAGAAAGACACGCTGGAATTTCTGCTCATCAACCACCCGCTCGACTGCCCCATCTGTGATCAGGCCGGGCATTGTCCTCTCCAGATTCAGGCCTACAAGCACGGCCCCGAAAGCTCGCGCTTCGAGTTTCGCAAGGTGCATAAACCCAAGCGTGTCCGGCTCGGACCTTATGTGATGCTCGATGCCGAACGGTGCATTAATTGCACGCGCTGTGTCCGGTTTACGAATGAAATCTCGAAAAGCCATCAACTGACCATCACCCAGCGCGGTGTTCGGAACTACCCGATTACGCCGCCCGGCGTGACGTTCGACGATCCCTATTCGATGAACGTGATCGACCTCTGCCCCGTGGGGGCGCTCACGTCCTGCGACTTCCGCTTCAAGGCGCGGATCTGGGAGATGAGTTCTACTCCGTCGATCACCACGACGAATGCTCGGGGTTCGAATTGCTATTACTGGGTGCGCGATAACCTCGTGCTCCGCGTGACGGCCCGCCCGAACAAAGAGGTCAACGAGTACTGGCTGGCCGACGAAGACCGGCTCGGGTACCAGCAGTTCAACGAAGACCGCCCGGAAGGCCCGCAGGTGCGTGCCGGGGGCACGCCGGCCGAGGCAACCTGGACCGACGCCTATCGGCGCGCGGCCCAGTTGCTGCAATCGGTCGAGGGCAGCGAGATCCTGTTCCTGGGTTCGGCCTACGCCACCGTTGAGGATAACTACCTGCTGAAACGGCTGGCGGAGGCGCTGGGAGCCGATGCGCCACGCTACATCCCGCACGTCGAACCCGGCTACGGCGACGGCTGGCTACGCACGGACGACCGCGCCCCCAACACGCAGGGCTGCGAGCGCCTCGGCCTCCAGCCGGTCGATGATGCGGTGCTCCGTGCACGGCTGGAGGCCGGCGAGATCAAGGTGATCTATGTGCTGGAGGACGACCCGGTGGCGTCCGGGCTCTTCTCCGCCGACGCCCTGAAGGACGTGTCGGTCGTTCTGCATTATTACAACACGACCAACCGGACGCTGGCTGCCGCCGACGTGGCGTTGCCTGCCGCCATGGTGGTCGAAACGGTGGGGACTATGGTCAATGAAGACGGCCACGCCCAGCGCGTCCGTCCGGCAAAGGCCATCCGCACCGTCAATCGAACCCTGATGATGCAGATGGGCCAGAGCCGCACCGACCGGCACGGCACTCCGTTCGACCGCTGGCACAACGAGGTGCACAAGATCGACTGTAAGCCGAGCTGGGAGATGCTGCCTGCCGTGGCAGAGTACCTGGGCCACCCGATGACCTACAAAGGGCCGAAGCAGATCATGCAGGAAATTGCTGCGACGCTGCCGGCCTTCGCCGGGGCCACCTACGAGGCCATGAACCTGCAAGGCGTGCGCCTGCAAGACGTGGGCACCACCGTATGACGTTTTTAGATTCTGGACGCCACCGGCCGGATGGATCCGCGCCTACTCCATGCCATCCGACCGCTACCGTCCGTAATCCCACATAGAACTATGGATCTTCCGTTTTGGCTGATTGCCATCATCGCCTTCATCGTTATCCAGTTTATGCTCGTTGCGGCGTCGGTGCTCGTCTATGCCGAGCGGAAGGTGTCGGCCTATATTCAGAACCGGCCCGGCCCGAACCGCGTGGGGCCGTTCGGGTTCTTTCAACCCTTCGCCGACGTCCTCAAGCTCCTGTTCAAAGAGGACATCAGCCCGGCGGCCTCCAACAAGTTCGTCCATTCGCTGGCTCCCATCATCATGGTCATCATCGCGATGACGGTGCCGGCCATGATTCCATTCGCGCGCGGGGTCGTGATCGTCGATGTCGGCGTGAGTGTGCTCATCATTCTGGCGCTGACTTCGGTGTCGGTCTACGGGATCACGCTTGCCGGGTGGAGTTCGAACAGCAAGTATTCGCTGCTCGGCGGTCTGCGCTCGGCGGCCCAGATGATCTCCTACGAACTGTCGATGGGCCTGGCGGTGGTGTCGGTGGTGCTGATTGCCGGCTCGCTCAGCGTGGTGGACATCGTCGAGGACCAATCGAGCGGCTGGGCGCTTCTGGGATGGAACATCTTCCGCAACCCCGTCGGCGCGATCATTTTCATCATCACGGCCTTTGCCGAGACCAACCGTGCGCCGTTCGACCTGCCTGAAGCCGAGCAGGAACTCGTCGGCGGGTACCACACCGAGTATAGCGGCATGAAGTTCGGCATGTTCTTCCTGGCCGAATACGTGAACTTGTTCGTCGCCTCCTTCGTCATCTCGACGTTTTTCTTCGGCGGCTACCTGATTCCGTTCGAGCCGCTGCTGCTCGATGCGTTCCCGGCGCTGGCGGGCAGCATCCTGCTGGGGGTGCTCCAGTTTCTCGTGCTGATGCTCAAGGTCGGTTTCTTCGTGTTCCTGTTCATCTGGGTGCGCTGGACGCTGCCGCGCTTCAAATACAACCAGCTCATGACCATCGGCTGGAAGTACCTGCTGCCTATCGCGCTCGTCAATGCGGTGGTCGTTGCTATCGGCGTGGCGGTTTTCAAGGCTATCTTTTGATGTTCACTGTGGGATGGGTTTTTTGTACCCCCCAATCTGCACGCTGCCATGATCCTGGCTCCCTCGATCCTCTCTGCCGATTTCGCCCGGCTCGAAGCCCACGCCCGCGAAGCCCTCGACGCCGGGGCCGACTGGCTGCACGTGGACGTGATGGACGGCCACTTCGTCCCCAACATCACCATCGGCCCGCTCGTCGTCGACGCGTTGACGACCCTGCGCGACGCGACGGGCTCGGTGCTCGACGTTCATCTGATGATCGAGCACCCGGAGCACTACGTCGAAGCGTTTGCCCGGGACGGGGCCGACATCATCACCGTGCATGTGGAAGCCTGTACCCACCTGCACCGGACGGTTCAGCAGATCAAGGAATGCGGCGTGAAGGCGGGAGTCACGCTCAATCCGGCCACGCCGCTATCGAGCCTGGAGGAGATCCTCGCCGACGTAGACCTCGTGCTGGTCATGTCGGTCAATCCCGGCTTCGGCGGGCAGTCCTATATTCCGCAGAGCACCGGCAAGATTCGTCGGTTGCGCGGCATGCTCGATGACCTCGGTTCGGACGCCTACCTGGAGGTGGACGGCGGCGTCAAGCCGTCGAACGTGCGGGAGGTGGTGGAGGCCGGTGCGAACGTGATCGTGGCGGGCAGTGCCGTCTTCGGCGGCGCGGGGTCGGTGGCCGAGAACATTGCGGCGTTTCGGGAGGCAGTGCGGCAGATGTTGGATGAGGAGCCTTCTGAATGACGGGGCCGGGCACGTCTGCTCCCTCCGGGCGTTCTGCTGATATGCATTCCTGAGAGACTGTTTGGTAAGATGATTTACCTCCGATCAGTCGGCTACGCCTCGTGTGGGACTACGCACGGCTCTTTTTCGCCCCACATCGCCCGCTGCCCTCGCCTTCCGGCTCGGTTTTTCGGTCCGTAGCGCTGCTGCGAACCTCAAAAGTCGTGCACTGTGGGACAAAAATCGCTCGTGCTCGTCTGCCAACTGACTTACCAAACAGTCTCTGAGCCATCCATGCGCCATTGACCCTGCCTCGTCCGTTGACCGTCCGCGTTGTCCTCCCCTTGCCGCTCGATCAAGCCTTTACCTACCTCGTGCCGGACGAACTGGCCGGCGAGGCGCAGGTAGGGTGCCGGGTGCTGGTGCCGTTCGGCCACCGTCGCCTGACGGGGCTCATCGTCGAACGGACGGACGAAGCCGACACGCTCGGCGGCTACCTCCGCCTCAAGCCGATCCTCGATGTTCTCGACGGCAGCCCCGCCTTCACCGACGAGATGCTGCGTCTGGCGCGCTGGATTGCCGACTATTATGTGTGCGGCTGGGGAGAGGTCGTCAAAGCGGCGCTGCCCACCGGCACCGGCGTAGAGGAGCAGCATCACATCCTCCGCACGGGGGTTCCGCCGGGCCAGTGGCGCGAGCATGCGAAAGCCGGGGAGGTGCTCCGCTACCTCGACTATCATTCCGAGACGACGCTCAACGGCCTCCGGCAGCAGGGCATCGACGTGGCGCTGGCGCTGCTGCGCCGCCTGGAACGCGACGGGATCATCGAGATCGTCAGGAAACTGACAAAGCCGAAGGTGCGCGTCAAGGTGGAGAAGCATCTGCGCTTTGCGCCGGCCTTCCGGAGCCCGGCTGCTGCCAAAGAGCTCACGAAGCAATTACGCGGGCACCGGCAGGTAGCCGTGGTGGAAGCACTGGCCGGTTTTGCTCTCGAAGGTCGCCTCGAACCTCGCCAGGCCGACGTGCTCGAACGCGCGCAGGCTGCTGCTGCTACCGTCGGGAGCCTCGTCAAGAAGGGAGTTGTGGAGGTCGTCGAAAAGGAGGTGATCCGCTCCCCCTTGGGCGATCTTCGGTTTGATGGGCCGGCCCGGCAACACGTGCTGCATCGGGCGCAACAGGCCGCGCTCGGCGACATCTCGGCGGCGATTGAGGCCGGACGCTTCGAGACCTTTTTGCTGCACGGCGTGACGGGGAGCGGCAAAACGGAAGTCTACATCGCCGCGCTCAAAAAGGTGCTGGCACGAGGACAGACGGGGATCATCCTCGTCCCCGAAATTGCCCTGACGCCGCAGACGGTGCAACGCTTCCGTCGTCACTTCGGCGACCGGATCGCGGTGCTGCACTCGCGGATGAACCTGGGTGAGCGGTATGATGCCTGGCGCAGCCTGCGTAACGGGCGCTATACCGTCGTCATCGGGCCGCGTTCGGCGGTGCTCGCGCCGCTGTCGAACATCGGCCTGATCGTGGTGGACGAGGAGCACGAGCCGTCGTACAAGCAATTCGACCCGGCTCCCCGCTATCATGCGCGCGACGTGGCGGTGGTGCGGGCGCAGATGAACAAGGCGGTCTGTGTGCTCGGCTCGGCCACACCCAGCCTGGAGAGCTACCGCAACGCCCGCGCGCGCAAGTACACGCTGCTGGAGATGCCCGAGCGTGTCCCCGTGCCCGGCCACGTCGCCGCACCGCTCCCCGACATCCAGATCATCGACCTGACGCTGGAGCGGAAGAAACACCGGCTGCACGGAGCCCTTTCCGAGACGCTTCGCCAGGCCATCGAAGATCGATTGGTGCGAGGCGAGCAGGTGATTTTGCTGCAAAACCGCCGGGGCTACGCGCCGGTCATCGAGTGCCGGGATTGCGGCTTCGTGCCGACGTGCTTCGACTGCTCGGTGACGATGACCTATCACAAGCCCAAGCGGCAATTACGGTGTCACTACTGTGGGCGCACCCAACGCATGCTGTCGGCCTGTCCTCAATGCAGCTCCACCGACCTCGGCCAACTCGGCACCGGCACGCAGCGCGTCGAGGAAGAACTGGAACGCCATTTTCCCGGCGCGACGATTCTGCGCATGGACCTCGACACCACCACCCGCAAAAACGCGCATCACAAGATTCTCGACCGGTTCGGCCGGGGCGAGGCCGACATCCTCATCGGCACGCAGATGGTGGCCAAGGGGCTCGACTTCAGCCGCGTGACACTCGTGGGAGTCATCAACGCCGACGTAGGGATGCAGTTGCCCGACTTCCGCTCCGAAGAACGCACCTTCCAGCTTTTGACACAGGTGGCGGGCCGCGCCGGGCGGGCTGAACTACGCGGCGAGGTGATGCTCCAGACGCGCAATCCCCGGCATCCCGTCTTGCGCTACATTCTGGCGCACGACTACGACGGGTATGCCAACGCGGTGTTGCCCGAACGAAAGACGTTCGGCTATCCGCCCTACGGGCGCGTTGTCGGCGTCGAGTTTCGCGGGCCGGAGGAAGAGAACGTCGCTCAGGTGGCGCGGCGCTGGACGGCATTGCTCAACAAGCAGGTGAGCGGTTCGGTGCAGGTGCTGGGGCCGGAGCCGGCGTTCGTCGGGCGCGTCAAGCGGCAGTACCGCTATCATACCATCATCAAAGCGCCTCGCAACGCCCCCCAACTCCAGGATGTGCTGCGCGCCGTGTCACGTTCGTTCGGCAACCCGCCGCGCGGCTACCATGTAGCCCTCGACGTGGATGCCATCGGGCTTTTCTAGGTGAAGAGCAGAGAGTTTAGGGGATTAATCAGGCAGGGCCGCCTGCCAGCCAGCCCTGAGTTTTTTTGAGAGGACCTCTACGAGGGCTGCCTGCTCCGGAACGCCGGCTATGTTTTCGTTTTCATCGGGGTCCGTTCGGTGATCATACAATTCGTAGGCCACGTATTCTTTCGTGTCCCAGTTCATCCATTCCACATAGCGATGGCGATCCGTTCGGATACTATAGCCCATATACACGATGCTGTCGGGGGCGATCCAGATGCCTTCGCGCAGGAACTGGCTGAAGGCGGCCTTTTTCCAGGGACGCTCCCGGTCGTTGAGGAGAGGAACGGCGCTGATCCCTTCCAGCCCTTCCGGGACCGGCAGCCCCGCCAGTTCGACCAGGGTCGGGTAGATATCGACAAACTCGACGATCCCGTTGCTTTGCCGTCCGTTTTCCCCGGCATTGGGAGCGCTGATGATGAGCGGTGCCCGCGTGTCGATCTCATAATTCGTCATCTTGGCCCAACTGCCGTGCTCGCCCAGTTTCCATCCATGATCGCCCCATAGCACGACGATGGTATTGTCTCGTAGGCCCAGGCGCTCCAGTTCGTCGAGCAACCGGCCCACCTGCGCGTCGATGTAGCTGACGGAGGCGAAGTAGCCGTGCCGTAGCAAGCGCGTCTGTTCCTCGGTCAGAGGGCCTTCGTGGGTGGTCGGCGCGTCATGGAAATCCCGGTAGCCGCGCAACTCACGCAGGGTATTGATCGCCATGATCGGCGCGTTGTGGGGTACGTAGTTGTTTTCCGCTATCGGGATCGTGTTTCGATCATACAGGTCCCAGTATTTCTTGGGAGCGTTGAAGGGCAGGTGGGGGCGATAGTATCCGACGGCAAAGAAAAAGGGTTCGTCGCGGTCCTTTAGCTCGTTCAGCTTTTCGATGGCTACGTCCGTCTGGGCTCCGTCGTAATAGACGTTGTCCGGCATGTCTACGACCTCGGTAGCCACTGCCTTCAGATACCACTGTCCGAGCTGGTCGATGTATCGATCCTGGTTGCCTTGCGCGATAATGGCTTCGCGGCGGGTCTCCAGGTAGGCCACGTTTTCCGGCTTCCGGTACACGGCGTCGGGGTCGAAGGGATACCCTTCGATATGCAGTTTGGGTTCGCTCCAGGACAGGGAATCCGGCAGCGTATTATGGTAGATCTTCCCGATGGCGACGGCGTGATAGCCGTGCTGCTTGAAATACTGGGGCAGCGTGACGACCTCCGGTACCGTCTCACGGAAGTCGGTTTGCAGGTCCCACACCCGGAGGGCATCGGGCCGAAGCCCGGTCAACAGGCTCGCCCGGGAGGGATTACACACGGCCTGCTGCACGTACGCCCGCGTAAACGTGATTCCTTCCTGCGCCAGCCGGTCGATGTTCGGGCTTTTCACGTAGGGCTTCCCATAACTACCCAGTTCGGGGCGCAGGTCGTCGACGGCGATGAAGAGGATGTTGGGCCGGTCGGCGCGTGGGGCCGCCCGGTTACACCCTGAAAGCAGGAAAAGACAGGCAAGCGTCAGGATCAGGCCGGTAACAGGGAAGTGGCTCGTTGGATGCACTCGATGGTTCATGAGGCGGGCCTCAGACTTGGGTTTACAGGGAGGAGAGTGGGGGGGTACAGGGTGCCGGTCGACGCGCCGCGTCTCGGGTTGAATCGAAGAATCGGGGAGCCGACGCATCGAAGAGGGGGCGCTTGCTTGTTCGATGAGGCGTCATCTCGCCGTCGGTTCGTCGGAGGGTGCTCATCCGGGGTGTCTCGAAAAGAAAATATAATCCGTCTCCGGCGGTGTGTGGCCCTGCTGCCGGATCATCCGGGCGATCTGTGCGCGGTGGTGGACCGAGTGGTTGTTCAGTTGAATGACGACCTCCTGCACCGTCGAGCAATAGACGGGTCCTTCGGATGATTGGTAGCGCAGGGTACGGGCCAGGCCGTCGTCGCCGATGGCTTCCAGGGTGTCGAGCCAGGCGTGCAGGCTGGCGGCCCAGGCGTGTTCGCAGGTGCCCAGGTCGTAGGTGGGCGGCCCGAACCACGGACGCCCCAGGGTCGATTGATCCCGGACGCGCTCCAGCCAGCGCTGCTGCGAGAGGATGACATGCGTAAACAGCGCCTGTGCGTCTTCCGGTTCTTCCAACCGGGCCATGGCCTGCAAGAGGCGACGGTGGGCCCAGTCGTTGTACCGGAAGAGATGCACAAAGTAGTCTTTCATCGGCGTCTCAGACGTTGTACTTATCGCCTATCTGCAACTCGCGTTCGATGCGCGTCAGCCGTTCTTCGATCTCCAGGAGCTTGTGGATGATGATGACGTGCGCGTGCCGGGCGTCGATGCCGACGGGGCTCTTGTCGCTGCCGATCTCTTCGAGAATGCGCTCGTAGGCCGCTTGAGGGACGTCCATGGTTTTTGGGGGTAGATGACGGGAGTGTGGATTCCTTGCTTTTCAGGCAGAAAAGGTTATTTTTTCAGAGGCTCGCAGGGCCGGGA
>JBHHWM010000038.1:0-25664 GCA_046756545.1 Rhodothermales bacterium | reverse complement strand
CCCGAACTGGCCGACCATATCATCGGCGGCAGCGAGGAGACCACCACGGGAGTACACCGCCTGCGCGCCATGGCCGACGACGGCAAGCTGCTCTACCCCGTCTATGCCGTCAACGACGCCGAGACCAAGTGGGACTTCGACAACGTCTACGGCACCGGGCAGAGCACCCTCGACGGCATCCTGCGCGCCAGTTCCGTGCTGATCGCAGGCAAGAACTTCGTCGTGGCGGGCTACGGGCACTGCGGACGCGGCGTAGCCATGCGGGCCAAGGGCCTGGGAGCCAACGTGATTGTCACGGAGATCAAGCCGACGGCGGCCCTGAAAGCCACGCTCGAAGGCTTCCGGGTCATGACGATGGACCAGGCGGCCGAGGTCGGCGACATCTTCGTCACAGCGACCGGCATGAAGGACGTCATCCGGGGCCATCACTTCATCAAGATGAAGGACGGAGCCATCGTCTGTAACACCGGCCATTACGACGTCGAGATCAACCTGGTCGAGTTGGCCGAACTCTCGACCGACGCCCGCGTGATCCGCCCGGACAACCGCGAGTATACGCTGGAAAACGGCAGGAAAATCTTTATCCTGGCCGACGGACGCCTCGTCAACCTGGCGGCTGCCGAGGGGCACCCCTCCGAGGTGATGGACATGAGCTTCGCCAACCAGTTTATGGCACACCTGCGCCTGGTGCAGGCTCACAAGCGCGGCGAGCAATTGGAAGCGCAAGTGATCGACCTGCCCGACGAACTCGATCAGGAGATCGCGCGCATCAAGCTCGAAACGATGGGCCTGGAGATCGACACGCTCACCGACGAGCAGGTGACCTACGCCACCGACTATTCGGCAGGTACCTGAGCGCGTTGGGGTTGGCACCATCCAACGAATCGCCTTACAAAAAAGCCGCGCTGGCATCGACCGGCGCGGCTTTTTCGTAGGCTACACTTGGATCGGGAAACAATCCGAAACCGAACACCCTTCTGCAAGGGCGTCTTACTCGTCCGTGTCCCAGGTGAGGATGTCCTGTTCGGTTTTATCGCGCATGGCCCATTCTTCGGCGTCGGGGAGGGCGTCTTTCTTCTCGGTGATGTTATACCCCATTTCCTGCCATTGCGTGGCCAGGTACTCGTTCCACTGGGCATAGTGCGCCCATTGTTCCGGCAGTTCGTCATCCGGGTAGATCGCCTCGACGGGACAGACCGGCACGCAGGCGTTGCAGTCGATACACTCGTCGGGATGGATGACTAAGAAATTGGGGCCTTCGTAGAAGCAGTCCACCGGGCAGACTTCTACGCAATCGGTGTGTTTACAGTTGATGCACGGCTCGGCTACAACGTATGGCATGGTTCCTTCTTGCAGTTGTGGAATAATTCTTGTCAAGAGAGGGGGAGGGAGGCCATAGTATAAGAATAAATGGCGAGCAATAATACACTCCCTCCTCCGGTTCGCTACGTTCCGGAAGATCGTGTTGTAACAGAGTAGTATCCCTCCACTGCCCACGTTCCATCGACCCCGGGAGGTTGTTATGAACCGTCGCACGGTGTACCTGCTTCGTTCCGTTTCTTTGCTCGCCGTCTTGCTTGTGGCGGGCTGTGCCTCGTCACGATTGCCTCAAAAAGTGTTTGAAGGGCGTCGCATCGCGGCTACGGCTGCTTTTCCGCCGGATGCCAGGGTGCGTCATCCGCTGCTGGCGGTCTCCGACCGGCGTCTTCCAGGAGTCTTGTTGGCGGAGCGCAGGGAGTTGGAACGGCTTCAGAGCGTGCTCAAGGCGGCCACGAAGCACGCCGACATTCCGGGCAGGATCGCCGGTGAAATGATCCGTACGGGTGCCGATGAACTCGGCACCGTCATCTCGAACGACCCGAAAAACGCGGACTACGTGCTGGACTTCCGTGTCTACGATTATGGACTCCGCGTGAGCTATTCAGGAAACTCCGCGAGTTTCTACATCGAGTCGGAAGCGCTGATGTGGGACCAGGAAAAAGGGGAAGTCATCTGGAGAGAACGGTTGAATCGCGTGAGTTCTTTCAAAGTAAAGCTGGGGGGGCAACGCATGAAGGACATCACGGAAGCCGACCTCGAAGAGGCGCTCGAAGAGTTCACGGCGTTTGCCTCGGAGCGAATGCAGACGGCGCTTCGTAAAGATATCGTCAAAGAGTGAGGCCATGCTTCGGCTTCGTTACCCGCGTGCGCCGGGCAGCGGCTATACGGACACACACGAGCAGCATCTTTCCGGCCTGTGTGTGTCCGTTTTTTATGCGTTATAGGTTCGCTGCTATGAAAGTCGCCAAGCTCTTTGTTGTGCGCCTGGGGGTGCCGATTGCGGCTATTATCTTGCTCGCCGGCTGCGGGAGTTCCAATCGGCTGCACGAATATGACTTTTCCGATGCCGGGGTGGCCGTCGTCGCCAACATTCCGCCGCGTCCTGCGGTCTTCACCGATCAACTCTACGATGCGCGCATCGACCCGGAGGATGTGCTGGGCTCGGTCTTCCGGGTAGGTAGCGCCGTCATGAAGCACGCTGCCGCCCGGAAGGCGCAGCAACGCATGGACAGCGCCCTCGCCTACGTCGATGTGGCCGACCGTGTCGCCCGCCGCGCCCTTCGCGAAAGCGCGCCGACCCTGGGCTACCGGCCCGTCCCCGTTCCTGCTGCCGCCGATTTCATCCTCGACATCCGCATTGCCGACTACGGCCTCGTCGCCGATTCGTGGGAGGCCGAGGCGCACTTCGAGGTGGACGCCGCGATGCTGCTCATCGACCGGCGGACCCGCGAGGTTATCTGGAAGAAACGCGTGCGTGAAATAGAACCCGTCGCGCGCGCTTTTCCGGCCTGGGGCACTACCTTCGGCAACGTCTATACGGCCCATGCGCTCTCCAAACTCTCCGTCGAGGAGATGATCGAGGCGCTCGAACATCTCGCCGACTTCACCGCCGAGCGCCTCACCGCCACCCTGCGCCACGACTTCTACGCAAGCCGTTAGAACGCGTTTGCTCCTTGTACCGTGACAACGCTCAACGCTCGAACAATTCTCCCGTGCGTGCCGGGGGTTCCAGGTCGAAGTGGGCGTACGAGCGCGGCGTGGCGATACGGCCTCGCGCCGTGCGTTCGAGGTAGCCTTCCTGGATCAGGTACGGCTCGTAGACCTCTTCGATGGTGCCCGCGTCTTCGCCCACCGAGACGGCCAGGTTCGACAACCCGGTGGGGCCTCCGCCGAACTTTTCGATGAGCGTCAGCAGGATGCGATGGTCCATGTCGTCGAGGCCTTCCTGGTCCACGTCGAGGGCGTCGAGGGCATAGCTGGCAATGGCCGTCGTGATGCGTCCGTCGCCTTCGACTTCGGCGAAGTCGCGCGTCCGCCGCAGCAGGCGGTTGGCGATGCGCGGTGTGCCCCGGCTGCGGCGGGCCAGTTCGAACGCGCCGTCGTCGCTGATGGTCACGCCGAGGATGCGGGCCGAGCGCAGCACGATTTGCTTGAGTAGATCTGCCGTGTAATAGTCGTAGCGAAAATCGATGCCGAAGCGGGCGCGCAACGGAGCCGTCAGCAAACCCTTGCGCGTGGTGGCTCCGACGAGTGTAAACGGCGGCAACGTGAGCTTCACGCTTCGCGCGTTCGGGCCGGAGTCGATCACAATGTCGATGTGGTAGTCCTCCATCGCCGAGTATAGGTATTCCTCGACGATGGGGCTGAGCCGGTGGATCTCATCGACGAAGAGGACGTCGCCCTCGTTGAGGTTCGTCAGGATGCCGGCAATGCTGGCCGGTTTGTCGAGCACGGGGCCGCTGCTGGTTGTGATGCCGGCACCCATTTCTTCGGCGATGATGTAGGCCAGCGTGGTCTTCCCGAGGCCGGGCGGGCCGGAGAGCAGCACGTGATCGAGCGATTCGCCGCGTTGCAGGGCCGCCGTCATGAAGATGCGCAAGTTATCCTTGATCTTCTGCTGGCCGACGAATTCGTCGAGGGACTGCGGTCGCAGCATTTTCTCGTAATCTTCTTCCGGGCGATGCATGCCCGGCGATAGGGCGTCGGATCTCGGATCCACCATAAGGCCATTGCGTGAAGCTTCCGGAGGGAATGTACGATAAGATACGCGACGGTTGTGACAGGGCTATGTCGGATCCCTCGTTTTTCGAAGCATAGGGGATGACTAAAGAATAGGAGGGAGCTATCCGATACGAGCCCTACTACCCTGCATGACTCCCTCTTCTCCCCTGCTCTTCCCACTGTTCTGCCTCAGGGGAATAACAATTCGGTTACGACCCCCGAGAGTTCGTTCCGTAAGTTGACAAACAAATTCGATAGTCCTACGTTTCAGGCATTATGTTTGTAGTCGAGGATAAACTCATATCAGACGAGCTGCTCGATGCGCCGTTTGCCTGTAATCTGGGAGCCTGTCAGGGAGCCTGTTGTGTACAGGGGGACTCCGGAGCCCCGCTGGAGCCCGAGGAATGCGCCGAGCTTGAGGCTATCCTGCCGCGTGTGCGCAAGCATCTCTCTCGTGAAGCTCTCCAGGTTATCAACAAGAAGGGGGTATGGGAAGAGGTGGAGCCGGGTGAGTATGCCACGACCTGTATCGGAAAGGCCGAGTGTATCTTCGTCACCTACGACGGCTCGGTGGCCCAATGCGCTATCCAGAAAGCCCATCGAGCCGGCCGTATCGATTTCCCCAAGCCTATTTCCTGCCATCTTTTCCCCGTCCGCATCGAGCGCATCGGCGAGTACGATGTGCTCAACTATGAGCAGGTCAGGTTGTGTAACACGGCTCGCAAACGCGGACGTCGCCACAACATACAGCTTGTCGCCTTGCTGCGCGAGGCGTTCGAACGCAAGTATGGCGCAGCCTGGTACCAGTCGTTCCGGAAAGTCTGCGAACATCGTGTTCACGCGTTGAATGGATTGCGATGATTGAGAACAACGGTAGTTTCCATGCTTAATCTCAGGCAACAGTTAAAGCTCCAGCAGAAGCTCTCGCCGCAGCAGATTCAGTACATCAAGCTGCTGCAACTGCCGACGCTCTCGCTCGAACAGCGCATCAAAAGCGAGTTGGAGTCGAACCCCTTGCTGGAGGAAGGCCTCGACGAGGAAGAAGAACGCACCAGCGAGCCCGAAGCCGCTCAGGATGAGAGTAAGGATGCTGAAGAAGCATCCGAAGAGCAAGGCGACAATGGGGACGATTACAACTGGGACGAACTCCTCAACAACCCGGACGATCTCTACGGCTACAAGGCTCGTGTAGATCACAACCGCGATGAGGACGACCGACCCGACCTCCCGATGCCGGCCCGCGTCAGCATGGCCGAGCATCTGCGCGACCAACTCGCCTTTTTCAACCTCAACGACATCGACACGCTCATCGCCGAACAAATCATCGGCTCGATTGACGAGGATGGGTATTTGCGCCGTGCGCTGGAGTCCATTGTCGATGACATCATGTTCAACCACGGCGAGATGCTCACGGAGGATGACGTCGAGCGCGTCCTCCGGCGCATCCAACAACTCGAACCGGTAGGCATCGCCACGCGAGACCTGCGCGAATGCCTGCTCGTTCAACTCTACGTGATGCCCGAGGATACGACGGGGCGTGAGGTCGCCATCGATATTTTGGAGAAGGCCTACAAAGCCTTCACGATGAAGCATTTCAGTGCCATCAAAAAGAAGCTGCGTATCGAAGACGCTGAACTCAAAGCGGGCTTCGATCTCATCCAGCGCCTCAACCCGAAGCCCGGCGAAGGCGAGTTCACCGCCCAGCAAAACTACATCACGCCCGACTTCACCGTCCGCTTCACCGGCGACGAGTTTATCATCATGCTCAACGGCCGGAACGCGCCGCAACTCCGCGTCTCGAAGCAATACCGTCGGATGCTCGAAAAGCTCTCAGCCGAACGCAAGCGCGGAGCCAGGGGAGTCAATGGCATTGATGAAGAAACACGGCAGTTCCTCAAAAACAAGTTTGAGTCGGCCCGTTGGTTCATCAACTCCATCAACCAGCGCCGCCAGACGATGCTCCGGGTGATGGACGCCATCGTGCAGTTGCAGGAGGATTTTTTCAAGTACGGAGAGGGACACCTCAGGCCCATGATCCTCAAGGATGTGGCCGACATCATCCTCATGGATATTTCTACGGTCAGCCGCGTGGTAAACGGTAAGTATGTCCAAACAGACTTCGGCGTCTATGAACTCAAGTACTTCTTCTCCGAAGGGTTGACCACCGAGAGCGGCGAAGATGTATCGAATAAAGAGGTAAAAGCCATCATCGAGGGCATCGTCGGCAACGAGGACAAAACGAAACCGCTCTCGGACCAAAAGATTGCCAGGCTTCTCGAAGAACGCGGTTTCCAGATCGCCCGCCGCACGGTGACGAAGTACCGCGAACAACTCAACATCCCCGTCGCCCGCCTGCGTAAAGAGATCGTGCTGAATTGACGGCAGATTCTCCTCCATAGTGGCTTTGACCCGGCATCCCCTTCGTATATTGAAACCGGCCCTGGAGCCAGTGTTTTTCCGCCAGCGTGTGCGCGTATTGTCATGGAATCATTAGAGCAGTACTTCCACCCCTTCCGCCGTCAGATTATCGGGCAAGATCAGATCTTCGATACGCCCTATGGTCCTCAACGCATCCTGTATGCCGATTGGACGGCCAGCGGCCGCCTGTATGCGCCTATCGAGAACGCTCTGCGCGAGCGCTTCGGGCCGTACGTGGGCAACACACACACCGAGACCAGCGTCACCGGTACCTCTATGACGTGCGCCTATCATCACGCGCGGGAGATCATCAAACGCCACGTCAATGCCGGGCCGGACGATGTGCTCATCACCGCCGGTTCCGGGATGACGCGGGTGATCAACAAGTTGCAACGGATCCTGGGGCTGCGGATCCCCGAGCAGGCTCAACAACACCTTCACCTGCCGGAAAAGGACCGCCCCGTTATCTTTGTCACCCATATGGAGCAT
The DNA here is from genome assembly GCA_046756545.1 of Rhodothermales bacterium. Taxonomy (GTDB): domain Bacteria; phylum Bacteroidota; class Rhodothermia; order Rhodothermales; family JBHHWM01; genus JBHHWM01. Next base: position 18,716 of record JBHHWM010000038.1, on the reverse strand, counting down.
CATTCCAACCATACGTCGTGGCTCGAAACCATCGCCGACGTGGAATGGCTGCCACCGGACGAGAAGGGGTTGGTGGATCCGGCACATCTTGAGAAAGCGCTAGAGAAATACCACGACCGCACGCTCAAGATCGGGGCCTTTACGGCCTGCTCGAACGTGACGGGCATTTGCACGCCGTACTATGCGCTCGCGCGGCTGATGCACCGGCACGGCGGCGTTTGCTTCGTGGATTTCGCAGCCTCGGGGCCGTACGTCGATATCGATATGCACCCGCCCGACCCGGAAGCGCGCCTCGACGCCGTGTACTTCTCCCCGCATAAGTTTCTGGGAGGACCCGGCACGGCGGCTGTTCTCGTGTTCAACTCGGCCCTCTACCACAACCGCGTGCCCGATCTTCCCGGCGGCGGCACGGTCAACTGGACGAATCCCTGGGGCGAGCATAGCTATATCCAGGACATCGAACTGCGCGAGGACGGCGGCACCCCGGCCTTCCTGCAAACCATCAAGACGGCGTTGGCCATTCGTCTGAAGGAAGAGATGGGCACTGCCAAGTTGCTGGCCCGTGAGCATGAACTGCTGGCTCAGGCGCTGCCGGCCCTGCGCCGCATACCGGGGCTGCATATCCTGGCCGATCATGTGGAGGATCGCCTCGGCATCGTGTCGTTCTACGTCGAGGGCATCCACTACAACATGCTGGTGCGATTGCTCAACGACCGCTTCGGCATCCAGGTGCGGGGCGGCTGCTCGTGCGCAGGCACCTACGGACACTACCTCCTGCACGTGAGCTTCGACCAGTCGCACTACATTACCGACCGGATCGAGCACGGCGATCTCTCGGCCAAGCCCGGCTGGGTGCGCCTCTCGCTGCATCCGACCATGACCGACGACGAGTTGCGATTCGTGATTGAGGCGTTGCAGGAAACGGTAGCTCACATCGACGAGTGGCGTGAGGACTACCTCTATAATAAAACGACCAACGAGTACGCGCATCGTCGGGCCGACGGCACTACGGAGGCCATGGTGCAGGGGTGGTTCGACCTGGCAGCACCGGTGCTGCACGTCTAACCCGCCGAAGGGGACGCTTCGCCCGGCGAGGGGGAAATCTTTTCATACCGGAGGGAAACAAACGTTCAGTCTGTCTGCTCCGGCCGGGCGCTTGGGAGACGTGCGCGTCGTGCAAGACATGCATCGACCGGTATTTTTGATATTTGAGGTTGGTTGGTGCATCCTTGTTCGTTGGGTCCTGAGTAATAATTACCCCCGTCGTGGTTTTTATCGTCCGGCGGTAGGGCGTATGCTTCGTTGGGGCGAAGGTTGGTCCGAATTTTGTCTGTTGCATGAACCAGCCACGGAGACCTTGTAGCCAACTCAGAGGATTCGTCATGCAATCACAGGCTTCGCTCCGACCCGCCGCCCCCCTTTCGCCTCTGCCTTTTTTGTTTGCGCGCTACGTCGCCGGGCAGATCAAAGATCCGTTTTGGGATCAGTTCATGCAGGTGCTCGACGCCAATGATACGCCGCCGGCCGAACGCCTGGCGTTGGCCGCCTTCCTGAATGATGCCTTCTTCGACCTGGGACCCGACACGGTCTCTATGCCCAAATCGGAAGAGGTGCGGGATTTGCTGGCAGCCGTGCTCACGCCCCCTTCGGGCACGCACTAAGAGCCCTTCTCGGCCGTACACCTGGAAACGAGGACATCCCTTGCTTTGGGGACACGAAGGATGCCCTCGGGTGAGAACGGCCGGGCGCTTCCGGCGTCCGGCCTTCTCTTTTCCCTCCACTCCGGGTTGCTTCACCCTTCAAAGGGCTCACGCCGAAGCCAGGCCCGTCGGTTCGGTTCCGAGCGCCGGGTCGAACGTCGCCGCATCGGCCTCCATGTCCGATGCTATCCGGGGGGCTTCTTGGAGCCGAACGGATTCGTAGAACGCCACTTCACTCCCGATCCAGCCGACGGTCACAGCAGCACGGAGGAGCAGCCCTCCCTGTTGCAGCAAGAACAGGAGCCAGATCGTGCCTCCGGTAGCCGCCAGCGTGTTCATGTCCAGCAGGGTCGGGAGGGCCAGCAGCAACGCAGCAGGCACGAACCAGGCCAGGTAGAGCCACCCGGCCCGCGCGTGCCGGAAAGGCCACCCGGCTCCGGTAAGCACGGCCTGAAAAACGCCCTGCTCGCTGATGACCAGCGCATTGTTGGCATAGTCGCGCATCAGGTCGAGCACGGCCAGGCCGCCGATGAGCAGCAAGGGAGCAAGGACCACGTTGATCCAGAAAAGGCCGACCTCGCCGGGCCAGATCGCGGAGAGCCCTCCTATCAACAGAACGATGCCCAGGATGCCGGCACCCACCACGACCAGGTAGATCAGCCCGACCAGCACCGCCTTGCCGGTATACCGTCCCACCCCCTGCCAGAAGGAGCGAATGCCGTCGCCGCGTAGCGCATGAATCAGCCCGACGTCGGCTGCCGCTTTCCAGATCAGGTATACCGGAATCATCCAGAGAAGCTGGAATTGCAACGCCCGGAGCATTGAGCCCGCATCCTCGATAATGTCGGCCCAGAGCGCCAGGTCGAAGTCGCGCGCCAGGTCCGGGCTAAACCCGGAGAGGCCGACGGTATTTCCAAGCGTGATGTAGACAGGAACCGTCAGGATCAGGGCCAACGCCAGGTTCACTCCATACAAAAGAACGACGAGCCCCGGACGACGGCGAATGCCTCGAAGACCGGCGGAGATGCTTTTTCCAATCATGATGCAGAGGGGTAAGAGATATCGGTCATTGGGAAGGGGTACATGGGCCATTGAAAAGGCAGAAGGTGATGTCCCACGTCAGAACAGGCTGCTGATCAGGTAAAAGAGTTGCTGTGCCCACACGGTCGCTTTGAAGTGCTGCTTCCGGGCCAGCGTGTTGTCGGTCCGGGTAACGCGGCGGTTGTTGAGCCGGTTGACATCGAGCCAGACGGTGTTTTCCGGGTCCAGATAGGCTTCGACCACGCGTGCCGGTTTTTCGAAGGTAAATTTTCGCCAGGGCTCTGTGCCGTCCCACGCGATGGTTTCTTCGCTTCCATCATCGAAGCGCACGCGGAGGGTTTGCGGAAAGACCCCGTCTTCGCGGCGCTCTACGCGCACTTCACTCTCGTACCATGCCTTCGCCTCGTCGGAGGTTGTGGTCTCAGGCGGATCGATGCGTTCGATCCGGAGGCGGTCGACGGCATAGTCTACGACGGCCGTACCGTAGACGAACTGGTCGAAGAACCAGTCGAGGTCCTCCCCGGCGACCTCTTCCGCCACTTCGATGAGATCCCGCGTGGTGGGGTGGCGAAAGCGCCATTGCTGGTAGTAGGTGCGCAGGAACCGGCGCATCTTCTCCCAGCCGAGATAGCGTTCCAGGGTGTTCATCACCGTGGCCGGTTTGCTGTAGGAAGCTTTGCCGTAATCACCGAACTGGTAGTCCCAGGACCGGGTGAAAAGGGCTCCTCGCGACGGCGCGCTTTTCGTGTAGGCAAGACGCTGGGCCTCCCCGTCGCCCAGGCGGAGGCCGGGAAAATCGAGGGCGGATCCGGCTCCATAGACCGTGTCCATGATGCGCGTTTCGATGTACGAGTTCATCCCCTCGTCCAGCCAGGCTTCTTCGAACTCGTTGCTGGCCAGGAGCCCGTAGAAATACTGGTGCCCGAACTCGTGGATCGTGACCAGTTCGAGAAACCGAGCCCATTCGGGCAGCATGTAGGCCGTGCCGCACGTGATCAGCGTCGGGTATTCCATGCCGTTGCTGCCGCCGAGGCCGTCTACCAGGGTGAGCGTCGAATACGGATACTCGCCCACCCAGTCGTCGTAGGCTTCGAGCGCGGCCTTGGCGGCATCGAAGTGGCGCTGGACCTGCGCTTCGTGTTCGGGCTGGAGGAGCAGGCGCAGGTTGACGTGTCGCCAGGTGTCGGTGTATTCGAGGAAGGCAGGGCTGGCTGTCCAGGCAAAGTCGTGTACATCGTCGGCGCGATACACCAGGGTGCGGGTATCGCCGTCCTCCGTCTCGCTGGTTCGCACGCCCGAGGCCCCGACGACGTAGTTTGCGGGCACCTTCATCGTGACGTTGTAGGTGCCGAAATCGGCGTAGAACTCGCTGTTGACGTGAAACTGGTGCGTGTTCCACGCGCCGTGCGGGGCATCTTGGGGGACGTAGCGCTGGCCGGGCACTTCGTAGACGCCGAGCTTGGGGAACCACTGGGCCACCATGAAAAACGGTGTGCCGTCCTCCTTGTCCTGCCAGCCCGTCCGCGCGACGATCTTCGGCAACTTGGATTCAAAGTCGATATCGAGCGCAATGGTCTCGCCCGGCTGGACCGGTGCGGGTAGCGGCACGGATATCACCGTTTGATCCTCCGTATGGTCGTTGTCCGGGTGGATGAACACAATGCGATCGGTCAGGTCGGCGTCTTCAGCCGGGTAGGTAGAGGCCAGGCGGGCTTCGTCGGTGGCAGCGATCTGTAGCCGGGTGATCTCGACCCCTCCCCAGCGTTCCTCGCCTTCCGCCGAGAAGCCGCGATGGCTCCCGCCGCTCTCGCGCATGAACGTCGAGCGCTCGTTTTTGAACGCATTGAGATAGAGGTGGAACTGGAGTTCGTCCACCGGAACGGTGTCGGGGTTGCGCCAGGTGACGCGCTCGCTGCCCCGCACGGTGCGCGTGGCCGGGTCGAGCGTCACGTCTATCGTATAGGAAACGCGACGGTCGCTGAGCGGCTCATCGTAGAGGGTGGGTTGTTGAGCCAACACCGGGAGGGTCGACCCCAGCCATAAAACATAGAGAATGGTGCGCTTCATAATGAGGGGGGATGATGGACAGAGAGGATGCTCCGCTTCTCTTGCGCTAAACGAACCGAAGCGGATCTAGGTTACGGCGGCGATGGCCGACATCGAGGAAACAAGTAAACACATTCAGGCAACCGGGGCAAAAAAAGGAGACAAGGAATGAGCAGGCTGCATCCTGCTACATTCCACCTCCTAAGTCACCGCCATCCTCGCTCCGATGCGATCCATCAACGCGATCAGCGTGTCCTGGTCGGCTTCGTCGAGCGATGCGAGCATCTCGGCGGCGATTGTCCGGTAGAGCTTTTCCTGATCCGCATAGAGTTCCAGCCCGCTTTCAGTCAAGGTCACCAGCCAGACGCGTCGGTCCTCCCGGCTGCGGATACGCCGGACGATGTTCCGGTCTTCGAGGCGGTCGATGAGCGGGGTGACGGCGCTTTGTACGACGCCCAGGTGGCCTGCCATCTCACCCATCCGGCACGAGCCGCGCACGCCGAGGACGTCCACCGCCAACAGTTCCTGCTTGCTGAACGTCTCGTGCGCCGACGACTGCTGCGAGGCGATTTGCGTGAAGAGCACGCCCATGCGCCGGAGCAGCCGGGCAAACGTTTGTATTCGATTCTCCGTTGCCAAAGCAGATCCTCTGGTTTGGGGTTGATAGTACGCGATGCAGCATGCGGGATGGTGCACTTCCGAAACCTTCTCGCCTCCTGGTTCTCGTCCATACATTGAAGATTATGCAAAGTTCCTATATTGAATAGTTCATTTTATGAAACATTCTAATCAAGAAGCAGTAAGACGCCCACAACGTGACCACCCACACCAACGATAGCATAGAACCATGAGCCAGAACAACCATTGGACCTTCGACGATATACCGGACCAGGCGGGGCGCATCGCCGTCGTTACGGGAGCCAACAGCGGCATCGGGTATGAGACCGCGCGCATGCTGGCCACCCGGGGTGCGCATGTCGTGATGGCGTGTCGCAGCCTGGACAAAGCCGATGCGGCCAGAACCCGCATCGTGAACGACCTGCCGGATGCTTCCCTCCAGGTGATGGCGCTGGATCTGAGCAGCCTGGCGTCGGTACGTGCCTTCGCCGTGGCTTTTCAGGCGCAACACGACCGGCTCGACCTGCTCATCAACAATGCCGGGGTCATGGTTCCGCCTTACAGCACCACGAAGGAGGGCTTCGAACTTCAATTCGGCACCAACCACCTCGGCCACTTCGCCCTGACCGGCCTGCTTCTGCCCCTGATTAACCGGACGCGCCAGGCCCGGATCGTGACGGTCAGCAGCGAGGCCCACCGCTTCGGCAAGATCGACTTCGACAACTTGAACGCCGAGAAGGGTTATGCCCCGTGGCCGTTCTACGGGCAAAGCAAGCTGGCCAACCTGTTATTTACCTACGAGCTTCAGCGACGCCTGGAGGCCGCCGGGCACACCACCCTCTCCGTTGCCGCGCATCCGGGATGGACGGCTACCAACCTTCAGCAACACGACGGGCGTGTGCGGTTCCTCAACCGGTTCTTCGCGATGACGCCGGAACAGGGGGCGTTGCCCACGCTCTTCGCCGCCACAGCGCCGAGCGTATCCGGGGGGACGTTTTTCGGACCGGATGGATTCCTTGAAATGAAAGGATATCCTGCGCAGGTGCGTTCCAGCCGGCGCTCTCACGACCGGGCGGTAGCGGTGCGGCTCTGGGATGTCTCTGAACAAATGACGGGCGTGCGTTTTGAAGAGGTCGCTAAAGAACAGCCTGTTTAATGTAACTGCTTTTCAGCCCCCGATCCCATGAAGCATGCAAGAGCGAACCCCGGACCGCGTCGCGTGAAGCGCCGGAAATGGCCGCGCGTCGTCGGAGCGATCCTGGGGCTACTCATCCTTGGAACAGGTATCATCATGATAGATAGTTGGTCGGCCCTTGGCACACGGCCCGAGGGTGCGCGGCTGGAGCGTCTGCAACGCTCGCCTCAGTTCGCAGGCGGGCGGTTCGCCAACCGGCTACCGCCGCAGGAACCGGAAATGTGGCCGGTGTTGAAACGCTGGCTCTTCGAGGATAATCCGCTCCGCGAGCCGTCGGAGCCGGTGCCCGTGGTGCGGCGCGTGGCGCAGGATTTTACCAGCGCCTCGGCGGAGCCCCGCATCACGTGGTTCGGTCATTCCTCGCTGCTCGTCGAGATGGACGGGCAGCGCATCCTCATCGACCCGATGTGGGGCGATTATGCCTCGCCGGGTCGCCTTTTCGGCGTCAAGCGGTTCTTTGCACCGCCGATCCCGCTCGACGACCTGCCGCCCATCGATGCCGTCATCCTTTCGCACGATCATTACGATCACCTCGACGAGCCGACGATCAAAGCCTTGCGCGAGCGCGTGCCCCTCTTTGCCGTGCCCCTCGGCCTCGGGGCGCATCTGGAGTACTGGGGAGTGCCGCCGGAGCGGATCGTCGAACTCGACTGGTGGGAGCGCGTGACGGTCGGCGGCGTGGAACTCGTCTGCACCCCGGCGCGGCACTTCTCCGGGCGGATGGTCATCGACCGGGATGCCACGCTCTGGGCCGGATGGGCGCTGCTCGGGCAAACCCGCCGCGTCTTCTTCAGCGGCGATTCGGGGTTGTTTCCGGGCTTTGCAGAGATCGGCGCGCGCCTCGGTCCGTTCGACGTGACGATGATGGAGAGCGGTGCGTACAACGCCGACTGGCCCGACGTGCACATGGGGCCGGAGCAAGCCGTGGAGGCGCATCGGATGGTGCGCGGCAGGTTGATGCTGCCCATTCACTGGGGCACGTTCAACCTGGCTTTTCACGGCTGGACGGAGCCGGTGGAACGGCTGCTCGTGGCCGCCGAACGTGCGGGCGTGCAGGTAGCCATCCCGCGCCCCGGCGAGAGCATCCTCCCGGCATCGCCGCCCGCCGTTGAGCGCTGGTGGCCGTCGCAGCCCTGGCAGACTGCCGAGGAAGCCCCGGTCGTCTCGACGGGGCTGGTGCCGGTCGTCGCGGAATGATGGGGCCGCAAGGACCCCGACCCACGGTGCATGGATCTTCGGACCTTCCCCCGTTGCGAGTCGCTCTCTTCGGCGCGACGGGCGCTGCGGGAACACGCCGTCCGGAGGTTCATCGGGCGGCAAGGATTTTTTTTCGATGACCGCACGTTAAAGGCATGTGCCGCCTCACCGGTTTGACGGTCAAACGAAGCGCCCTAGCTATGATGCAACTCCCCGAACGCGTCACGCTCTGCGAAGTCGGCCCGCGCGACGGGTTTCAGTTCGAAGAAAAGTTCATCCCGACGGATCTCAAGCTGGAGGTCATCCGGGCGCTGGCCGATGCCGGGTTGCCCATCATCCAGGTTACGTCGTTCGTGCATCCGAAGTGGGTGCCGCAGATGGCCGACGCCGAAGCCTTGTGCCGTCGCCTGCCCGAACGCGACGACGTGCGCTACACCGGGCTGGCCCTGAACACGAAGGGCGTCGAACGGGCGCACCGGGCCGGTCTGCACTACGTCGATCTCTCGATTGCCACCAACGAGCGTCACAGCCGAGACAATGCCAACATGACCGTCGCCGAGGCCGTTGAACAGGCCGTCGAGATGGTGCAGATGGCGCGCGCCTACGATATGCAGGCTCAGATGGGCTTTCAGACGGTCTTCGGCTATGCCCGGCCCGGCGACACGCCCCTCGACAAGGTGCTCGACATGGCCAAACGGTTCGTGGACCTCGACATCGAATCGCTCTCGCTGGCCGATTCGACGGGTATGGCGAATCCCGTGATGATGGAGGAGCGGCTGTCGGCGGTAAAAGAGGTCGTGGGGGATACGCCCCTGGTGCTGCACCTGCACGATACGCGCGGCCTGGGGCTGGCTAACGTCATAGCGGCGCTACGCTGCGGTGTCTCGCGCTTCGACACCTCGCTGGGGGGCCTGGGAGGGTGCCCGTTTATCCCCGGTGCCACAGGCAACATTGCGACCGAAGACACCGTCTACCTCCTGGAGTCCGTCGGCCTCGACACCGGCATCGACCTCGACGCCGTGGCCGCCGTCTCGCAACGCGTCGAGGCGTTCCTGGGCAAAGAGCTACCCGGCAAACTGCACAGGCTCGTCCGGCGTGGAGCGGAGGTGTCGTAGCCCCAGCTTCCCGAACGTATCCCCCAGGAGGTCATTATGGTTGCCCCTCAGCGCGCCACCCTCTTGAGCGTCCTGTGTCTCTGGAGCCTGTTGGCCATAGCCTCTTCGGCCCAAACCGAAATGGAGCGCGAGCGCAACTCGCTGCGAAATATCGAAGGGTTTTACCTCTCGTTGAACGTGGAGGGCAAGCGGTCCGTTGTCGAGCAGGACGGCCTGGATTTTCAGACGCTGCACCTTCGCCTCCGGACCCGGCTTCAGGATACGGCCCTGCCGGTGCTGGACGAGACGACCGTGCCGGCCCACGAACGCGTTCCTTATCTGCACGTCCACGTCAACATCATGGAGGCCGACCGGGGGCAGCTCCCCTTCGTTGTCGAACTTCGGTTCTACCAGTCGGTGCGGCTGATCCGCGACCCGGCGCACACCACCGTGGCCGGTACGTGGGGAACCAGCCTGGTCGGGCTCACCTATGCCGGTCAACTCCAGTTCATCGAAGATACGGCGGTAGATTTGCTGACGGACTTCATCGACGACTTCCGGCAGGTCAACTTGTGAGCCGTTCGCAGCGGCCCGTCCCCGCGAGAAATGCCCTGGATTTTTTCTGATCGAACCAGGATACTTGCAGCACCCGCCATCTTTTGCCGGTCGTAGATTCCGGTTTCCCTGTTGGCCGTCAATAGCTATGAACGCAAGGACAACCGCCTGCCTGTTTGCGGTGCTGCTCGCCGTCGTCGGGTGCGATGCCGTCCCGCCTGATGCCACCATTCGCATCAAGGGGTATGATTATTTTGTTTTTTTGCCCAGGCAGTACGAAAGCCGGGATGCCTGGCCGCTGATCCTCTTTCTCCACGGGGCCGGGCAGCACGTCGAGACGCAGGAGGAAACGACGCTCTATACCGCCGTGCCCAAGTATGCCGTTGAGCACGACGACTTTCCTTTCATCGTGATCGCGCCCCAGAGCCCGCCGCCGGATACGTGGATCAACGAACGGCTGGCGGATCTCCTGGACGAAGTGGAGGCGACCCTTCGGGTGGACGAGGACCGGATCTATGTGACGGGCCTGAGCATGGGGGGCTTCGGCACCTTCCTCGTTACCACCGCCTATCCGGATCGCTTTGCCGCTGTGGTGCCCATCGCCGGTGGGGGGCGCCCCGAGGAGGCCTGCCGCATGAAAGACGTGCCCACGTGGGTGTTTCATAACGCGGGCGACCGCATCGTGCCCGTCAGTCAATCGCAGGCGATGGTCGATGCCTTGCAGGCGTGCAACGGCGACGTGCGCTTTACGCTGTACGACCGCTCCGGCCACGATGCCTGGTCGAGAACCTACTCCACGCCGGAACTCTATGACTGGTTTTTAAGCCACCGCCTGTCGGATCGACCATGACTGGAGGCATGCGTAGACCTTATATACAGATTCCCTCTGCGGCAACGACGAAAATCCTGTCCGGAGTGATGCTCTTGCTGCTGTTCTGTGCAGGTCCATCCCGGGCTCAGGATGGCCGTTCTTCCAAGAAAACACATCTCATCTTTCACCACGGCAGCCTGTCGGGCATAGGAATCGGGGCGAGCTACACGCTGCATCGCACCCTGGCCGTGGAGGTAATTGTGGGAGCGCCTACGTTTGTGAGCGTTGGAGTCGGCCAGCCTTTTGCCGGCAATATCGTCAATGCCGCGCTGACGCTTCCGGTCAGGCATGCGTCGGGGGTGTACGTTGCGCCGGGGGTGCATGCAGGTTACTTCCGCATGAAGGCCACCGATAAATACAACCTTCGCTTCGCCGAGGAAACGGAAACACTGCTGCTGGTCCGTCCCCGGATGGCGGTCGGCTACGAACGGGCCAATCCAGCGAAAACGAGACGCTTCAGTTTTGAGGTAGGCGTTGCGCTGCTGATCCCGGAACGTATCGAACGCGACTTCGAGCGAAGAGGCCGTACGTGGGTGTTCGAAGCCGAACGAAGCCTGCGCGGGCCGTTCTTCCCGTTTTATACGGTTCGCATGAAGATCTAGGGCACCTTGCCGGGTATCCTGGTTGGCGGATTCCGCCTGTACGAAGGATCCATCCCTGCCGTAGTGATCCCTTTGTGCGGCTCCCGAGGCATCGCTATATTCTTTCCGGATCCGTGTAGGGACTTCCCCCGTCGAACCTCTCTATTTTTCCTTGCAATAGATGTAAAACCTTCTCTTACATCGCCGGCACCCGTCGCGGCGTAGAGTAAGGTGGGCATGTATGGTGCCTGTGTTCTATCTTGATACGACCTTCGGCGGTGCAGAAGACCCTCTGGCGGATTACGGGGGGCGCGACGTGTGCGGACTCCTGCAAAAAGCCCTGTTCCATAATGCTAAACCATCTATTTATAGCCATGATCACAAGACGACCTGGAGGGAGGCCTCACGGCTCGCTACTCTGTTTAATCGCTGTCCTGTTGATGGGCAGCTTTTTAACGATGGCAGGTTGTGCCGACGAGGGTACCCGGCAGGCACCCCCCGACGACCCTCTTGCCAGTGGCAGAGTGTCGTACGAAGCCTATTGCATGAGTTGCCACGGTGCCGAGGGAAAAGGCGACGGAGAGATCGCTATGGCCGGCGACCTGGCGGTTCTTCCCTCCGACCTCACCCGGTTGAGTGCTGATAACGATGGCGTATTTCCGCTGGACGAGGTCTACCAGACTATCGATGGGCGTAGAGTCGTGGAAGGGCATGGATCGCGCGATATGCCTATCTGGGGCAACATCTGGAGCGACAAAGACGGCCAGCCCGTGAAAGAAGAAATCGTCCAGCAGCGGATCAACGAACTCGTCGAATATATACGATCTCTTCAGGAATAGATTCCGGGCCGTGGGTACGGTTCCGGCCGGGTAAGAAGGGTTTCTTTGGGGTGGATAGCCTCCGAGAAGCCCTTCTTGCCTGGTACCTGGCTCATGGCTATCGAGTCCCTTCCGCGAATTACTAAAGAAGGATCATGCCGCCCGTCTCCTGAGTCGATGTTCGTGGGTATCTTAGGGTCAATGGCTCGGTCGAAGATGGTGCGGAACAAGCCCCACAGAGCATGAAACGGTTCGACGAACTCTTTGCGGAATTGCAGCAGAAGGCCGCCACACGCGACCCGGCCTCGGGCACGGTGCATGCGCTCGAACAGGGCACACACGCCATAGGCAAGAAAATTCTGGAGGAGGCGGGCGAAGTATGGATGGCTGCCGAACATGAGAGTCGCGAACGAGTCGCCGAGGAGATTTCCCAACTCCTCTATCATGTGCAAGTGATGATGCTGGCCTGCAACCTGGAACTGGACGATGTGTACCGGCACCTCTAGGCCGGCGCACATGAATACCTGGGACCCCATGCTTCAAATCGCTCTGCCCAACAAGGGAGCCCTCTCCGAAGATGCCGTGCAACTCGTGCGGGAAGCCGGGTATCGGTGCCGCCGCATCGGGCGTGAGTTGATGGTGCGCGATGCAGACAACGAGGTGACGTTCGTTTTCCTGCGGCCCCGCGACATCGCCGTCTACGTCAGCAACGGGGTGCTGGACCTCGGCATCACGGGGCGCGACCTGCTGTCCGACAGCCGGACGGACGTGCAGGAACTACTGCCCCTCCGCTTCGGCAAGGCGGCCTTCTACTATGCCGTGCCCAAAGAACGCGACCTTACGCCCGAGCAGCTTACCCATCACCGAATCGCTACGTCCTATCCTAATCTGGTGGCCCAGGACCTGGCCCGGCGCGGCATCGACGCCGACATCGTTCACCTGGATGGAGCCGTGGAGATTGCCGTACAACTGGGCGTGGCCGACGTGATTGCCGACGTCGTGCAAACGGGCCGCACCCTGGACGAAGCCGGGCTGAAGATCATCGGTGACCCGATTTTGAAAACCGAAGCCGTCTTAGTTGCGCGGAACGAAACGACCACCCGAAGCGCGCCCGTCCGGCTGTTTGTAGAACGGCTGCGCGGGATCATCGTCGCGCGCGAATATGTGCTGGTGGAATACGACGTCGCGGAGGCGCAGTTAGAAGCCGCCTGCGTGATTACGCCCGGCATCGAGTCGCCGACGGTGGCCCCCTTGAGCAAAACAGGGTGGGTGGCCGTCAAAGCGATGGCTAAACGACGCGAGATCAACCGGATCATGGATGACTTGACCGACATCGGTGCAAAGGGCATCTTTATTACGGATATTCGGACGTGCCGTATCTGAGCGACGGGCGACGACGTACCCGGCGTCCCTCGCTTTCCTCCTCGTAATCACCAACACCCATGCCCATCGCCGTCCGCCTGCTCCTGATGTCGGCCCTGTTCGCGGGGCTCACTGCGTGCCGCGACAGCCGCCCGGAAGCCATGCCTGCCCCATCCCATTCCCTGCAAGAAACCCTGAAAACCCTCCTTGCACAGCATCCGGAGGCAACGGTCGCCGTGGCGGTGCGCGATGCGCAGACCGGCACGGTGCTCGAGCTCAACGGCGACCGGCCCTTCCATGCCGCCAGCACGATGAAGGTCCCGGTGATGATCGAGGTTTACCGGCAAGCCGCGTTGGGACGCTTTTCTCTCGACGATTCCCTGAGGGTGGAAAACGCGTTCCACTCCATCGTCGACGGCTCGCCGTATCGCATCGAAGACGACTCGGACGACGCCATCTACGAACGCTTGGGCCACTCCATGTCGATCCGAGACCTCGTCTACCAGATGATTACCGTCTCGTCGAACCTGGCCACGAACCTCATTATCGACTTCGTTTCGGCGGACTCGGTGCAGGCTACGTGCGAGCGCCTGGGCACCACCACGATGAACGTCTTGCGCGGCGTCGAAGACATTAAGGCCTACCGGCAGGGCCTCAGCAATACGTCCACCGCCGCCGACCTGGCCACGCTGCTGGACGCCCTGCAACGCGGCGAAGCCGTCTCGCCCGACACGGACCGCGAGATGATCGACATCCTGCTCGACCAGCGCTTCAACACCATGATTCCAGCGGGCCTGCCGGACGGCGTTCGTACCGCGCACAAGACGGGCGAGATCACCGAGATCCATCACGATGCAGCCATCGTCTACCCCGTTCGGGGCGAGCCGTACGTGCTGATCATTCTCATAGAAGGGATCGCGGATGAAACGAGGTCGGCAGCCCTGGGGGCCGAGATGGCACGCGCGGTGCACCGCGCGCTGCGTCCGGGGGCCTGACGGCGGTGCTACAACCGATGTCGCCGGGCCAGCCGCGCCGCTTTTTCCTCGTTCGAGAGGTCGTCCGGCTCGTCGGGCAGGGAGAGTGGAGGTGCCGGCTCGGGAAGAGGATCTTTCTGAAGCGAGTCCCAGGCTTCGCTGATGACAATCGCTTCGACATTCTCGACGCGGCTCGTCAAATTTTCCTGCTTCTCCACCGCCGCCTCCAGCTTTTCTTTCAACTCCTTGATCGTCTGGTCGGCATAGGCCAGCTTGACGCCGCGATCCGCATAGCGCCCCAGAATCACGATGAGTAGAATGGCCGTGATGCCGAAGGCGGCTGCGAGCAAAATGAGGGGAATCATCGGGGTCAATACAGACTAAGTGAGACAGGCGGCTGCATCATAAAAGGGGGCTCCTATGTTTTAAGCCGGCGCGCAAGGCGAGCCGCTCGCTCGGTATCAGACGGCTCCTCCGGCGAGTCCAGGACGATGCGCGTCCCGGCCAACACGCGCTCTTTCTCCGGCTCCGGCACCGTGTCGTCGTGAACCACATCCCACACCTGGCTTGTGACGATGGCTTCCAGGTTTTGAAGGCGACGTTGGGCCGTGTCCAGGGCTTCCTGTTGCCGGGCCACGATCTGTTCTAATTCTCTCGTAGAACTCCCCAATTGCTGCTGCTTCGCTTTGAATTTGAGCCATTCTTTAAAGGCCCCCACCAGGATAGCAATGATCGGTATGAGAATCCAGCTAAACGGCCAGAAGTATTCCATGAGTTCCCTCTATCTACAGGTAGGATGAGTTCGAAAATATACAAAATACGCCGCTTCTCGGAGCCGGTTGCACAGCCCGGTTCCCACGCTGTTCGTTGTGTGCATCTGTAACGTTTTTCTGCCTTGCCGCTCAGAAGAGGCATGATTCCGGTGGAAAGCGCAAGAATGCCTCCGGGATCACCGCCCCTTTCCCCTCTCTTATCCTGTTGGGTAGCTTCATGGTTGTGCTCGTCTTGCTCTTCGTAGCCACCTGCTTTCTGGCCTATTCCAACGGAGCGAACGACAACTTCAAAGGGGTCGCGACGCTCTTCGGGAGCGGGACGACCCACTATAAACAGGCGCTGCTCTGGGCTACGGCAACCACGTTTGCCGGGTCGGTAGCGTCGGTCTTTCTGGCCCGCGCGCTCGTGCATCGCTTCTCCGGGAAAGGTCTGGTGCCGGATGCCGTCGCCGCCTCGCCGGACTTCTTGCTGGCCGTGGCGTTGGGAGCCGGGCTTACCGTCATCCTTGCCACGCTGATCGGCTTCCCGATCTCCACCACGCATAGTCTCACCGGTGCGTTGGTGGGCACCGGCGTCGTGGCTGTGGGCACGCAGGTGAATTTCGGTGTGCTGGGCACGGCCTTTTTTCTGCCGCTGCTGCTGAGTCCTTTCGCGGCCTTGCTGTTGGCGGCATTGGCCTACGTGGTCTTTCGCGCGCTTCGCATCCGGCTGGGCGTCACCAGAGAGAGCTCGGTCGTACTCGGTGACCTCGATACGCCGGGTTCGAATCCGTCGGAGGTGCCTGCGCTGGCATTCAGCACGATCACCCCGAACGCAGCGCCTTCGATGTCGGCAGTGCCCTCTACCTCCGTGTACCGGGGGAATGTCCTGGGCATCAGCGCGCAGAAAATGCTGGACGCCGCCCATTACGTGAGCGCCGGGGTCGTAAGCTTCGCGCGCGGGCTCAACGACACACCCAAAATCGTGGCGCTGTTGCTGGCCGTTCAGGGATTGGCGATGACCAACGGCATGCTCGCCGTAGGGGTGGCGATGGCGCTGGGCGGCCTGCTCAACGCGCGCAAGGTGGCCGAGACCATGAGCAAGAAGATTACCCCGATGAACCCCGGCCAGGGCTTCACCGCCAACATGATTACAGGACTGCTGGTCGTCTTCGCGAGTCGTTTTGGTATGCCCGTCTCCACCACGCACGTCTCCGTCGGCTCCATCTTCGGTATCGGCACGGTGACACGAGCAGCCAACAAGCGCGTGGTGGGCGAAATCCTGCTGTCCTGGGTGCTGACGCTACCGTTGGCCGCGTTCCTCGCCGGGGCTACTTACTGGCTCCTCTCGCTCGCCTGACTCGTCCGACTCCCACCGTCTTGATGGTAGCGCACTCACGGATTCCAACGGCAAAGGAACACATCTGGTGCTGTTTTTTTTAGGTTCTTACCCTATTTGATGAACACCATCTTCTTCGTCGTGACAAACCCTTCGGCCTCTAGCTGATACAGATACACGCCGCTGGCAACCTGGAGGCCATGCCGATCCGTGCCCTGCCATTGAACCGTGTAAGATCCCGGCTTCTGTTCTTTATTGATGAGCGTGACAACTTCCATGCCCAGCAGATTCAAAACACGAAGTTTCACGTAAGCCGATTGGCGCAGGGTGTAGCGAATGATCGTTTCGGGATTAAAAGGATTGGGATAATTCTGCTCCAGGCGGAAGGCTGTAATGGGGGTGTCGCCGGGTTCCACGCTGGTCGGTCCGCCTGGCGGCTGTCCGCTCAGATCCAACCGGAAGACGCCTTCGCCCTCGGTCGCTGCATAGAGATGCTGCCCATCGGCGGAGAATGCCAGCGCGTTGACGTGCCGGGTACGCAGGCCCTGGCTGTTTAATACCCAGGACCCGTCTGGAGGATTTACGCTGTGATAGACACCACTGGCCTTGTCGGCAATAAAGACTAATTGTGGATCAGCGGGACTCAACACGATATCGCTGATGCTCGATTCCGGAGGCAAACCAGCGGCCAATTGTTGCCAGGTCGCGCCGCCGTTGGTACTATGGTAGATACCGTTGGATTCCAACCCGACGTAGACAACATTGGGGTCGGTCGGGTGGATGGCCACGGCCAGGGCTGTTGGAGGCGTGCCTGGCAAACCGGTGTTCCGTTCATCCCAGTTTTGCCCGCCATCGGAGCTTTTCAATACGCCGTGGTTGCCTGTGGCAGCGTAGACCACCTGGGGATCGCTCGGGTCAACCGCCAACGCGGTCACGTTGGCATCCTGTGACGTGGCGTCGTTGGCTGTGGCCCAGGTCGCGCCCCTGTCGCGTGAGATGTAAATCCCCGCAGCGGACAAGGTGTTGGCAAGAGTCCCTGCGGAGCGAAACGCGGATGTGCCTGCATATACGATCATCTGGTTTGACGGAGCGAAGACAATGGCCCGGAAGCTCATATTATCGGCGGGTCGCGTGCTGGCAGCACGCCACGTGTTTCCATCGTCATGGCTTTCGAGGATGACGCCGTCCCAGTTATTGGCGGCCAGAATATGGTCCTCGATCATAGGGTCAATGGCAGCGGCATACCATTCCAGAGAGGCTGCAGGTGGATGGCTCCGCCCCAGCCAATCGTCGCCTCCATCAGGGCTGAGAAAGAGGCCGCTGCGGGCGGCTGCAAAGACCCGTCCGGGATTCATGGCACCCACAGCGACGTCGCGCACCTGAGCCCCGGTGTAACCCTCGCTGGCCGTGGTCCATGTTTCTCCGCCGTCAACGCTCAAGAAATTCCCGCCGCCGTAGTTGTTCACAAAGATACGGTTTGGGTCGCGTGGATCTATTTGGAAATCAATCGGAAAACCGGCACGGACACCCGGCGACCCCCACCCATCGATACCGCCGCCCGACATAAGGTGCCATGTTTGGCCGCCGTCTTCGCTGCGATAGATGGCCCCGGGGTTGCCGGCGTACGCGATGTTGGGATGTGAAAGAGAGAATTCTACGGAGTTGGCTCCTTGAGTCAACGTCCGTTGCCAGGAAGCAGCCCCGTCGGTGGAAAGGTACACGCCCGATCCGTCGTCGTACTGATTGTTCCCCGTTCCGGCAAGCAAGATGTCGGGGTTCTCCGGGTGCATGAAGAGGGTCCCAACGTACAGGTTGTTCAGTCCGTTGTTGACCTGGGTCCAGTTCTGCCCGGCGTCTGTACTCTTAAGGATCCCAACACCACCGGGCGTCCCGGCAACCGGATCCGAGTTGGCCGCCTCGCGGTCGAAGATACCCGTTGACACGTAGAGAATGTCAGGGTTACGCGGGTCGATCCAGATGTAGCGAGCGAGGTTGTCGCCCCGCCAGACGGCCTGCCAGTTCAGGCCGCCGTCGATAGTCTTATAGACGACGCCTTTGGTCATGTCGAATTCTCGACCTATGCGAGGCTCTCCTGCCCAGGCAAAACTGGAAATCTCACCTGCTGCGTACACGATGTCTGAGGTACGTGGATCAACCGTGAAGCCGCGAAAGGTGATACCTTCAATCTCCACAATGCCATTATCCATGCGCGTCCAGGAATCACCACCATTTGTAGATTTGAAGATGCCGCGCATGCCTTGCGTGCCGACCCAGATGATGTCATGGTTATGGGGGTCGATGGTAAGACAGAAGATGGGGATGGCGTCATCCGAAAAGCCCGTTCGGGCTGTAACACCCTGGTTGGCGGGTACCCACGTTTGCCCCCCGTCGGTGCTTCTGAAGGTGCCTGCAAAGGCGTCGGTGACATACATTACTGCTGGATTGTCGGGACGCATACGGACGTCGTAGCCCAGGCCGCCGGGAGGACCGCCGGTGTGCACCCATGTGGGGGACTCTTGTCCATAAGAGGGTGTGCCTGCCCCAATCAACAACGCCATCAGGACAACAACCGA
>JBHHWM010000037.1:0-25934 GCA_046756545.1 Rhodothermales bacterium | reverse complement strand
GTGTACACGTAAATGTGCATCGTTACATGTAATCGACCCTCGTTCAGCCCGATCCGTCCGGTAGAGTCTGGCACCGTCCGGTAATACACGGAACGGAGAAATCAGTGTTTTGGAGTACGCGCTTCGCCCTCTATGAACGTGGCACATATAGGGCGGCTTCCATGACCGATAGTCCTTTCTTTTTTGCCTCTGCACTACCCAATCGGTGCAGTTTACTTTGATTTACTGTTGATTTCCTGATCCAGACCGTCACCGCTACTATCAGGACTACCGCTGCAACATTGACAGCGTCTAGAAACGCCGACGGCCATGCGGACTCGCACAGTTTCGGGATGAGCGGGTTCAGAATGAGCACGAAGAAAAACGTTGGCAATTTTCATGGACTTCGGGCCAGGATCATCTCTATTTTTTCGGGATAAAATGCTATTCATTTAATTATAAATGTAGTATTTTCTATCCCCGCTACAAAAACATATGCGTCCGGCATGCAGCGTGTGTCTTCGGAAAAAGCAGCCCAGGCAGAAGCTATCTTCCGTGAGCACGGGGGCCTCCTGCGCACCTCAGAAGCCATCGATCTCGGTATCCACCCGCGCACGCTCTACTACCTCCGTGATACCAGGCGCCTGGACCAGGTGAGCCGGGGCGTCTACCGCCTGGCTGACCTTCCCCCGCTGGATGATCCCGACCTGGTAACCGTGGCGACGCGCTCCTCGGAGGCTGTGATCTGCCTCATCTCCGCGCTCGCCTTTCACGAAATCACGCTGGAGGTTCCTCATGAGGTCTACATCGCACTCCCGCGTGGCATGCGTGGACCGGAACTGGACTATCCGCCCCTGCGCGTCTTTCACTACTCCGGCCTTGCGCTGAGCGAGGGGATTGAGATCCATGAGATCAACAGCGTACCGGTCAAGATCTATAGCGCTGCCAAAACGGTAGCGGATTGCTTCAAGTTCAGAAACAAGATTGGTGTAGACGTGGCCGTTGAAGCCCTGAAGCGGTACCTGGAGCGCACCGATGCAAGCCCGCGTACGTTGCTCAAGTATGCTCGCATCTGCCGCGTGGAACGGGTCATGCAGCCCTATCTGGAGGCTCTGGTATGACGCGGCGCGACATCAAGAACGTGGCGGCCTCGGTGCATGCGCGCCTGCTCAACGAGGCTAAGGCGAGCAGGCGACCCTTCAATGAACTGCTCCAATATTATGCGATGGAGCGCTTTTTGTATCGCCTCAGCCAGTCGCCGCACACGGAGCGCTTTGTGCTGAAGGGCGCGCTGCTATTGCGTACACACTACGTGCACCTAGCCCGCCCGACGCGCGACATCGACCTGCTGGGCCACGGTTCGAGTCGCATAGAGCGACTGATCCAGATCGTGCAGGAATGCCTGCACCTTGATGTCCCTGACGACGGCATGTATTTCGACCCGGAGAGCGTTCAAGGCAAAGAGATTTCCCAGCAGGCGGCCTATCAAGGCGCGCGCATCCAATTCGCCGGCCGCCTGGGCAACGCACGTACCCCCATGCAACTCGATGTGGGCTTCGGCGATGCCATCGAGCCAGGCCCGATCTGGGTCGAGTATCCTGAACTGCTCGACTTCGGTGCTCCACGCCTGCTCGGATACACGCTCGAGAGTGCCATTGCCGAGAAGTTTCAGGCCCTTGTTCATTTGGGCCTGACGAACAGCCGGATGAAGGACTTCTACGATCTCTGGCTGCTCGCCCAGCACTTCCGCTTTGAGGGTGAACGGTTGGCCCAGGCTATCCAGACCACCTTCGAGGGCCGCAACACGGCGCTCCCTGCCCATCCGCCCGAGGCGTTGACAGGTGCGTTTACAGAGAATCCAGACAAGCAGCAGCGATGGCGCGTTTTCCTACGCAAGGCACGCCTGCAGACGAAAGGCGCGAGCCTGAAAACAGTAATGGAGCAGATTGACGCCTTCTTGATGCCGCCCACGGTCGCGCTGGTAGAAGGCAATCTGTTTACGATGATCTGGCCGCCTGGAGGACCCTGGCAATGAACCCCGGCCCGCTAAACCTTGGATAGGCTCGAGTGCCCTACACGCCTATCCGTACATTGTGGAGGAATCGAGACTTCCGCCTCCCGATCATCTACCCACTATCAAAAACGTGAATGACAGCGATGAGCACGAAACGTCGAGGCAGCACGACGCTGCTCGCCTTCTGGCCGGAAAGGGGGAAGGGACCAAACGGCCGGGACCGTTGCCGCTACTGCGGGTGCGAGATGGGTCCCGCACAGAGCCACTGGTGTTCAGATACCTGCCGCTCCAAAGCGATTCACGAGTTCAGTCTGTACCACGATCCGGTGTACCAGCGCCGGGCTGTCTTCAAACGCGACCACGGCGTCTGTGCGGCCTGTGGGCGCAACACGCTGCACCTCCGACGACGGCTGCAAGCAGCGACGCTAGAGGAACAGGGGCTGCTCTACCACGGGTTGCTACGCCAGGGCTACGACCGTTACCGTCTGGATCGATTCATGCTCTGGGAGGCCGACCACATCGTGCCGGTCATCGAAGGCGGCGGCGGCACGGGCTTGGAGAACCTGCAGACGTTGTGCGTGCCCTGTCACAAACAGAAGACGACGGCGATGCAGCAACGGCGCTCGAATGAGCGGAAGGGCCTGCAAGACCTCTTTGATAATCAGGAGTAGGATGGAAGCCGCCAGATCTTTTCATTAGATCAGGCTGTTTCACCGTTTGTTGAAATCCGCTGATTGAGTGAAAGGTCGTGAATGTCAGCGCATCAACACAGTTGCTGTCTCTATGCACCGGTATGCCAAGTACCTGCATGGCCGGAGGCAGATCAAACACACCATGCTGGGACTCGACCAACCTGTCCGATCGATTGCTGTTTTCAGTAGTATGCGGATGAAAGAACCGGGAACCCCTTAAAGGAAGACAACAAAGTACAGGCTATGCGCGTGCTTCGGTGTACCCAAAGAGTACTCGACGATCTGGGCATGAAGGCGGGTGAACTAACAGAGCCAGGCGCTGTGGAAGGTGTCCTGAAGGAGTGGTACGTCAACCTGCTGCGGATCGAGCGGCGGAAATGCCTGCTCTTCGCCGAGGCTACGACCCTCTACGTGTTTCTGGTCCCGGGGGTCGTGAAGAAAGATCTAGAGAACCTGCCGGCTTTGTTCACCCAACAGCTACGGGTGAACCTACGGCGCGACGGGACTCCGGAAACGGTAGTCGCCCGCGTGGCAGGCGTGGAGCCGTTTCACCTGACGAAAACGCGGGACCGACGGGTGCTGGGGTCGATGACGGACCTGACCCATCATTACCGATACCACATCGCGTCAGTAGGTGGCTTGACCGCGTCAGTAGGTGGCTTGGCCCACGTCGACATTCAGGAGTTGAACCGGCGGATGAACCGCACCCCGATGAGCATGCTCGGCATGGCCTACAGCATTGATGCTGTGCGCGAGCAGTTGATGGAGTAGCGAGGTATGGTCTGTTCCTGTCGTGAGCACTGGGCTTAGAGGGATTCCTTGTACGTGGAGGACCATCCAAAGAGCGCACGCAGGGCTACCACCCAGATTCGTGCGAAAATATACTCTAGGCAACAGCTCGGTCTTGCCAGTCCAACCCCGGCCTGGAACGCTCGCATCACTCCCTTAAAAAGTCGATTGACCGCTTGGCGTTTACGAATGGATCCGACATGACTACGCGGGGAGCTATACCGTCAGAACGTGCTCTCTCGAGCATGGCCAGATTAGCCTGGGCCAGTTTATAATTGGCGTCGATCTCCAGCGCCCGCTGGAGGGCCTCTTCGGCCTCGTCGTAGCGGTGCTGCATCAACAGGCAGATGCCGAGATTGCCCCACGGTTGGGGTAGCACATCACCCATGGCAATCACGTCGCGAAACTTCTTTTCTGCATCCGACCACGCTTCTTGCTCCATCAAGGCAACGCCACGTTGAACCAACTCCTCTTGCTCAATGAGTTGCTCGAGCGTGAAATCAGGCCCCCGCAGGGCGCATGCTTCCCTGGCGGCACGCTCCGTGAACGCGATCCGTTCCAAAATGCGCCGCTTATAAGAGCGCTCCGTGCACAGCGTGGCTGCTTTGCTGAAATCCTTGAAGGCTTGTCCAAGCCTGGACGTGAATAAGCTGGCCATACCCCGGTTGTACCACAGGTCGAATTCGTTCGGTTCGAGGGCGAGTGCCCCTGAGAAAGCATCAAAGGCTTGCTGGTTCTCGCTCTTCATAGCATGAGCGGTTCCCAGATATCGGAGGGCTTCGGCGCGTCTGGGATCGTTCTCTGCCACGGATCGCAGAACCCGTTGGCAGGTCATGATCACCCTGGAGTAGTCTTCCCGCTGCAGTTGCAGGGCTGCTTTGGTTAACCATTTATCCAGGGTCTTGCGAGGAATCGGTGTTCTTTTGGCCATAGCGGTCGATTCATAGTTTGATCTGACAACGATCACCCGCCTAAACGTCGGTTGATCCCGTCTACATCGAAGGCCTCGGGGTCATACGCACCGCCAATCCATTCCAGGTACTCAGCGTGCTCTGGGTGGGAAGGATCCCGGATTGCTTCTAGAAAATGCTCGAAGCCCCAGACGCCCCCACAATCTTCGGGCGGGCAGGCGCGCGCTCCGGCCAGGCAAATCGGATAGCGCACCCCGGGTGCCGGCTCGGCGATTTGTTCAACAAGTAGATCGTGCTGCCAACAATCGCCGAAGTCATATTCATAGCCAAAGTGATCCCCCTCGGCCTTCACGATTTCGTTCAACCGAACCGCATGCTCGTCTTGAAAGTCGAGTTCCCCGTACGGGTCGAACTCGGGATCAGAGTAGGTGTCACTGCCGGTGATGAACTGGTGCAGGTGCGAGTTGGTCCAGCCCATGCTGGTTTGCAGGATGTCGTGAAGACGGCCCAGCGTCGTGGTGCCCCGTACCTGAATGCGTCGCCAAATCGGGGGTTGACTGCCGTCGAGGATCACCTTGAGTTGGTAGATGGAAGCCACGGAAGCGCTCGGTTTAGGTGAATGAAGGTATCCCGAAGGCCCAGGAAGTCCAGCACGGTATCGAGGCAGGTCTCTGCCGTCTTCTCATCGGCGTCCAACCGTTTGGCCAGCCTTCTGACAACCTCCTTCTTCTGAATCCGGTTGCTCATGGTATAGGGTGAGTACTGTGTTCGATTACCACGCCTCGTAAGCATCGATCAATCGTTCTTTCACCGCGCCGAACCGGGTGATGTCGCTCATGTTCCGTTCGAGATCATCCACGGCAGCGATGATCTCCAGGTTCAGGCGGACACGATCCGCGATGTCGGCTGCCGCAAATCGGGCATCCAGGAGATGGTCTCTTCCCTCACCGTGGTGGAACGAGACCGAGTAGTACTCGCCACCGGGGGCGCTCAGGTCGGGCGCATGGCCGGCGAACATCGGATCACCAATCAGCTCGATCAGCTTCAGGATATTGAACGTGACAGGCAGCGTGAGGATGAAGTCACTCAGCAGCATGTAGCCGTACGTGAAGCACTCGATCGTTCCTCTGTAATACCACAGCACCGACCGTTCTCCGGGGAACATCGGCCGTGCTGGATCATGCACGACAAAGGTCTTCTGCCGGGTCGTCCATCTACTGGACCTGTCCTCGATTTCGGCGCCGGGCATCAGGCGGAGGCCTGCCGTTCTCACGGTGCGGATGATAGCCGGCCAGAAATGCTTCTCGATTGTGTCGTCGAGTTCTCGCACCAGGCGCGGATCACGCAGGACGAACGTATCTGCGGGTCCTGGGCCGGGTGGATCCTTCTCCGTCTTCTGTCTCGCAATCTGCCGGGTCAGTTCATCATAGGCCCAGTGTTGTTTGCTTTCCATATCCCTGGTCGCTTGTGAGACTCGCCACAGCGTGGTTCGCTGGCGCGGATTCCCTGATTGTAGCGTCAATATCGATATTCTGTCTATTGAATATAGTTCGGATAATCTGTATTATTTCTACAGATTATCCGAATTGCATTATGCTTCAACTCCACCATCTGGAAGAGATCCTGGAGGCAACCGGCGAGCTGCTGCAGGCAAAAGGTGAGCACGTACGCTTAGTCATAGTCGGCGGCGCCTCGATGAACCTGCTCGGCTTCGTCAACCGCACGACCGATGATGTCGACGTGATTGCACGGGCTGAACCGGAAGGATCGGGGCAGACCGTAACGCTGCTTCCGCCTGATCCGCTACCTGATGTCCTGCAGGAGGTGATCGCCAGGATTGCGAGGGATTTCGGTTTGCCGGAGGATTGGATGAACACGGAGATTGGCACCCAGTGGCGGCAAGGACCTGACGTGGCGGTGCTACCGAGGACTGATGGTGGGGCTCGTCGGTCGACGCACGCTCATTGCGCTGAAGCTCTTCGCAGCCGTGGATCAGGGTCCCCGCAGCGTCCACTACCAGGATCTCGTGGCCCTGTCACCGGCGCCAGCCGAACTGGAGGCTGCTGCGGAATGGGTGGCAACACAGGATGTATCCGAAGCCTGTGCGGTCATGCTCCAGGAGGTAATACACCATGTCAAACACGATACTGGAGGAGGCCGCTAGCCTCGCACGCGAAGCCGCCGTCGGCGCTGCATGGGCGCAGTGGAGCAGCCTGGGAGCGGGTACCGTAACGACCGGTGCAAAGGCCCCTGAATCGATCATCGATCCGGAGGCGCTGATTCTCGTCTCGCTGGCCATGCTTCATGAAGAGCGCCGCCTCGGGGACCTGCTGGCCTGGTGGGCACGTGTCGGCTCGCGCCTGCTGAGCGTTCAGCGCATCAAAACGATGGCAGACCGCTTTCCAGCAAGCGTCGGCGAACGGCTGGGGCGCTTTGCCCGGACGGCAGCCGCGGCCAACGATGCGCGATGGAAACGATATGCCGGTAAGGTGCCCCTCGCCGCGCGCGACAAGAGCGCCCGAGCACCCAGCCTCTCCGAGCCGCCCGCGCTGATACTTCGCCTGCGGGCCGGTTTTGGCGTGAATGCCAAAGCCGATGTTCTCGCTTTCCTGCTTAGTACAGGCGGTGACCGTGCAACCATCCAGCACATCGTGCGTGGCACGGGCTACGCCAGCGTCACCGTGCGCGAGGTCACGCGCGACATGGCGCTGGGGCGGTTCATCCGGGAGACGAGCACCCATCCGGTGAGCTACTATGCTCGCCCGAAGCCCTGGGCGGAACTGCTCGAACTGGATGGGCTCGGTAAACACCAAGACCAGGAACCGGTGCTCCCTCGCTGGCGATTCTGGGTACCTGTCTTCGCCTTTCTTGCCCATGTGGACTACCTGGCGCAGTCCGAAGTTACCGGCGCAGGTCCCTACCTGCAGAGTTCGCGGGCACGCGATATCTATGAAGCACACCGGCGTGCCTTCACCGATAACTGCATCGAGGTACCCGATCCGGATCACTACCGCGGCGCAGCGTATCTACCTGCGTTTCTCGAAACGGTCCGCATCGTGTCAGCGTGGGTGGAGTACAATCTTTAGAGCCCTATTTCTTCTCCTTCAGGTGTACACCGAAGTGTACACGAAGCGTCCGGAAAAGCCCGGAAATAGACGGAATCCATCGTTCCGCGAAATTACCAAAATCGGCGATTTTAACCTCAAAACGGGCGATTTGATAGCGTGCGGTAACCCGGACTCCGCATTCGGGACGAAGAGGTCGTGGGTTCAAATCCCGCCACCCCGACTAGCAGGAAGGTCATCGAAGACAACTTCGGTGGCTTGTTTATTTGGTCATGATCACTGGCGGGATTCATGGAGCGCAGCGTAACTAAATCCCGCCACCCCGACGATGGGGCCGGCTCTTGTTTCCATAGCGAGGGCCGGCTTTTCTTCTTTACCTGTCGTCGCGCTTCCAGGTCGTTTACGGTCATTCAAGCCATTCAGCCTGGGCCCTATGAGGCGGTTGCATCATCCATTGGAGGTAGCCGCACTCGATGCAGATCAGGGTGTAGACTTTCTTGTAATCCACACCCAATAGCGCCGACGTCACCGTCGTATTGACCTGGGCCGAACCCTCTATGAATACATCGTGCTCACAGTGGGGACAAACGATTTTTTTGCCGGCCAATATATACGCGCCGGGGGTTAAGGGTTTACCGGCGTCCTGCTTGGATTTGTTGACACGCGACAGGCGCGAAAAGAAGTCATTACTCATCAGCGTTCTCGATTAGTCCGTCCGGATGGCCGGACCCTGTCCTGGATGGGGGTGCCGGCGATTGTTGCCTACACGTTCTTTACCCCTCTGCATGCTGATGGTTGCACCGGTAAATCCCGCCGTACGTCGGGAACGCTAGGTGGGTCATTTATTTCCCAGCCTGACGATGATGGCGTGGGTTTCGCCGGGTTCTACCTTGCCTTCCCGCTTGACGGCATGCCACCAGTAGACGATGACCTCGTCCGCATTCTCCGCATGAGAGATGTCCTGGTGGTTGATCTTGGCTGTAGCACCCCGGACGATGCTGGCCTCAAGATTGGTGTGAGGAGCCCAGAGGAGCAAGGCTCCCCGCCCGACGACGAAGTAGTACACCCGCGCGTTCGTCCCATTCGTGATGAAGAGCGTGGACTCGTCGGATCGCACTGAAACCTCTCCCTTATCGGGAGCGAGCAACGAACAAGACGGCAGGGCGCAGATCAGGACGATGCATATTAGCGAACGCATGACTCGATTCTCAGAAGAATGGCGCTGGTTGTCTTTGTGGTGCTTCCGCACAACACCGTAGCATGCCGCACATGCTGAATACAAGCTCAAGCTATCGTATACCCAGCGAGCATCCTTGGTTCATCTGCTGTGGTCATAGCTGAAGGGCCCGCGCCAGATAGGTGAGCAGCACCGTGCCGGCTTCTTCTGCGGTTCGTCCAAACGAGACGAGGCCGTCTTCGTGGCCGCCCATGACAAAGATCTGCCGTTCGCGCACATCCGTTTCTCGATACAAGCGGCACACCTCAGCCGACATCTCGGGCGAGCCATAGGGTACATCCGGGCGCGTGGTCGGTATGTCCAGGATGTGGGCATGGTGCCAGATAGGGGGTGAATGCACGTGCATCACGAACCGCAGGTCGTTGTCCAGGGCATAGAGCTTGCCGTGCGTCAGGCTCTCTGAGGAAGGCAGGATGGGTCCTTCGGCAGCGACG
The DNA here is from genome assembly GCA_046756545.1 of Rhodothermales bacterium. Classification (GTDB taxonomy): domain Bacteria; phylum Bacteroidota; class Rhodothermia; order Rhodothermales; family JBHHWM01; genus JBHHWM01. Next base: position 16,813 of record JBHHWM010000037.1, on the reverse strand, counting down.
AGGTTCTGGTCGGGATGGAAGGCGCGAACCAGGGCGTAATGCGCCCCCGTAAGGTCGGGCAGGCCGCCCGTCTGCGACCCGCTGATGAGGAAGTGCCGTTCGTGCGGCGGGGCGTCGAACGGGGCCACCCGCCGGCTGATGTTGCCGTAGCCTAAGCCGCCATACCGTTGCGGATCCCGGCCGATCAGCCGGGTCAGGCGTAGGATCTTGCGCCACGCATTGATCTCATGCAGGGCCTCGTCGGGCAGGGGAGGCGTCTGGATAAACCAGAGCTCAAATTTTATGACGCCTTCCTGATCCACGCGGTCTTTCTAAGCTAATGGAGTGTATCGATTCAGCATACGGGCGGTGTTTTACAGCACACACTGCATGATCACTACGTCCTGCCACTGATCGTGCATGTAGCCGATCTCCCGCTGGGTACCGACGATCTCGAAGCCGAACGTCTCGTGCATCCGAATGCTCCCTTCATTCGTTGCCAGGATTTTGGCGACGATGTGATGGTAGCCGTAGGTCCTGCATCGGTCGATGAGGGCCTCTTGGAGGCGCGACCCGTAGCCGCGCCGCATCCGGTTTCGGCGCACGTACACCGACGTCTCGCAGCAATACCGATACCCGGCCCGGTCGCTGTAGCGTTTGATGATGCCCCATCCCACCACGCCGTCCTCTTGCTCGAGCAGGAGGTACGTTTCGCGGTCGTTGAATCCGGCCATGGTGCGCTCAATGTCCTCCGCGGTTTTACATTCGTCGTCCATGGTGCTGTCGCCCGCAACAACCGACTCGTTATAAATTGCTGCGATGGTGCCGGCGTCTTCCGGCGTAGCATCCCGAAAGCGTAGCTGATGTTCCATAACACGTCGATGGCGATCCGGCAGGATGGCCGTTTAACATACGCCAGGGCGAGGCACTCCGGCAATGGCGGGAAGCCATCGGAGCCCTGCGATGATTCAGAACAAAGGATACGCAATTTTTGACCCTGCAAATGAGACGCGACATGTTATCTTTGTGATTATTGGTGCGGCTTCCACGCGCCACGATGCATCGGAAGTTCTCGGTTGTTCCGATGGGTTCGGCAGCGTGCCCGTCCTGTTTCACGTTCAGCTTGATGGAGGTATAGTATGCGAAGGTCCCCTCAGCATGTACACGGCCTATTGTTTGGCCTTGCGGTGTTTCTTTTGGCACCCTGCGCCCTGCCTGCCGCGGCGCAAGAGGATGATTCTGCGGCGGGCCCCGAAGGCGTCGGCGCGGAGGTGCTCCAGACGATTGCCGTCGCCGAGCAGAAATTCATCGGCCTGGCCGAGGCCCTGTCCGAAGAGCAATACGCGTGGCGTCCCGGCGAAGGCGTCCGGTCGGTAAGCGAGGTGTTTATGCACATCGCGGGAAATAACTATTGGCTGCCGATCCTACTCGGGTATCCAGCTCCCGACGGCGTGCCCATTACGCGGGACTATCAATCGGCCTGGGACTACGAAAAAAACACGGGTCGGGCCGAGGTGCGGGCGGCGCTGCAGGCGTCGTTCACCCATCTCAAGGAGACGCTGGCCCAGGTCCCTCCCGACCGCCTGGACGAGCCGATGGATATTTTTGGAACACCGGGAACGGTGCGGGCCTATCTCCTGGTGATTACCACGCACATGCACGAGCACCTGGGCCAGGCCATTGCCTATGCCCGCATGAACGGGGTGAAGCCTCCCTGGAGCAATTGAGGGGGTTCACGAGTTCTGGCTTCCGATGTAAAGCGCCCGCCCCGTAAGCCCTTCTTCGTCGATCTCGACCTGGAGGCCCGCCTCGCGGAAAGCGGTTTGGTACTGGTCGTGTGTGAAGAGGCCGAGTTCGTGACGTTCCGTGAAGTAGTCGACGCCGTCCGGGGTGCCGACCAGGTAGTGGAAGGAGAGCACGGAGGTAGTGCCGTGTACCTCGCTTACGTTCATGCGGGAAATCTTTAGGTCCGGCTGATCAACGAAGCTGGCGTAGAGGCGACCTGCCCGGTAGGCCTCCGGCGTCAACCAGGGTTCGACGATGAGCAGCCCTCCGGGAGCCACATGCCGCGCCATCGTCTGCACCGCCTGCCGCATCCGGTCGAGCGTCTTCGCATATCCGATGGAGCCGAACAGACACAGCACCACGTCGAACGTTCGTCCGAGGTCGAAGGCCGTCATGTCGGCGTGGTGAAACGTGAGATCCGGGTAGCGTTGGCGGGCGACCGCTACCATCTGCTCGTCGAGATCCAGCCCGTCCACGGTGTAATGCGTCTTCAGGTAGTGAGCATGCATGCCCGTGCCGCAGGCTACGTCCAGCAACGTTGCGCCCGGCGGAAGCCTGTGCCGCTCGATCAGCAGGCGCAGGTGTTCCGCCTCGCTTGCATAGTCCTTGGACGCATACAGGGCGTCGTAAAAACGGGCGGTTTTTTTGAACATGGCAGAGGGATGGGTCAACGGTGGCTCGGATGCAGGTTCCGTTCCTATGCACCCTCAAACAGGTTGCGGCCCGCTACGAGCGCGCGCATCTTGCCGTCGGCGATGGATCGGTTGAGCATCCAGAAACCGCAATCCGGGTGGACGTACCTGATCCGGTCGACACCGATGTGGCGAGCCGCTTCTTCGATGCGCCGGGCCACCAGGTCCGGGCTCTCGACGACGGTGGTTTTGATGTCGATGACGCCGATGCCGAGCCCGACCTCGGGGCGCACGTCTTTCAAATACGGCGCTTCGTCGTAGCCCCGGAAAGCGAACTCCAGCACCACATGGTCGGTGTGCAGGCGATTTATGTAGTCGATGAGGGTTTTCCAGGTGCCTTGCTGGATGGGCTGCCCGCCGTAGTTGCCGAAGCACAGATGCACCGCCGGGGTGCTCGGCACGGCGTCGAGCACGACGTTGAGGGCACCGGCGGCCCAGCGGGCTTCTTCGGGCGAGCCGGTGATGTTGGCCTCGTCGAACTGGATGATGTCGGCGTGGATCTCGCGCACCTGTTCGGCCAGCACCTCGGCCAGGGCGTGCGCCAGGGCAGGCACGTCGGCGTAGTGATGGTCGAGCAGCGTCTTGCTGAGCATGTGCGGCCCGGTGACGGTGAACTTGAGGGGGGTCTGCGTCAGGGTGCGGACGCGCCGGTAGTCGGCCACCAGATTGAGTGTTCCCGGCCCCAGCGGTCCTTCGACCACCGCCGCCGGGTGCCGGCGGAATCCCATGCCCTTCACGGCACGAAAAGCGGCCGCGTCGGCACGGGTGACCTCGCGGCGCACGTTTTCGAGGGGGCGGACGAAATACTCGATCATGCCGTTCGTCTCGGGATGGTTGATATCGAAGCGATACAACTCGCCGTCGGCGACGACGTCGATGCCGGCCAGTTCTTGCGTTTTCAGCACCACCGCCGTGGCATCGCGGAGGGCCTGTCGGCTGGGTGCGGCCGCCAGCCAGTGTGGAATCGGATAGCTGCCGACGACGGTGGTTTTAATCGTAGAGGAGTTCATCCGCGTTAGGATTCAGGGGGGCATCTTAGAGCCGTCCTACCGTCAGGCCGCCGTCCACCGTGATGACCTGGCCGGTGGAATAGGACAGGTCGCCGCGCGCGAGCATGGCCACGGCTTTGCCTACGTCGTCGGGCACTCCCCAGCGCGGCTGGAGGAGCAGCCCTTCGGCAATCAGGCGGTCATATTTTTCTTCGACACCGCGCGTCATGTCGGTTCGCGTAAGGCCGGGTCGCACCTCGTAGACGGGGATGCCGTATTCCGCCAGCCGCACCGACCACAACTGCGACGCCATGCTCAGCCCGGCCTTCGAGATGCAGTATTCGCCCCGGTTCGGCGAGGCCAGGGTGGACGAGATCGACGTGATAGTGATGATGCAGCCCTCGAATGCGTTGTCGGATCGTTGCTGGTCGATCATCCAGTTGGCGACGGCCTGCGTCAGAAAATACGGGCCTTGCAGGTTCACGGAGAGCACGCGTTCAAAACTTTCCTCGGTCGCTTCGAGGATGTCTTTTCGTTCTTCGGGCGCGATCCCGGCGTTGTTCACGAGGAGGTGAAGCCGCCCGTACCGGGCTTTGACGGTGTCCAGCAAGGCCCGTCGCGCCGCCGGGTCGCTCACGTCCGCTGGGAGGTAGACGACCTCTCTGCCGAGGCGGCGCAAGGCATCCAGGGGGGCGCGTGCTGCCTCGGCGTTGCGTCGCCCGCACAGGGCCAGGTCATAGCCCTCGCGTGCCAGCGCCTGTGCGATCCCGAACCCGATGCCGCGCGTGCCGCCGGTCACCAGAGCTACTTTGCCTGTTTGTCGTTCTGTTAGCATGTGATGAATACGGGGTTATACCCTAGAGGTATGGCATGGCACTTGTCGTTAATGCCGATAGCTAGCGATTTGTTGGCAACGGGTAGTTTTGTATCCCGATAAGGAGGTAAAAATGAACCTAAGCGTTTCTGTTCTACAACCGCAAAGGCTGTTGTGGTTAGTGCGCACACCCATAGATGTACTTCGGGTTGCGGCCTGGAGCTTTGCGCTGCTCGGCCTGATGTTCTTCGTGCCGGAAGAAGGATTCAACTTGATTTTATGGCATGATCCGTTCGGCGTCAGTTTTCATCTGGCCACCGGGGTTCTCATGGCCATGATACTCAAATCTATGCTTCCGGCCGTGATCCTTCTCGAAGTGTGGGTTGTGAACAAGCGTACCGACGTTGAATTAAGCAAGGGCGGGTTAGTTATTTTCGCTTTGATCGCCCTGTTCAGTATGAATGCGATAGGGATGGGGTTGCCTCTGATCTATGCATCCTATCTGAAACCGAACAGCTATGTTACGGCGGTTCCGTATCTCATGGTGCTCGGCGGTTTTACCGTCTGGGCGATCCTGATGAGCACCCGGAGGTTACTGATCAAGAAAACGTGACGCGGCGTTCCAGGGAAGGAACGTCCAGCCAGGCTCGCTGCTCCCACGATGCGAGTCCTAGTTCGGCGAGTTGCACGCCTTTGGCTCCTTCGAGCAGGGTGTAGGGAAACGGCTCGCCGCTGCCGACGTGGCGCAGGAACCACTCCCATTCTACCTTGAAGGCATTGTCGTAGTCCTGTTGGTCGGGCACGCGGGTCCAGCCGTCGAAAAAGTTGATGGGTTGGGGGAGATCCGGGTTCCAGACGGGTTTGGGTGTGGCGTCGTAGGCCTGCGTCCGGCACTCGCGGAGCCCGGCAACCGCCGATCCTTTGGTGCCGTCCACCTGAATCGTCAGCAGGTCGTCGCGGCGCACCCGTGTGCACCACGACGCATTGAAGTGCGCCACGATGCCGCCGTCGAGTTCGAACGTGGCATAGGCGCTGTCGTCGGCGGTGACGTCGTAGGGTTGTTGCTGTTCGTCCCAGCGCTTTTTGACGTGCGTGGCCCCGAGACAGGACACGGCCCGGACCCTGCCGAAGACGCGGTCGAGCAGGTAGCGCCAATGGCAGAGCATATCCATGATGATGCCGCCGCCCTCCTCCTTGCGGTAGTTCCAGGACGGGCGGTTGGGTGCGACGGTATCGCCTTCGAAGACCCAGTAGCCGAACTCGCCTCGCACCGAGAGGATGTCCCCGAAAAAGCCCGTTTCTTTCAGCTTCTTGAGCTTCAGGATACCGGGCAGCCAGAGCTTGTCCTGCACCACGCCGTGCCGGACGCCCACCTCCTCGGCCAGCGTATATAACGCGAGCGCGTCGTCGGTGGTCAGCGCCGTGGGCTTTTCGCAGTAGACGTGTTTGCCGGCTTCAAGGGCGTGCCTGACAGCATCCACGCGGCGGTGGGTAGTCTGGGCGTCGAAGTAGATCTGGTTGTGCGGATCGGCCAGGGCTGCGTCGAGGTCGGTCGTCCACGTCTCGACGCCGGAGCGGGCCGCCAGCCGGGCGAGTTTTTCGGGATTGCGCCCGACGAGGACCGGGTCGGGAAGGATATATTCGTTGGGGCTGAATTCGACGCCGCCCTGCTCGATGATGGGCACGATGGAGCGCATCAGGTGCTGATTCGCCCCCATGCGTCCCGTCACGCCGTTCATGATGATGCCGACCCGGTGTATCCTTGTTTGGCTCATATTTTGTCTGGATAGGTGAGCCTGAGGGCGAAGGACGGTCCTTCACTCCCTCACGCTCCTACCTCCGTGCTCCCCCGCTCACGCTGTGCATTGGGGCCAGGCACCGTCGGGCAGGGGCGGGGCTTCGATCCCGGCGCGGGGAAGCGTACCGTCGAGTTCCTGCCGCCAGTGGGCCACGTCGCCCGCCGGGCCGTAGCAATAAATCAAGATCAACGGCGTCTCGCCGATGTTGGTCAACTGATGATAGACGCCGGGAGGAATAAAGACCGCCTGCCCCCCGTGCATGGTCCGTCGTTCGTCGCCGAGGCACATCTCACCGGTGCCTTCTACGATAAAATAGACTTCGTCCTGTTCTTGATGGTGCCAGGGCACTTGCCCGCCCCGAGGCTCCAGCACGACGTAGCCGAGGTTGAAATGCGTGGAGGTGATGGGCGATGCGCCGCCAACCAGGTTGCGCGTACGGCGTCGGGCAGGGAAAGCGCGACCCTCCGTCTCGTTCAGATCGACAATCTGCATAAGGTTCGTGTGATGACAGGGAGGCGTCGTCAGGGATAGGGCGTCGAGATCGACCGGCCTGCTCCCGCGGTATAGAACGCCAGGTAGGGTTCGTTCTGAAGGATTCGTTGCAGGTACAGTGCTGCTTCGCGCGCGTGGTAATCGCTGACGAGCCGCCCGGCGCGGATGCCGCGCTGCAAGTGCTGCTTCGCGCGCGTGGTAATCGCCCCACATGGTGGCTTCTCCACAGGCCACCTTCCGGCCCGGCGGCACGTGGTCCCACCGGTTCGGCCAGTGATAGATCGCGTGCAGGATCAGGCCCTGGTGATCCGGGTCGGTGCAGAGATACGGTTTGTCGAACAGGGTGTCGAGGATTTTAAGTCCTGCCTGCCAGTATCGCTCGCTGCCCTGCCCGACGGCGTTGTGCTCCTTTAAATAATGGCCCAGGCGCAGCAATCCCTGCGCGGCGACGGCCGCCGCCGAGCTATCGACGGGTTCGTGGTCGTTGTAGGGATCGGCGGGCGTGTGGAGGTAGTCGCCCAGGTGATGCAGGCCGGGTGCCCCCGTGTCCCAGTAAGGCACGCCGCAGGAAGGGGTATGGACGATGTAATAATCGCAGCAGGCGCGGGCCGCTTTCAGCATCATGGCTTCGATGGCTTTCCGACTTCCAAAGCCGTTCAGTTCGTCGTCGCTGCACGTCGAGAGAAATTCGAGTTCTTCGGCGAAGCCGCACATGATCCAGGCCAGCCCCCGCGTCCAGGTAGTAAACGGAGCGTAGCCTTGCTGAGTGTTGGGGCATCGATAGCTGCAGTCGTTCAGGTTGAAGATGCTTTCGTGGGCCACGCGGCCGCGCACGTCGTAGCCGTCGCGTCCTTCTCCGTAGTACACGCTGTAGCGGGCCGTCGTCCGGGCATGTTGAATCAGGCGGTCGAGCAAGGAGATGCGGCGATCCTGTTCGTCCATCAACACGTGGCCCAGTTGATGCGCCAGCGCCAGCGACCGTAGCGAACGGATGGTGTCGGCAAAGAGAGAATGGGGGCCGTTGAACGAGTAGATGTACCCGCATCCCTCGCCGAGGTCGGTCCATCGCCGGGCCTGCACCGCGCCCGAGCACGCCAGCGCCATCTCGTAGAAGGCGCGTTCCCAGACGTTGGGTTCGATGCGTTCCTCGGCCATCAGCCGGAGCAGCGTGCCGTAGGTGCTTACGTTGTTGAAGCCGTGGTCGTGCACGCCGAAGTGCGTCACGTGAGGGGTCATGTGTTCGACGGTGCGGGTGCGTCCGAGGCTCAAAAAATCGGTCTCTCCCGTGGCGTCGAAGTGCAGCAGGGCCGAGCCGAACCGGAAGCCCTGCGTCCAGTCGGTCCACCCCCGCGCGGTGTATGTTCCATCGACGGTGAAGACCGGTGCACCTCGCGATGGATCGACGGCGGCTTCCAGGGCACAGATCTTCTCCGCCGACGCGTTCCAGAAACGCGCCAGCTTCGGTTCGAGGTCTGCTGCCGCTATGGGTTGGCTCAGGTCAATCACCGGGCGTGTAGCTGCTCATTGATGCACAGGATGGCGTCGATCTATTCCTCCACCTGATCCGAGATGGTCAGTGTATTGAAATCCAGCACGCGCCGCAACGGTCCGTAGCGCATCTCCAGCGTTCGGCTCCCTTTCTCGGCATACAGGAACGGCCCGTCGAAGAGGGGCCAGTGTTCGTAGTCTACCGGCACGCTGTTGACGGTCGGCGTCGTGCCGTAGGAGGCTTCGAGCACTGCGCCGCGCAGGGTCGTAAATCGTACGTGGGGTGTCGGTTCCGTCGTGGCCTCTAGCGGCAGGGCGCGTATGGCCTCTTTAAAGGCGTCGAACGAAGCGTATTCCGAAGCCGGGGCCACCTGCACCACCGCGCCGTTCTTCCGGTGGGGACTGTGTAGCCGTCGGCTTCCGTCGGCTTCCTGCCGCCATACGTACGGAGCCAGCGGATAGTACGCGATGAACGCATCGCCGCCCCGGGCGAAGATCCAGCCGGAGTCGTCCTCTTCATGCGCCGAAAGACGCCGGGAGAAGAAGCCGCTTATGTGGGGAAAGCGCGTACCCGGCGGGAGGTCGTAGAGGGCGATGACGGCATCCTCGTGCTGCACCACCTGTTCATACGGAGAGCCGCCCGTCCACTTGTCCGGCGAGTCATATTCCGTCTTCGACCGCACGATCAGTTCGGTGACCATGTGCCAGGGTTCGGCGAAATACATCGTGCCCTCATACGGCGACGAGTAGGGATGGGTGGTAAACAGCAGGTTGTAGCCCTCGCGCGGATCGTCGAGCGCCCATTGGACCTCCCAGGTATGCTGCTGGATGGGCTGGAGCAAGCCGCCCTGGGTGGACCCCACCGCGTATTCCCGGCGCATGTACGTGTATTTATAGACCGGTGCGTTGCGGATCGCGCTGTGACGGATGCGGTCCCGCGTGCGTTTCAACTCCCGGTGGACGTAAGGCTGCGAGCGGTCGGTGGCGATGTGATGAAGCACGTCGGGCGGTTCGTACCCGCTGAGGGCCAGGATCATGGCTTCGCCGCGGGGGCGGAAGGGGGTGTTGCCGAAGAGCAACCAGGCGAACCCGGTGCTGTTGTTGGCCCAGCGATTCAGGAGCGGCTGCGGATAGATGCGGCTGGAAGCGCCCGTATGCACGCCGTTCAGGCTTTCCACGGCAAAGTCGGCCAGGAGGTAGTCGAGCATCATGCGGGCGCGTTGCCGCATGGCGGGGTCTTCGGCATAGGCGTAGAGCAGGGCCATGGGGACGACGAAGAAGCTGAGGTAGGTCGGCGAGTCGTATTCCCCCTGGCCGATAGTGGTCGTCAGGTCCATCCAGTGCAGCAAATAGGCGCGAGCTTCTTCGCGGTTTTCTTCCGAGCTTTTGCCGGTGAACCAGCGTTCGCCGGGCTCGCCGGGATAGAGCTGTGCGACGAGATACAACGAAGCGTAGTACATCGCCCAGTGGTTTTCCGTATCGCCGCGATAGGGCGTGTAAGTGCGCCACAGGTCGCGCATGCGGGCTTTGTAATCGCCGGGCAGCCGGTCGCGTCCGAGGTACATAACCAGCGTGAAGGGGTACATCCAGAACATGTCGCCGCGTGGCTGTTGCAGGAGCGTGTCGAGCCGGGCCAGCACCCAGTCGAGGTCTTGCTCGCGGTGTAACCGGGCGGCGATGTGGATGTAGCCGCCTCTCGTCATGTCTGCTTTGTCCACTTGCTGCGCATACCAGTCGATGAGCGAATCGCCGCGAGCGCGGTGGGCTTCCAGCCGGTCGGAGCGGCCGGTCGTGGCTCCATCCTGGGCCCGTGCCGGAATCCACAGCATGGCGGTCAGCACGCCTGCGGCTATGATGCGGCACAGGCGGTTCATGGCGTCATCGGGTTCAAAAAGACCATGTCGAAGACGAGGGTGCCGTGCAGGCCGCCTGTTTCCCAGGTGCGTCCCTCGTCATCCGAAAAAAAGACGCCCTTTTCGATGGTTGCCGCCCAGAGCCGCCCCGGCACATTGGCGTCGAAGATCACTTCGTAGAAGTGCGGCGTCGGGAGGCCGCGCTTGCGTTGTGTCCAGGATCTTCCGCCGTTGGTGCTGACGTACACACCCGTGTCCCACCCGGCGGCGGCCATGCGTGCCGGATCGAAGGGGTCGATGGCGACGGCGTGGACGGTCTTGTCGGCGAGGCTTCCTCTCGCAAAACGCCACGTCTGCCCGCCGTCGTCGGAGCGCATCACGCCCCGGTCCTGCGTCGCAGCGATCCACACGCTCGGCGTCGTAGGGGTCTGTTGCACATCGAGGATCGGCACGTCTTCGGGGCCGACCGGCATCCACGTGCGCGCACCGTCGATGGAGAGATACAGGCCGCTCCACGTTCCGGCCAGCACGCGTCCCGTTTGCGTGCGGTCCACCTCGATAGTGCGGGTGAACGTCCCGCGCAGGCCATGGCCGGCCTCCATCCAGGTATCGCCCCGGTCCGTCGTGCGCCAGACGCCGAACGCGGTGGCGAGGTAGACGTGCTCCGGCGCGTTGGGATCGACCGCCACATCCAGGCCTTCGTTTACGCGCCAGTCCGTGGTGAGCCGCCAGGACGCACCCCCGTCCAGCGTGCGGAGCACGCCGTTGCCGCAGGCCAGAAACAGCACGTCGGGATCGTTAGGATCCTGCGAGATTCCGATCACACGCGGGTGGTTCCAGCCGAGGTGGGTCCAGGTGGTGTCGCCGTCGAAGCGGTGGAGTCCGCCGGCTGATAGCGGAGACCCCACGACGTATCCCCTGGTCTTGATCAGCCCGGCATAGAGCACCGAAGGATCTTGAGCCTGTACCGGTCCGCCGGCTGCCAACCAGAGAGCAAGGAGGAGTACGCTATGGACAAAAGTATCGACGATATCTTCTGAAAATACTTGGTTGGTACAGAGGGATACGGAGGCCGGGTCGATTGGCAAGATAGGAAGGAAACGCCCCTTCTGCTATGTTCTTCAGGGCACGCGGTCTGCGAAAGAGCGGACGAGTTGAGGCGTTCCCGTTTCGGTGGAGCGGTGGAGGGCTTCCACCACGGCCACGGCTTGCAGGCCGGTCCAGCCGTCAGTCTCCGGCGGCGTTCTCCGGCGTACGGCTTCGCCGAATGCTTCCATTTGAAGCACGTAGCTCTCGTGGGCGGCGTAGTCGTATGTTTCCGCAGCACCGTCGCCGTGCTCATCGGTGTCGTCATTGCGGCGGAACCAGACGCGGTGCGGTGTGCAGCGAAGGGTGCCGTCGGTCCCGGCGAGGCGATAGGCGAACGTAACCTGCGTGCAGTAGTGACTCACCAGCGTCCCCAGCGTCCCGTTCTCCATGCGGAGGCTAGCCACCACGCTATCGATGACACCGGGTGACGTCGTCACCGACTGCGCAAAGGCGTGGACCTCGACGATAGGGCCGAGGAGATAATGCGCCAGATCAATAGCATGGATGCCCAGTTGCATGACGGGCAGGAGGGGGCACTGATCAGGCTGAAGCCTCCACGCGTCCGACGGTAAGCGCCGAATGGTGTCCGAGGAAAAATGGATTTCGATACTTACCACCTTGCCCAGTCGTCCGGCGTTGAGCATCTTGTGCGCCTGCCGCGCGGCCCGGCCGTATCGCATGTTGTGGCCTACAATGAGCACGCGCCCTTTCGCTTCGGCGGCCTCAACCATGGCCCGTCCGTCCGCCACCGTGTTGGCTATCGGCTTTTCGACGAACACGTGCCGCCCCGCCTCGATGGCGGCTTCTACCTGCCGCCGATGCAGGGCGTTAGGCGTTACGAGCACTACGGCGTCGAGGTCGTCCCGCCTTAAAAGGGCCTCGTAGGACGAGGCCACGGCACAGCCGAATCGGCGGGAAGCAGCACCGGCATGGGTTTCGACGGGATCGTAGACGGCGGCCACCACCAGCGCCGCCGCGTGTTCGACGGCGCGTTGGATCGTCTCGCCGTGTCCGCCCAGGCCCACCAGCCCGACGCGCACGGGCTCCTCGTTATGAGACGGGTTTTCTTTCAACGTTTCCGGCTTCGGCCAGCAGGGCACGCAGGGCGTCCAGGCTCTCCTTCGAGCGTGTTATAAGGGGTTCGCAGTGTGTCTCCAACGTGACGTGCGCCAGGTCCGTCTCGGCGACCATCCATGCGAGGATCTCGTTCCAGGGGGTTTGTCCTCGCCCGAGGGGTTGCCAGGGTTCTTCCAGGTTGTCCGGGGCGTAATCTTTCACATGCACGTTGGCGAGGTGAGGACGAAGCGTGCAGAAGGCTTCGTACGTGGGTAGCGTGCCGCCCCAGTACAGGTTGGCCGGGTCCCAGTTGACCTTAAAGGACGGATGCCCGAGTTCTTCGATCAGCGCCGCCGTTTCGGCAGGACGGTCGATCCAGAAGCGGGGTTCGTTTTCGACGGCCACCGTCAGGTCCGCTTCGGCGGCAGCTTCTGCTACGCGCTCGAATGCGCGCAGCACGAGAAGCCGGTTCTGCTCCGGCTCGCCGTCGTATCGCGCAAAACCGAAGACGATCAGCACGGGACTTTCCACATGCCGGGCCAGGTCAATCGCCCGGGGCAGCACCTCGTTGAGTTCGTGCTCCCGGTGTTTCTTGTCCTCTACATGTCCTTTCAGTATGCCGGGCGACACGGCGGTAATCTGGTGGCCCTGCTGCATCGCCGCCTCGGTCGCCCGAATCTCTTCAGCGGTGAAATAGGGGAAGCGTTTCCTGGCTCCTTCGCGCAACTCGAAGCGCGAGAGCCCCCACGCGGCACCCATCTCCAGGGCCTTTGCCACGTCGCGCATCACCTCGTCCGTGACGATGCCTATGTCCATTGTCTGACCCGGCATAGATTCATTCCGATCTGCGATTGCGTATCAACAGGGCATTGATATCCTGCTCGGCGCGTTCAAGCATTTTCTCCGTTCCTATGCGTCCATAACAAAAACGCTCGACGTATGCTCCCAGGATGTCCAGGGCTCGGCCCACGCGGGGAAACGGGTCCGGCAGCGCTACGTCCTGCTTCAAAAATACGTTCATGATGGGATCTTCGGCGTATGGCGGCAGCGAAGCCACGGATCGAGTCACGGGAAGGATCCCCCCGATGGAAACATACCGCGCGTAGACCTCATCCTGCATTAAATAGTGGATGAAACGCCAGGCGGCTTCCTGGTGCGGCGAGTCTTTGTTGACTACCCACAGGTACGTTCCGCCCGAACTGATAGATGCTGTACGGGCCGGTATGGGGGCCACCCCGAAATCCAGGTCCGGGTAGTTTTCCCGAAGCCAGCGCACCACGTGCAACTCGCGCAAAAACATCGCCGCTCGTTCCTGGCCGAAGCCCTGCTGATCGCCCTCCAGGTTCACAGAATCGACATTTTTGTCAGAAAGAACCGTGCGATAGAAATCGAGGGCGGCTCGGCCTGCCGGCGAGTTGAAGCGAGCCTGGGTGCCGTCTTCGCTGAAGGGGCGGCCCCCGGCAGAATACAAAAAGGTCAGCCACTTTTCCGCCGTTCCCGGTTTGAAGCCGGTCTTGCGTAAAGAGAGACCGGCCCGAATCGGGCTTCCATCTTCACGGCGGACGGTCAGCTTATCGGCGTAGTCTATCAACTCGTGCCAGGTGCGTGGTGGTCGTTCGGGATCCAGTCCGGCCTCGCGAAACATCTGCTTGTTGTAGTAGAGCGCGGTCCAGGCAGCCTCTGCCGTCATGCCGTAGCACGTTCCCCTGAAATAGGGAGCACGACGTATGGCTTCGTTGAGACTGTTGTTCTGTACCATGTGCTCGATGAAAGGAGGTGCCGGAGCCAGCAAGCCCAACCGTGCATACTCGGCCACGACGTTTTGCGAGGCGTGGAACATATCGGGAGCTTTGCCGCTGCTGAAGCGGAGCCGGAGCTTGATCTCGAAATCTTTGAGCGAGCTTCCCGGAAACTGCTCGATGATGATGTCGATATCCGGGTTAATCACCTCGAAAGCCTGCTCCGCCGCCCGGTAGTGCTCAAGCTGTCGAGTACTGATCAGCAGCATAAATATCCGGACCGGGAGGCGTCCATCGTTGCCGGGAGCAGAATAGTCACGCTCGCAGCCTGTTGATAGCATGAGGCATGTAGCGAGTATCACCATCGTGCTCCATGGTCGGTGCAACACGCTCGCGGTCGGTGCTCTGTTGGATACGCGTGGGTGCATGATCACGTTTTCAGCCCGGATAAGGTCATGCCGCGAATGAACTGCCGTTGCATCAGCAGGAAGAAGCCGATGATCGGTGCTGCCGCTACGGTAGATGCAGCCATCATCTTTACATATTCGGGGTTGTTGATGTCGGAAAAGCTCAGGATACCTACTTCGACGGGCTTAAGCGTTTCAGTATTAAGCACAATAAGCGGCCACAGGAAATCGCTCCAGGACCACATGAATAGAAAAATACTGTACGCCGCCAGGGTGGGGCGAATCAGTGGGAGCACCACGCTTACGTAGGTTCGCACAGGTCCGCATCCGTCGATGCGAGCGGCGTCGAGCAGGTCGTCCGGGAGGCTCTGAATGGTCTGGCGGAAGAGGAAAATGCCGAACGGTTCCATCAAGCCGATCACCGCGACGGCCCAGTAGGTATCTACCCAGCCGAAATCGACCATCATTTCGTAGAGCGTCAGCATTTTGATCTGGAACGGGATCATCATCGTAACAATGATGGCCCCGAAGATCCAGTCGCGTCCCGGAAATTTCATTTTGGCAAAGATAAAACCAGCCAGGGAGCAAAAGAAAAGCCCCGGGAGCATTCGGAGTACGGTGTAAATGCCGCTGTTGAGAAAGTAGCGAAGCATGGGGCGTTCCGTGAACACCGCCACGTAGTTCTCCCAGGTTAGAGGATCTGGAAGCAGCCCCCGAAGCGTAGCTCCGATCTGGTGTGGCGTATTGAAGAAGGCTTCCGCATCCGCCGGTGTTTTGAACGAAGTCAACACCATCCATACGAGCGGCCCGACCATCACAACACCCCCGAGGATCAGCACGACGTGGGTGAGCAATCTGGACGTCGAGGGCACATAGCGCTTCCACCGCGCCCGGTGCGCGGTAGGGTGGGTGCCGTATGGAAGTGGATGGTCGGGCATCGAACGACCCTTTAGGATATTTCCAGGGCGGCCATCGTGGCCTCCACGACCCGGTCACACTCAGCCATGGCGTTGAAGATGTGCGTCGAGACGCGGAGCGCATTCAGCCCTTGCTCGGTGACAATCCGGCAGCGTAGCTTGTGCTCGCGGAGGAAGTAACGGAAGAGTTCGTCATAAGGCACCCGGTCGGTCTTGAACGTGGTCATCGATCCCGAGAGCGATGGATCGTCGGGCGTCAGCACCGTAACACCGTCGATCTCGCGCAGGCGGGTCTGGAGGGAACGGGCCAGCTTGTGTCCTCGCGCGGCCACGCGTTCCATCCCGATCTGCCCCAGGAACGATATCGCGGCCACTATGCCGACCACCTGTGCGGCGTCTCGCGTGCCGGGCTCATAGCGCTGTGCCGTCGGGTTGTACTCAAACTGATCGGGCAGGGTATACGACGCATCGGAGTAAGCCCCTACCTCGGTCGGGGTCACTTCGTCGAGGCGATCTTCGCGGATATACAAGATGCCGGTGCCGTGCGGTGCCCCCATCCACTTGTGACCACTCGCTCCGTAGGAGTCGCACCCGAGGTCTTTGAGGTTGACCGGAAACATCCCGGCGGATTGGGCTCCGTCGATGTGGAACCAGAGACCCCGGTCGTGTGCCAGGCGGGCGATCTCTTTCACCGGAAAGCGAAGGCCGGTGGGGGCGGTGACGTGGCTGACCTGGATCACCCGCGTGCGCGGTGTGATGAGGGTTTCGATGCGTTCCAGGTTACCGGCGGCACCGGTGGGGTCGGGGTCGAAGATGCGGACCTTGATCCCTTGCTCTTTCTGGCGACTCATCCATGCCATCGAGCCGCCGGGGTGTGCGTGCGATTCGAAGATGACCTCGTCGCCGGGCCGGAGGGGTAATCCCGAGGCAACGGTAGCGTTGGCTTCGGTAGCATTGCGTGTGAAGGCGATTTCGGAAGGCCGGACCCCTAAGAACGCGGCTACCGGTTCGCGCGCTTCCTCGATACGCCGGTGGCCGGTTTCGGAGAGGGTTTGGAGGTCCAGCATCGTACGCTGCACGGCGTCGAGCACGGGATAGGGGGCCGGGCCGAGGCCGCCGGTGTTCAGGTAGGCGCGCTCCTTGGTCAGGGGATACTGGGCGCGCACGAGCTTCCAGTACGCCTCGTCGTCGAGCGGTTCGGGCGGGGGCCACGAAGCCGGGGGCGGCCGGTTTCCGGCAGCCAGCAACGGCACGGTGCCGAAACCCATGGTTTTCAAAAAAGCCCTGCGTGACGTGTTCATGGTTCTTGTTCAGCCTGTCTCTCGCCCCAGTCGCATCTGGGCGTAGGTGAGGATGGCGACGATGATGAGCAGGATGACGGCGGCGGCCGAAGCATAGCCCATCTCGTCGTACTGGATGCCTTGTTCGTAAATGTGATAGACGAGGGTACGCGTCGCGTTGATCGGGCCGCCCTGTGTTATGGCCAGCACGATGGTGAACACCTGGAAGGAGCGGATGACGGCCGTGATGCTGATCAGAAGCACGATAGGCCGCAATTGCGGCAGCGTGATGTACCGGAAGTCATGCCAGGAAGACGCGCCCTCCAGGCTGGAGGCTTCGTAGTATTGCGGGGGAATCGCCTGCAAGGCGGCGGAAAACAGGATCAGGTCGAAGCCCAGGTTTTTCCAGATCGTCAGCGCCATCAGGGCCGGCA
>JBHHWM010000036.1:0-26030 GCA_046756545.1 Rhodothermales bacterium | reverse complement strand
GCTATGGCAGTGCAAAGATCCCGTGCTGCCGTGTACTTCGATGAATGTTAATCACGTATTCTCATGGAAGAACAACACGTTATCGAACGCTCGGAGCGCGACCTAGCTCTGCCCAAGATTTTGCTCGTAGACGACGAGGGAGATATCCTGCGTTCGTTGCGGCGGCTGCTGCGCAAGAAGTTCGATATTACCACCACCGTTGAACCGGAGGAAGCGCTTCGCTTTCTGACGGAAAATGAATATGCGATCCTCCTCTCCGACCAGCGTATGCCGGTCATGCAGGGGACGGAGCTTATGGCAAAAGCGCGCCTGGCCTCTCCCGATACGGTACGTATTATCCTGACCGGCTACTCGGATATCAACGCGGCCATGGAGGCCATCAACAAGGCCGGCGTGTACCGCTTCTTACAAAAGCCCTGGAACGACGCCGATCTCATCTCGACGCTGTGCCAGGCGGCCGAACATTATGCCCTCGTCAAGGAAAACGCACGGCTGCAAGCGCTGACCAGAGCCCAGAACGAGAAGCTGAAAGAATTCAACACCAGCCTGAAAACCAAAGTGTTCGAACGCACCCGGCAGGTGACCCAGCTCAACGAGGAGCTATCGAGCACCTTTCAGGGAGCGCTTCAGGTGCTGGCTAAACTCGGCGAAATGCACAGCCCGGTCTTGAGCAACCATGCGCGCCGCGTGACGACGCTCAGCAAAGAGGTAGGGCGGTGCATGGGGATGTCCGAAAAGCAGCTTTTTCAATTAGAAATAGCGGCCACGCTGCACGACATCGGGAAAATAGGCATGGAACCGGCGTTGCTGCGGAGGCATCAGGCGGTGCTGAGCCCGAATGAAACAGCGGTCCTGCTGACCCATGCCACGACAGGGGCCGCGCTGATGAAATTGATTCCCAACCTGGAAGAAGCGGCGCTGTATGTACGCCATCACCACGAGCAGTACGAGGGCAAAGGATTCCCGGATAAACTCTTCGGGCGGAATATCCCATTGGGAGCCCGCATCATTGCCGCCGTGGATGCCTATGACAATGCCCTCAACAACCGGACGACCTTTGGAACCACGACGCCCGAGAAAGCCCGCCAATATGTGAAAGAACGCTCGCCCAGGGAATTCGACCCGGATGTAGTGGCGATACTGATGGTTCTCTTGGAAGAGTCGGAAGTGGACCAGGAACCCGAGGCGATAGAAGTGGAGGTCGATGTCCGGGACCTTCAAACAGGGATGGTACTCTCGCGTGATATGCTCAACGACCAGGGATTGCTGATCTTGCCGAAGGATACCCGGCTCGATGAAACGCACCTGTATCAATTATTGAAACATCACCAGATCAATCCCATCATTCGGGGTTTTTTCGTGTATCGGACAGCGCCGTCCACTTCCTGATGACGTCCTGAAGCAGGTCGAAAGGAGCCGCTCGGTTTTCGTAGTCGCTGCTGTCGAGCGCCTTGGAAGACGCCTGGGCCTATTCCGCCATGATCTTGTAGCGGAGATGGTTGATCAGCACGCCGGCCATAAGCTGAGCCGTTGGAGCCAAGGCGTGCTCGTCGATGTCGAAGTTCGCGTCGTGGAGGGGATAGCTCGTTCGTTTGCCGGAAGCAGTGCCTACTCGGACGAGAGCTCCCGGCACGTAATCCAGGTAGTTGGCAAAGTCTTCCGAGCCCATACTGGGCACGGGAACGTTGAAGACAGCCTCGTCGCCGAAGAGCTTCCTCACGGTGGTCTCGACGTTGTGGATCAGGCGCTCATCATTAATCACAGGACCCACGCCGCGCTTGAATTCGAGGTCGATGAACACATCGTGCAGGGCGGCGAATTCTTCTACCGTACGGCGCATGTAGTGCTTGAGGAAGGTGCGATCCTCGTTATTTAAACAACGGAGCGTGCCTTCAAAGGCGACATCGGTCGGAATCACGTTATGCGCAAAACCGCCCTGGAGGACACAGATGGTCAACACGGCGGCATTTCGCGTATCGGTGATGCGCCCGGTGTACTGGTAGAGCAGGTTGAGTAACTGAGTGGTGATCCAGACGGTATCTTTAGTCTGATGCGGTCGGGCTGAATGCCCGGTGTTGTCGGAGCGCACCAGCACCCTGAGTCGATCCGCGGCAGCCGTGACCGGCCCCACAATCAAGCCGTATCTGCCTACTTCGAGTGTCGGATCGACGTGGATGCAATAGGCGGCATCGAGGTTTTCGAGCACGCCGTCGCGGATCATCGGGATGGAGCCGCTGGGGGCGTCCTGCGGTGATCCTTCTTCGTTAGGCTGGAAGAACACCCGCACCGTGCCGTGGATCTGATCGCGTAGCTGGTGAAGCAGCAGGGCGATCCCGATGCCGACCGTCGTGTGCGCGTCGTGCCCGCACAGGTGCGCCACTCCGGGGTGTTGAGACGCGTAGGGTACCTGTTTGGCGTCCTGGATGGGCAGCGCGTCGATGTCGGCGCGGTAGCCTACGCAGGGTCCTGGGTGGGCACCCTCGATGTCTACAAACAAGCCGGTTTCGGCGACGGGTCCTTGTACTTCCAGGCCGTAGCTTTCGAGCTTATTCCGGATGAAGTTCGACGTTTTCGTTTCCTGGAATCCCGTTTCCGGATACATGTGCAAATGCCGCCGGATGGAGACAAGAAGGGCAGGGAAGTCCTTGGGAAGCTCGGCCAGGCCCTTCAGGCCGTTCAGGCTGTCCAGAGGTTCGGAAAGGATAGGTTCGAATACGCTCATATACATTCAGGGCTGCACACTGCTGGGGCTTAGCAGGATACTACAAGCTTTGTGCCAGGACGAGAGCCCGGCAAAGACATCACCAATTGTTGACAATGCTCGGGCGTTGGAGCCGTGCGGAAGATACGATTCCATGCCGACGCATGCTGCCGCACCGGAGCATGTTACTGCGGAAACCAAGATACGTGTCGAAAAAGCAAAGATGCGTTACATTTCGGCGAATAAACAGGTCGAGAAGGACGGCATGTACTGAGGCCTTCTTTTCGTCGGCTCTGCTATGATGTAAAGATCGAACGCGGTGTACAGGATCTTGGGCCGTAGAGGGGAGGAAAGACGTACCTATACCATACCGCTTCGTTTCCGCACGACCCACTCGGTAGTAAGCAGCAGGACGACCAGGAGTACGAAGAAAGGCAGTCTCCACAGTTCCATCTCACGGACTTCTTCGAACAATAACGGGGCGAACGATCCGGAGCGTGCGAGGGTCGCCGGAAGCTCCTGAAGATCATCCGGCGTGAAGAAGGTACCGCCGGACCGCTGCGCGATCTGCCGCAGCAGCGCTGCATTGGCGCGCGTCTCTTTAAACTCGATGGTGAGCGCCCCGATGACAAAAGAGCCGGTATCTTCGCCCAGTCGCGCCCCGTTGCGCTCGGCCTCGGCCCGGTAGTGATAGGTGCCCTCCGGCAGGGTGCCGATGTCGAGTACATAGCGCCCGTTGCCGACGGGTTCCATGGTGTAGGGAAACGTGGTGCTATCGGAGGCCGTCACTTCCAGCGCCAGCCGGGCGTCGCCTACCGGGTTGAGGCTCTCGTCGTAGACCTGGCCGGTGAATTCGATGGCCTCGCCGCCGGAGAAGAGTTCGCGGATCGGTTCGACCCGAACCCGGCGATCATCTTCCGGCGTGGTCAACCATTGGGTCAGGTTCGAGAACAGCGCGGGCCAGAACGAGGCATACGTCGCCAGGTCGTCGGGCAAGTTTTTCCAGCGCCAGGTACCCGAGCCCAGCAGGGCTGCTGAGCGGCTTCCGGTACGGCGGCGAATGACCAGGAGCGGGTCGTCCAGCGGCACGCCGCGCATATCGATGGTGGCCAGCACACGGGCATCGGGGCTGG
This sequence comes from Rhodothermales bacterium, assembly GCA_046756545.1. Taxonomy (GTDB): domain Bacteria; phylum Bacteroidota; class Rhodothermia; order Rhodothermales; family JBHHWM01; genus JBHHWM01. The sequence continues at coordinate 22,196 of JBHHWM010000036.1, read as the reverse complement.
TTTCCCAGCGGCTCGCGTTGTAGAGCAGCGGGGGCAGGCCGTTGAACGAGGGAGGGCGTTCCGGTATTTCCATGATGGGATGCTGCTCGCCTCGTGGTGTGGCCACAAACGACGCTTCGGAAAAGCCGGGCCGGCTCCGTGCAGGCAATGCAGGCAGAACGTCCTGCAAGTTGGCGCGCAGGACGGCGAGGTCGGTCTGCCGGGTGAGCAGAAACAACAGCGGCGTGCCCGACAGCGAGGCCGCGGCGACACGCTGCAACACGCGCCGGTCGGCGCTGCGGCCTGGATACCCCACCAGCACCATCAGGTCGATGTCGTCCAGCGTGGCCGGAAACGAACCTTCATAGAAGGAACCGGGGCCTTTTTGCACGAACGAAACGACCTCGGTGTTGTCGTCTTGTTCGAGGAGTTGACGAACGTTCGACAGGTCGGGGTCGGGTGCGGCTCCGAGCAGCAGGATCCGGCGCTTGCTCTTAAGTACCCGCACCATGAACGATTCGGTGTTGTTGCGAAAGGTGACTTCGCCCGACAACTGCGTCACCGATACGCTCAGTTGCTGGAACCCTTCCAGAGCAGGCGTATAGCTCAGGTCGACCGGTGCCTCGGAGGTCCCTTCGGGCAATTCGATGGGGGCGGAATCCAACAACCGACCATTCTGAAACAAAGAGACGACGACGCGTTCTCCACCGAACCCTTCCGACCGCAGCCCGACCTGGACCGGCAGTTCGTCGTTGACGTAGGCGATTTCGTTTGTTGTGACCCGGCGAATTTGCAGGTCGCGGCGGCGCAGCGTGTCTCCGACAGCGACGGTATGGATCGGTACGGGGTAGCGTTCGGCCTGGTAGAGCGGGTTGCGTCCGGTGTTGTATTGCCCGTCCGAGATGAGAAGCACGCCGCGCAAGTTCTGGTCCTGCAACTCGTCGCGGATGTAGTTGAGGGCCTGTGCGATGTTGGTTCGGACGCCGTCGAAGTGGAGCGAATCGGCGGCGTCGTTGCTCCGGGGTAGCGCGCGCACCGAATTGCTGAAAGCGAAGAAGCGGGTCTGCCCGTCTATGGATCGGAACGGCACGGAGCGCAGCGTCCGGCGGGTCGCGGCGGCGAGGTCGAGCGGTTCGCCTTCGGTTTCGGCTTCGAGGCCCAGGCTCTGGCTGTCATCGACGACGACGGCCAGCACCGGGGGGCGTTCGTCCCGTTGAAGTTGTCGCCAGATGGGTTCGAAGAGCAAGAATAGGACGATGAAGAGCGCCACAAAACGCAGCGTCATCAGCACGGCCCGTCGCGCTGTCGAGACGCGGGGCACCGTCCGCCGGTACGTCCAGTACGTCAGCCCGGCGGCGATCAACACGCACAGCGCGAGCAGCCAGGGGCTAAGGCCGAAAGAGAGAGACATAGGCGTTCGGTCAGATCAGCACATCGCAACCCGGAATTAACGAGCCGGGCGGTCACATTGTTTTCGCTCGGCCCCGGCGTGCAGGCGTCGATCAGCGGACGAGGATCATCGTGCCGGACATCGAGACGCGGTCGCCCTGAAGCGAGTAGAGATAGAGGCCTGCCGGAAGGGTGCCGGATTCGAATACGATCCGGTTGAGGCCGGGATGCAGGGGCCCTTCGAAAGGCACACCCACGCGTTGCCCCAGCAGGTTGTAGACGCTCATCCTGACCATCCCGGCACCGGCAGGAGCCTGGACCTCGAAGACGGTCTGCTCGGAAAACGGGTTGGGGTAGGGCGGAAGCACCTCGTAGCTGCTCGGGATCGTCGCTTCCTCGTCAACGCCGGTGGGCCGGGCGCACTGGATCGTGGCGTTACGGCAGCGCTCGGCTTCCTGGACGGCCGCGTCGGCATTGATGATGCCCCAGCCGAGGCGATTGTCCGGGGCATCGGCCTGGCTCGCTGTGGCGCGCAGGATGCCGAGTATCTCCATCGGGGCCAGGTTCGGGTTGACCTGGAGCATCTGCGCGACGACCCCGGCTACCATCGGGGACGAAAACGACGTGCCCTGGCCTCTGCCGTAGCCCGTGTTGGAAGAGGCCCGTTGCACGCCCTCACCCAGGGCGGCCACGTCCGGCTTGAATCGTCCGTCCGCCGTGGGACCAATCGAACTGAAGCCGCTCTTCGTCCCGCTTGAAGATACCGATCCCACAGTTATCACCGAGTCGCCGTCCGCCGGGGTGGTGATGAAACGCCAGGGATCATCGCCTTCGTTGCCGGCGCTGGTGACGACGACGACGCCGAGGGAAGCGGCCCGGTCGGCAGCTATCGTGGTAATGCCGGTGTCGCCGTCGAGGTCGGCGGGGGTGTAGCTGTGCTGGCCTCCGTCGAACTCGTTATAGCCCAGCGAGATATTGACCACGTCCACCCCCTGTGCTTCCATCCATTCCAGCCCGGCGACGAGGTTGTCCTCTTCCTGGTTCGTTTCGGTGGGGCTGAACTCGGTTGTGGCGGCCAGCACCTCGGCGCCGTGGGCCGGCCCGATCAGGTTCCCCTCATCGAAGCCGAAGGCAATGGAGGCCACGGAACGCCCGTGGCGGCTTCCCTGCGACTGGCCCACGAAGTTCGAGTCGGCCAGCAGCCGGTTTTCGGACACGAGCCGGGCGAAGGCCGGATGTTGAAAACCACCGAATTCGGTATCGAGCAGGCCGAAGCGCACGCCGGTACCGTTGATGCCCAGTTCGAGCGGCGGAATCGCGTTCACCACCTCAAGCTGCGTCTGCGACGGACCGTAATCGAGCAGAGTCGGGTGTACGGCGCGGGGGAGCAGCGGGAGCGCCGGGGTTTCCTCGATAAATGCGGGGTGTTCTTGCGCAGGCAGGGCCTGACCCACAGGACGCAAACCGCGCACGAAGGGCAGCTTGCGCACCACGCCCACCTGCCGGGCGTCGAGCCGGGCGCTGACGGCGTTGAGCCAGCGACTCTGGACGAGCGGTTTGATCCCCCGGCGCTGCAACGCATCGAGGTAGACGGGCGAGAGCGGCGCGTCGAGGGTGGCCGAGAGGCCGGTGATCGTGCCGCGTTGCCGCCGTCGTTCCAGGGCGCGGTCGCTGAGGTAATCGGTCTCCGGTATCGTCGTTTTTCCGGCGGCACCTACCTTGTCGTTGAGCAGAATCCAGTACTTCACCGAGGTCGTCGGTTGCTGGGCCAGGGAGGTGTGTACCAAGGCGAAGGCGAGCACGAGGGCTACGGCAACAGCACGTCTTAGCATGTTCATGGAGGGTAGTGGGGAGACACGATTATAGGACGTAGGGAAACACAAGATACACCAGATACCCCACAAATCCCGTTAAGAGCACGCCGCCTTCCCAGCGAGTGATGCGATAGCTCGTCCAGGCGAGCGGAAGCAGCAGCACCCCGAAGCCAAGCATCACGGGAAAGTGGATCGACAGGGCTTCAGGTTCTACCGTGAGGGGCCGGAACAGGGACACGAGGCCGATGACGAAGAGAACGTTGAGCAGGTTACTGCCCAGCACGTTGCCCATCGACATGTCGGGATCCTTTTTCATGGCGCTCACGAGCGAAGCCGCCAGTTCCGGAAGGCTCGTCCCGATGGCCACCACCGTCAGGCCGATGACGACGCTGCTGACGCCCAGCCAGGAGGCAATATTGACGGCGGAGTACACCATCAGGCGAGCGCCGCCGGCCAGAAGCACCATGCCGCCGAGGAGCAACATTACTTTTTTCCCGGTGGTAGCCGCCAGGTCCCTGCGTTCGAACTCGGGGATATCTTCGGGATTGACCCGCTGCGCATGCCGCTTGCAATCGATGACCAGAAAGACCATGAAGGCAACGAGTCCTCCTACCAGGAGCAGGCCGTCCCACTGGCTGATCTTTCCATCGAGCGCGAGCAGGTAAAACGCGACCATCGCCGCCATCATGATCGAGTACTCTTTTCGAAGAGTACCTGGCGCAACGACCAGAGGCAGGATGAGGGCGCTGGTGCCCAGGATGAGCGCAATGTTGCAGATGTTGGAGCCGATGATGTTACCCAGCGCGATGCCGTCTTCGTGGGTCAGTGCGGCAAAAAAGTTGACGACGAACTCGGGCATCGAGGTGCCGAGCGCCACGACCGTGATCCCGACGACGAGCCGGCGGATACCGTATTTGAGTGCCAGGGTGGCCGCCCCCCGGACGAGCCATTCGGCACCCAGAAAAAGCACCCCGAGACCAACGGCAAAAATTAGCAGTTGCCAGAGCATTCTATGTAAAAGGCGTAATCGTCCATGTATATGAAAAAGGCTGCCCACGTTGTACGCGGCAACCTGCGTAATGAAGAAGCTAGGCGGAGCGGAACAGCGCGTGTCCGCTGAACGCGCCGGGGAGGAGACGTTGCGGCGAAGTCGATTCCGCCGGTTCGTCGCCTCTATCCATCCAAAGCCTAGCTCCGGGCGCTAGTTCCGCCAGTAGCTGGCGGCATGCCCCGCACGGCGATCCCGAGGGATCGTTCAGGCAGGTCAGGTACAGGGTGCTCAGGGCGGTTTGCCCCCAGGTCATCGCCGTGCCCAGCGCGTTGCGTTCGGCACACAGGATGCGCGTCCAGTCCGCGTGTTCGACGTTGACGCCGGGGATCAACCTGCCCTCGTCCGTGACGAGCACGCAGCCTACGGGAAATTGTGACTCCGGCGTGTACGCATGCCGGGCCACGTCGCGTGCCAGCGCGATTCCCGAAGCCGGTTCCGCAGGCGCAGGACCCTCCAGGAAGGGAACGAGGCGGTCGCCCGGTGCCGGAAGGCTCGTCACGTCCGTCGCTGTGAAGACCTCGTCGCCCGCCGGGCGAAAGGCTCCCTGCGGCGTGGAGCGCAAGAAGGCGATGTCTTCCGGAAGGAAGGTCCGGCTGAGCACGACGGCCACCACGTCAGTACGCTGCGAGGCCACGGCGGTCGAAAAGGCATTTACGAGGGCGGGAATCGACAGCGAGAACGATGCGTTCTCGACCCTCACCCCCGGCACCCACATTCCGTCAGAGAGCAAGAGCACGGCGGCTTCACGGCGTTGCGAGTAGGGCACGTAGGCATGCTCGGCTGCCGAGCGAGCCTGTGCGCGCAGCCATGCTTCCGTCTTGTTCATCCTGTTCCTCATACGGAGAGCCTCTCCGAAAATAATTGCGAACGGAAAGGTCGTATGGCAACACGCGCTGTTAAGTTTCCTGAAATCAGGCCCATCCGGCCCGGAGGATGAGTAAGAAGTTGTTAATACGAGAAAAAAGGTTTGATTCCACCGGCAGGAGGCGATAGATTACCCCTGTGCTACCCTGTGCCGGGATGGCGGAATTGGTAGACGCAACGGACTCAAGGATTGGGTCTCCTCTGGGGAAACGCAGAGGTAACAAAGGGATCAAACTCGGCGAACCCTTAACAGGCCACGCTGATGGGAATGCCGAGCCAAGCTTCGATGTCGGTTTTTCTGCATCGGAGAAGGTGTAGAGGCCAGACGGTTCCTACCTACGTTCCGACGGAGTCGGGATAGGGTAAAGGCATGGTCCAGACCACAAACGCGCCCTCGACGGCGCGGCACCGAAAGTTGTAGTGGTAGGTAAAATCCGTTGGCCTTCGGGCCGTGCGGGTTCGAGTCCCGCTCCCGGTACGATCTAAAGGCCCTGTGACGTTGGTTGCAGGGCCTTTATTTATTTGCACTTCTGTCGAAGAATCGACTCGATTCCTGGATGTATAGCACCCTGGGAAAAATCCCCATGTCATAGCCGGAAAACGCCCCATTCGGGAAAGGGAGTACTCCCTATACCTCGACGCATTGTTTCCCGCGATATTATGTGTAGGTTCCATGAAGGGATCCCTGCACGAGGCATTTGAGAGGAGGATGTCACATCAAGCCGTACCTCGGGGGATCATGGCCGTGTCGCGCTCCTGTCCATCTTGCTACCCATCATCATGAAGACGTTGCTTCTCAATGATACCGAACAGGCCGTTTTCGACGTAATCCAGCAGCATGGCGTTGCGGATCAGCACGATATATTGCGTGTGTTGGATCCGGAACTGGGCATGTATTACATCGCCGAAGTGCTGGAAACGTTGTACGCCATGGGATTGATCAGGGAGGTAGATATCGGCTGCTTCAGCCTGTACCCTGTTCCCAAAGCCGCATAGCACGAGCCGGCGCGCAATGAGTAATGCGCCGGTTCAGTTCGAGGTGTTGTTCATCGGCGGAAGGTCGAGCATGGCGCGGAGTTCCGGGCGCATTTGATCGACGGGAAAGAGGCCGATGACACGCTGTAGGATCTGTCCTTCCGCGTCGATGACGTAGGTGGTGGGGAGGGCAAACACCCCGCCGTAGGAGTCGGCCACCGTAGCTTCGGTGTCGAGGGGCAGGGGATAGGTAATGCCGAAGCGCTCGGCGAACGGCTTGACCACTTCGGCCCCTTCCACATCCATCGAGACGCCCACGACGGAGAAGCCGTGTGGGTTCAGTGCGTTGTGTAGGTCGATGAGTTCGGGGATTTCCTCGATGCAAGGGCCGCACCAGGTCGCCCAGAAGTTCAGCAACACCACCTGTCCCCGGAGGTCCGACAGCCGGAGCGAGTCGCCTGCGAGGGTCTGAAGCACGAAGTCCTCGGCTTCGCCGAAGAGCGACTGGCTCGACGTCTCATTGGCCGCGGCGAGGGCATCGGGCACGGCGGCGGGGGTGTTCGAGGGCGTATCGGACGAGGTGCAGGCCGCCAGGAACGCCAGGCTCAGGAGCAACGGGGCGAGGAAACCGATCTCTTTCATAATACAGCGATGTTGTTGATGGCGTCGCGAACAGCCCGGGCCGTAACGCGCCGATGTGAGGCGTTGAAGACGGGGCGGCGTTGGTGAAGCACGATCACTTGAGGCGATTCGTGCCGAATGCCCAGCCACCGTTCGATCTGGTTGGATACGGCACGCGCTTCCTGCACGACGACTTCGTATACCGGCGGTGGATCGTCGGCGTCCGCCAGTCGCGCGATCTCCCGGCGCGCGCGAAAGCTGAGCCCGCACAAGGCGCTGTGCTTGTAGAGTACCACCGGTTCTTTCATGGAATGGTCGGACGCCTGGTCCAGAGCCGAGGAAGAATCCATGTTGTGGAAACGGTTGTTTTGCATACGAGATACAGCCGACGGTTGAACGAGTCCGATGCCTCTTTGAGTGCGCCCTGATACAGACGTTACAGGCCGCTTCTGGAAAAATCAGCGAAGTGTGTGGGGAGCACACCGTCCTCAAGACAACAAAAAACCGGGCTGGATGTTCTAGGGGCGTTGACATCTGAGTGGCAAACACGATCCGTTTAATCAACAAGGCTGATGGAAAAGACGATAACGGGAGCCGAGGCGATACACTGGGACCTCACCGATCTGTATCCCGACACGGATGCGCTGGAGCAGGACCTGACCCGTGCCGATGAGCAGGCAGGAGCCTTTGCGGAGCACTATCATGGGCAGGTAGCGAACCTGGACGCCGGCGACTTGGCCGACGCGCTACGCCGTCTCGAAAAGGTGCAGGATCGGGTCGGGCGGGCCTTCACGTTCGCTTACTTGAACTGGTCCACGAATACCGGAGACCCCGAGCGGGGCGCGTTGCTGCAAAAGGTGCGCGAAGCCTACACTCGGATCAGCCAAAAGCTCATTTTCTTCGAACTGGAATGGACCCGGCTCGACGATGACCATGCCGCCCGCCTCCTGGAGGATGAGGCTCTGGCAGGTTATCGTCATTACCTGGAACGGGAGCGGCTGATGAAGGATCACTTCTTGAGCGAGCCGGAAGAAAAAATACTGTCCGAAACAGCCGTCACCGGGCGTGGAGCGTGGAATCGTTTCTTCGACGAAACCCTCGGCGCGATGCGCTTCGACCTCGATGGTGAGGAGGTGACGCAGCAGCAGATCCTCTCCAAGCTCTACGAACCCGACCGCGACCTGCGCCGCCGGGCAGCCGCCAGCTTCACCGAAGGGCTGAAGAAGCACCAGCGAGAACTTACCTTCGTCTTCAACACGCTGTTGGCCGATAAAGCCTCGAAGGACCGTCTCCGTCGCTACCCGCACTGGATCGCCGGTCGCAACCTGGCCAACGAAGTATCGGACGAGACGGTCGAAGCGCTCATCGGGGCGGTTACCTCGCGCTACGACATCGTGGCGCGTTTCTACCGGCTCAAGCGCCGCCTCCTCGGGCTCGACACGTTGTTCGAGTACGACCGCTACGCGCCGCTCGGCGAAGCCGATACCCTGTATACCTGGGAGGAGGCCCGTGCCCTTGTGCTGCGCTCGTATGAGGCGTTCCACCCACAGATGGGGGAGATTGCCGGCCACTTTTTTGAGAAGAACTGGATCGACGCCGCGCTCGCGCCGGGTAAGCGGGGCGGGGCCTTCAGCCATGGGGCCGTGCCCAGCGTGCATCCCTACGTGTTGATGAATTATACGGGCAAGCCGCGCGACGTGCAGACGCTGGCGCACGAACTCGGCCACGGCGTGCATCAGTATCTCTCGCGTAAACAAGGCGTGCTGCAGGCCGATACGCCCCTGACTACCGCCGAGACGGCGTCGGTGTTCGGCGAAATGCTCGTTTTTCAACGCCTGATGCTGGAGGAAGAGCAGCCCAAAAACAGGCTGGCGATGCTGGTGAGCAAAATCGACGACACCATCGCCACGGTCTTCCGGCAGGTGTCCATGAATCGCTTCGAGCACCGCATCCACACGGCCCGGAGGGAAGAGGGCGAACTGCCCCCCGAGCGGTTCGGCGAATTCTGGATCGAGACCCAGGAGTCCATGTTTCAGAGCAGCGTCACCCTCAGCGAAGACTATCGCCACTGGTGGAGCTACATCCCGCACTTCTTGCACGTACCGGGCTACGTCTATGCCTACGCGTTCGGCGAGTTGCTCGTGCTGGCCCTCTATGCGCGCTTCCTGGAGGAAGGTGATGCGTTCCCCGACAAGTATATCGGGTTGCTCGAAGCCGGCGGCTCCGACTGGCCGCACGTGCTCGTAGGGCGTCTCGGCATCGACCTGACGGACCTGGACTTCTGGCATCAGGGATTGGCGGCTATCGAAGACCTGGTCGTCGAAGCCGAGGACCTGGCTCGCGCTACGACCAACGGGCAGGCCGGTTTATAGCCTGCCGGATCTCATCGGGTGCAGAAGCTCGGTATCCGAAGATTCCCTCACTCATTAGATGATGGCTCGTTCAAAAAGCATACCCGGCGTCCTTTTCGTTTTCATGCTGTGCCTGTTGGGCTTTCTTCTGGGTGCCTTTATCGGGGGGATGCTCCTGGTTCCGAAAGGAAGCGGGTTGGCGGGTGGCGCGATGGTGTTGGGATACGGGGTGGTCGGTTTTGTGGCAGCCCTCGTGCTGGGCGTCATACTCGCAATAAAGCTCTCGCCGCCTCGTCTGATCAGAGCCCTGTACCTCGCGCTCGCGGGGGTGCTGCTGGCGGTCGTCCTGCTATTTTTTAGATACCGGTCCATGCAACGTGCCCGTGAGGATCGAGACCGCCAGGAGCAAGAACGTCTGCCGGTTGATCGACAACCCGACGGAGGGGTGCGCTTGCCTGTTTCGGAACCTTCCGGTGCGTCTGCTTCAGAGATTAGCATTGCATAATTACGATCCCTTGCGTTTTTTCTTACATGGAACATACATGCGGTGGAGGAGGCGGGTTGGCACGTATGCACCATATTTCCTAGAGATCAGCCGATAACCTGCCCGTGCTTCCGGGGCAACTCATAGCATCGTATCTGTTGCATTCTCGCTTCTACGTTCCATGTTCATGGAGGGATTGATAGGATGAAAACCCGTTGCTTTTGCCCGAACCTCGTAGCCCGTTGGGTAGGTATCTTCGTGCTCAGCCTGTGCCTGGCGCACCCCGCGTTTAGCCAGTTCACGCTGGATGCTTTTTCCCCTGCCGACGGCGCGACAGACGTCAGCGCGGTGACGACCGTCGAACTGACGTTCAGCGAGGCGGTCGATCAAAATGCGGCCTTCGATCATAGCGATGGGTTCTTCCTGGGGCTGGAAGTGTTTCCCGATCCCGGCGTGCCGCTGGATATCCGGGTCAGCGGAGACGGGCGGACCGTGTCCGTCGATCTGCAACTGGAAGACGATACCCGGTACCAGGTGATGCTCACCGGTGCGTTCAGCGCGACGGGGCAACAGCTGGATCGTCCCTATTCCTACGTTTTCAGCACGGGAAGCGCGCTGCCGCAGGCGACGGTGTCGGGTACCCTGAGCTTCTCCGGCGGATCGCCCATCCCCTCGCTCGTCGGGCTCTTTACTACGGAAGGCCCCCTCTTCGGCGGGGATCCGCTGGCCCTGACCGTCGTGACGGATGCGTCGGGAGCCTATACCCTGGACTTCGTGGAAGAGGACGACTATGTGCTCGCAGGCTTCAAGGACCTGAACGACGACGGGACCGTGGACGACCTTTTCTTCGACGCCATGGGGTTTTACGATGGTGACGCCGACCGGGTAGTGGATGAGATCTCGGTGGGAGCCGGGCAACAGGTGGCCGGGATCGATCTGACCATCAACCCGCCCGATCTGGTCACGGCGAGTGATCCGCTTCCCTTCGCGGAGAACATGGCCCGGAACGAAGCGGCCGACGCCGCTTTCACCGGCCTCGTTTCGACGGTGACGCCTCAGGGCGTGTCGTTTGTCTGGGTGTATTTTTTCTACGGACCCGCGAACCAGGATTCGTTGGCGGTGGTCCGGTTTGGCGATTTCTTTACCGTGCGTCCCGGCGTCTCCGACCGGAACGATGAGGTCCAGAACGAGACCATCCCCTTCGATGCCAGAATCCCCGTTACCGGAAACTGGATCGACAGCGACGAAGCCCTGGCCCAGGCCGAGGCGAACGGCGGAGCAGACTTCCGAGCGGCGAATACGATCATAGAAATCGTGCTTTTCCTGGGGCATTTTTCGGATGACGGTCTCTGCTCGTTTTCCGACAAGCGGGGTCCGGGAGGTACCGGGCGGGTTGGAGATGCGGCGGGAGCCTGGCTGGAGAAAGCGCGAGCGGCATCGGTTGCCTCCGCCGAGGGGGCGCTACAGGATCTTCAGTGGGCCGTTTTTTATCGCACCGCGACGTTTCCCTTCTTCGTCGTCTGCATCGACGCTGAAGGCGGAGGTGTGGTGACGCCGCCCGCCGCGACAACCGCCGGGTTTAACCAGACGGCGGCGGACCAGGAGGCCCAGGCCTGGGCCAACGACGCGCAACTGAAGGTGGTAGACGCCATTACGGCGGACGGCCTCGACGCGAGCGGCAATACCACCGGCTGGTTCTTCCTGTATTTCTCGCCCTCGCTGGATCGGGCGCGCCTCGTCTTCATGGTCAACGGCGCAGTCGATAGTGCCGGGGATGTGAACACCGGCCTGGAGAACAACCTCAGAACCTTAACACCCCTCCCTGAGAACTGGATCGATACCTCGGTTGCAACCCCGACGGCGGAAGCCAACAGCAACGACTTCCGCGCACAGCACGCCGACGCCCTGGTGACGGGCCGGCTGGCGCGAGGGCAGCTAGACGCCGAGCCGGAGCGCGCCGTGTGGAAGTTCACCTATCGCTCGGAACAGGCGGACGACAGCCTGATGGTGTTTATCGATGCCGAGACGGGAGCGGTCGTTCCGACGGCGGTGGAGGCGGAGCCGGGTGTGCCGGAGGCGTTCGTGCTGGAGCAGAACTATCCGAATCCATTCAACCCGTCCACGCACATTCCATTCGGGCTGGCGCAGGGCGGCCACGTGACGCTGGCGGTCTACGACGTGCTGGGCCGGAGGATCGCAACGCTGGTGGACGCCTTTCTGGCTGCCGGAAACTACCGGGCTACCTGGCACCCCGACGGTCTTCCCAGCGGGGTCTATCTCTATGAACTCACACTGGGCGATGCCGTCCTGAGCCGGACGATGCTGCTTCAGAAATAAAACCGGTGTGTACCGGGGGATCACATCGTCGAGATCCACCGGAAGATTTCGGCGCAGCCGAGGGCGGCATAGATGCCCAGGATGTACCCCGCGACCGCCATCAACAGGCCCACCGGGGCCATGGCCGGAAGGTACACCTCGGCCACGATAGGCGCACTGGCCGCTCCTCCGATGTTTGCCATGCTGCCCGTCGCAACAAAGAACATCGGGGCTTTCAGCAGCCAGGCCACCAGGAACAGGATGGCGACGTGGATTGCGATCCAGACCGCTCCCGTCGCCAGGAAGATGGGGGCGTCGAGCACTGCCGCCAGGTTGGCCTGCGCCCCGATGGACGTCAGCAGCAGGTAGAGCGCCAGGTAGCCCAGGCGCGAGGCCCCCGGCTGTTCGAGCTTGCGCATGGGCGTGAACGAGAGGATCAGTCCCACCGTCACGACGATCAGGATCGTCCAGGTTGTGGTGCTGATGAGCGACGGGGCGTCGGGCGAGAGCCGGATGGCCGGGATCCAGCCGGCAGCTACCCGGGCCACGACGGTCGCAGCCAGGCCGAGACCGATGAAAATCGCCAGGTCGGCGATCTTGACGGGCCGCCGGGTCGTGTCGAGTTCAAGCAGGCGCTGGTTCAGGTCGTTGACGAAGGACGTGTCGGCCCCGACCCATTTGTCGAAGGGTTTCTGCATCGCGCTCAGGAAGATCAGAATCCCCATCCAGCCGTAGCCCACCACCGTATCGACGACGATGATGGGGCCGAGGTCGATGGAGGCGGCCGGGCCGAGCGACGCTTCGACGTGCTGCTGTACGGCGACCATGTTGGCCGTCCCGCCGATCCAGCTTCCGGAGAGGGCGGCCAGGCCCTGCCAGGCGTCTTCGGGGAGCAGCCCCAGCGCAGAAAACAACCCGTAGGCGAGCGGCCCGCCGAGGACGATGCCCACCGTCCCGGCTACCATCATCAACAGGGCGATCTTCCCGAGACGCATGATCGCGGGCAAGTCCACCGTGATCATCAACAGGAAGAGCGACAACGGCAGCAGGTAGCGTGCCATCCAGCCGTAGACGGCGCTGCTGTCCGGTGTGATGCCGAAGGTGGTGGCAAACATCGGGAGGAAATAGGCCCAGATCACCGGGGGCATGTAGTCGAAGAATTTCTTCAGTGCGGGCAGCGTGCTCAGGTAGAAGATGAGGCCGAGGAGGGCGGCGAGAAACGCAAACAGCGCGGTCGGCTCGGTGATGAGGGCCGTGGCAGCGTCGTCAGGCATACGTCGTAGAAGTTAGACGAGGGGGGAGGCGAAGAATGCCTGTAAAGATGCGGTGTACGCGGCATCTCTGCAACTCTTCTTTTCGGCGTTGCAGGCCAGGCCGGCATCCGTTATCATAAATCCCCTTCTGTTCCCATAACAAGGTCACTCCATGTTTTTCGACAGGCGGTTGCACATGACGGTGGTTACAGGGATGGTGTTGCTGTTGGCTCTTGCATGGTCCGGGTGCCGGCTCCTGGGGCTATCGCCCCGATACAGGGTGCAGGAAACACGCACGCCGCTTCAGGTAGGCGATGCGACGGTGGACGTCGTCGTGCACGAGACGGACGCGCCGGGGCTTACCTTCATCAACCTGCACGACAACGAGGACACATCGGTCCGGGCGTCGCTGAAAGTCATCCGCAACCATGGCGGGCGGCTCATCGAGTTGCAGCATACCGGCGAGCGCAACGTCGTCTTCTCGCTCGGCGACAGCACGTACACGTTCGATCCCAACCGCATCTTTACGGACCGGGGCATCGCCGCCACGCTCGACGCCCTGGGGGCCTATTCGGGCGAGGCGCACGACGCCGTCCGCCGGTTCGCACAGACCCTGCTCTCGTTTTACGACCTGAAGAGGGGCACGGCAGTCGTGACGGCGCATAATAACGGCGAAGGCGAATACTCGGCCTTGAGCTATACCGCCGGTCGGGAGTACGAGCACGACGCGGCGCAGGTGTACGTGGCCGACGGCTCCGACCCGGACGACTTTTTCTTCGTTACGGACCCGGCGGTGTTCGCATCGCTTCGCGAGGCCGGGTACAACGTGGTGCTGCAAGACAATGCGCAGGTCACCGACGACGGTTCGCTGTCGGTGTATGCCGGGCGATCAGGGCTCGTCTACGTCAACGTCGAGGCGCAACACGGCCATCTGAAACAGCAGGTCGGTATGATGGTCTTTTTGCACGGCCTGCTGCACGCGCGGTCGAGGCCGGAGGTGTGAGGTCGGCGTTCAACCCAGGCAGGCGTCGATGGCCCGGCGAAAGAGGTGTGTCGCCGCCTCCGGGTCCGAGGCGGTGGTGACGGCCGTCATGACGGCGAGCCCGTAAGCGCCTGCCTCCAGGACGGGCCGGACCCGTGAGGGCGTCATCCCGGCGATGGCGACGACCGGAATGGAGACGGCGCGGCACACGGCGGCCAGGCCGTCAAGCCCTTTTACGGAGGCCGGGTTGGCTTTCGAGCCGGTCGGAAAGACAGGGCCGAACCCGAGGTAATCCGCGCCTTCTTCCGCCGTGCGGATCGCCTGTTCCACGGTGGTTGCCGTAGCCCCGATGACGGCGTCGGGGCCGAGGATACGACGGGCATCGGCGACAGGGAAATCGTCCTGACCCAGATGCACGCCGTCGGCATCGACGGCCAGCACAGCGTCGAGGTGATCGTCGATCAGAAAAGGCACTCCGGCTTTGCGGCAGACGGCGGCTGCTTTCCGGGCTTCGATCAGCACGTGGCGGATGCCCACCGATTTATGGCGAAACTGGATCGTATCGGCTCCACCCAGGATCGCCAGGCGGGCGAGATCGGCGTGCGCCCATCGCTGCTGGAAGTGAAAATCCGTAAGCACGTGCAGCCGTCCGATAGCCGGGCGTCGGCTTGCGTGGTTTCGGGGTGAAGAAGAGGAAGGAGTCTGCACCGTTCGTTTCGGGTTGAGGATTACTGCGGGGGCGCGTAGATGCGTCCGCCGTCGCGTTTGATAAGATGCGCGCCGGGATGTCGCTTCAGCAGGCCTTTCAATGTCAACCGGCCTTCGACGATGAGCGTAGCGCCGTAGGCCAGGTCCAACGTGCTGATGTGAGGAATGAGGACGTCGGCCCCTGCCTCGATGACGACGGTAGCGCCCGGATCGACGCGCAGGGTTTTCCCCGGTATGATCGACGTTCCGATACGCAGGGTGCTCTTGTTCGTTACGATCATCGGAGCCTCAAACGTATAGTCTCGCGTCTCGTCCCCGATCCAGGAATCTTCCCGGATGAAGGGTCGGGTTCGAACATCATCGATGTAGTCGAACGCCATCTCGCCGCCGGAAGCGCCGGTGTAGCGGATGCGGTCGATGGCCTGCCAGTCCGGTTGGTAGCCGGGAGGATAGGTAGTGAAGCCGTTGATGCTGGGCCGGGTCCACGGGGTGAGCTGGGTGGAGGTTGACGGCGCAAAAAGGTCGCCGTCGTAGGGTGCGTCTTGCGCCGAGAGGTCGAGGGTGTTGTCGGCGGGGAGGACGTCGAAGCGAACGCCGTCGGTCAGGGTGATGAGCAGGCCGGTCGTCCGCAACAGGCCCATTTCGAACCGTCCGTCGATGCCTCCTCGCCGTTCCCGGTCGAAGACGCCCAGGCGTTGCCGGTTCGTCAGGTAGAGGATGCGTCCGGCGGCTTCTCCCTGAAGGATGATCTTTTTGCAGTCAGACGTCGTGTAGAGATCGCTGACCACGACGCTGTCTTGCGAGGCGGTCAGCACGTCGCAGGAGATCCAGCCGAGGAGGTCGCGTTCGAAGGCCGAGATGGTCTCGTCGCCTCGCGCGTCCCATCCGCCTCCGGCCCCGGCCATCAGCACATAGCCGATGGCGTCGGTGCCTTTGCCGCGATTGCTTTGCAAGGGCACGTCGTTGTCGGTGATGGCGGGGATGTGGTTGAAAAAGGGTGCCCAGAGGTCGTGGCCGAGTTCGTGCGCCATCATCCGTACGTGGTACTGGTGGGGGATGATGTTGCCGGGGGTGCGGTGCATGATGATCGCACCAGAGCGCCGCCAGTCGATGCGGAGGCCGTCATACGCGAGCGCAGAGCGAGGGCGGCCTGCAGTGATCCCGCCGCCGCACATCGCGTCGAGGCAGGAGATGCCGGTGTAGGTGAACCGTTTTTCGTCCCGTTTCGAGTCGCGCCGGATCACCACGAACAGGTAGTCGAGGAGGCCGTCCCGGTTCCGGTCGTACGGGCTGAAATCAAAACCCTGCGCATCGATCCGATCCAGGATTTCAGCCGTGAGGTGCCCGTATCCGCCCCGTGGCGCGTGATAGGCGGCTTCGGGGTGGAGGCTGACCATCACGGAATCGTAGACATCGCCGTAGAGCACGAAGCGTCCGAGCGATTGCTGGTGGAAATAGGCGGTCAGTGATTGTTCCGGAAAGGGAGGGGTTGGCGTGTGGGCGAGGAGGTGAGTGGCAAAGGGGGGGAGGGTACCGGGATCGTCAAACAGCGGCCAGTCTCGTGCGTTCAGAACCGGGTCGCCGGGGTCCCGGTCGTCGCGGAACTTGACAAAGACCGCCAGCGCCCGCAACGTATCGGTATAGGGCATCGCGAAGGATGCCGGGTCGCCGGAGAAGCGAACGGTGCGGCGCGAAGGCTGCCCGTCGGCCTCCGGGCGCATTCCTGGGAGGGCGAGGATGAGCAGTAGTGCCGGGAGCGTGAAGCGTGGAATGACCAATGCGCCCTATCTTGCGTGGGGAGAGGAAACCGGGGTGGCTATATGTTACTCGGAAGAGGACACATTATTCCAATACGCGCGATGAATCAGCTCGTCGAAGACGCCCAGGCCATCTTTCATGCGGCGGTGCGGAGTGTTCAGCCGGATCAACTATTCCAGGCGGGCGATCCGGGAGACTGGCTTGATCGCCTGCTGGAGGCGTACCGCCGCGTGCTCGTCGTCGGGGCGGGCAAGGCGTCGATGGCGATGGCGGGGGCCGTCGAACCCATCCTGGGGTCTCGTCTGGATCAGGGTGTCGTCGTGGTGCCGCATGGCTACCGGGCCACGCTTCCTGAGACGCAGCGCGCGCCTCGGCAGATGCAGGTAGTCGAGGCGGGGCATCCCGTGCCGGACCGGGCAGGCGTAGACGCTGCCGAACGGGTGCTGTCGCTGGCGTCTTCCTGCGCGGAAGAGGATCTCCTCCTCGTCTTGATTTCAGGGGGAGGTTCTGCCCTGTGGCCGGTGTTCGCCGGGGGGCTCTCGCTACGGGAGGTTCGAGAAACCACCCAAAGTCTGCTTCGCAGCGGGGCCACGATCCAGCAGATCAACACCGTGCGAAAGCACCTGTCCCGGATCGGAGGAGGGCACCTGGCGGCCCGCGCCTATCCTGCAATGGTGCTCACCCTGATCATCTCGGACGTCGTCGGGAATGATCTGTCGGTGATTGCCAGCGGCCCGACGGTGCCGGATCGTTCCACGTTCGAGGAAGCGGTCGGCGTATTGCGAATCCATCAACTCTGGGAGACGATTCCACAAGCGGTGCGTGAACATCTCGACCGGGGCTGCCGGGGCGAGGTACCCGAGACCCCCAAGCCGGGCGATGCACGGTTGGCTCGCGTGCGTACAATCCTGCTCGGAAATAACGCGGTGGCCCTGGAGGCGGCCCGCGTCGCGGCGATGAGACAGGGGTACGAAGCGCATAGTATCGCCTGCGATCTGGTAGGAGAGGCTCGTGAGGTAGGGCGCGAGGTAGTGCAGCGAGCATGCCAAACGCGTTCCGAGCGCCCTGTGTGCCTGCTCTGGAGCGGCGAAACAACCGTCACTGTGACCGGCAGGGGACGGGGCGGTCGGAACCAGGAAGTGGCGCTGGCGGCAGCCCTGGAACTGGAGGGGAAGGGTCGGAGGATCGTTGTGCTCAGTGGCGGCACCGACGGCATCGACGGGCCCACCGACGCCGCCGGAGCCTGGGCCACTCCACACACGGCCCGCCGGGCGCGGGCAGACGGGCTGGAGCCCCGGACCTACCTCGACGACAACGATGCCTATTCTTTCTTCGACCGATACGGGGGACTACTTCGGACGGGGCCGACACACACCAATATCATGGACGTACAGATCGTCCTGATCGCCCCGGCATAGGTCGTCTACGCGGTCGAACATTTTCGTGTGGCAAGAAGAGCGCAAGAGAGCCGGGCCGTTGACTCGTTTCTGGATCGAGGAAATCGTACCTTTGGCATTTCCTGACCAGCCTATTCACTCAAACTTCCGCCTTCTATGCGTCGTTGCTCCACGTTATTTCTCGTTTTCGTTCTTCTATGTGCGGCCCGTGAGGGGCGGGCGCAACCGGATCCTTCCCTCTCGATCACGCAAACCTACCGGCGTGCGGCAGACGAGATCATCCACGCGGCGCTGCGTGATAGCGCGGCGTTTGATCGGCTGGCCTACATGGCCGATACGTTCGGCCCCCGCCTGAGCGGTTCGCAAAATCTGGAGAACGCCATCGACTGGATCCTGGAGGAGATGGCGCGTGACGGCCTGGAAAATGTGCGGGGAGAAGAAGTGATGGTGCCTCACTGGGTGCGTGGTCAGGAGTCGTTGACCCTGTTGTCGCCGCGTGAAGCGACGCTACGCATGCTCGGTCTGGGCGGAAGTGTCGGCACGCCGCCCGAAGGTATCACGGCGGAGGTGCTCGTCGTCGGCTCGTTCGATGAACTCGAAGCACGGCGGGACGAGGCGGCGGGCAAGATCGTGTTGTTCAACGTGCCGTTTACGAGTTACGGGCAGACGGTTCAGTATCGCTCGGTCGGCGCGATTCGGGCGGCCAGGGCTGGGGCGGTAGCAAGCCTGGTACGTTCGGTAGGGCCGGTGTCGCTCTCCACCCCGCACACGGGCGCGATGCGCTACGACGACCGCGTGCCCCGGATCCCCCATGCGGCCGTGACCGTCGAGGATGCGATGATGATGCAGCGGATGCAAGATCGCGCTCAGACGATCCGTGTGCGGCTCTTCATGGAGGCACAGACGCTCCCCGACGCTACCTCGCGCAATGTCGTTGCAGAAATCGTCGGGCGAGAAAAACCGGAAGAGATCGTCGTCCTGGGCGGACACATCGACTCGTGGGATGTGGGGCAGGGAGCCATGGATGACGGCGGGGGCACGGTAGCGGCTTGGGAAGCGGTTCGTCTCCTGAACGCCCTCGGCCTCCACCCGCGCCGCACCGTCCGCGTGGTGTTGTGGACCAATGAAGAGAACGGCCTTCGTGGAGGCGTAGCCTACCGTGATGCTCACCGAGATGAGATCGACAACCATGTGCTGGCTATCGAGACGGATTCGGGCGTCTTCAAGCCGCGCGGTTTCGGCTTCGCCGGATCGGACGACGCCTATGCCCTGGTGCAGGAGGTCGGCAAGCTGTTGGAGGGCATCGGGGCCGGCACCGTCACGCGAGGCGGCGGCGGGGCCGACATCCGGCCGATCATGCGGGAGGGCGTGCCCGGTATGGGGCTTTCCGTCGATGGATCCAAGTATTTCTGGTACCACCACACGCCTGCCGATACCATCGACAAGCTCGATCCCCACGAGTTCAACCTGTGCGTGGCCACGCTTGCCGTCATGGCCTACGTGGTGGCCGACATGCCCGAGCGTCTGCCGAGATCCGAAGGGTCGAATTCGAACTAAAAGAGAAGATGGAACCTTTGGGATCTAAAATGATAGGCGAAACAGGTTCATCAGGCGTACTCCTGCGTATCTAACCGGACGGTTCTATGAAGCGGAATAATAAACTGGTTCTCTTTGCCAGTGCTGCGGCACTCGTGCTCGTTATCGTACTTATAGGCTGGGTGCAGCAGGAAGAGACGGAAACCGTTGTTGTCTACAAGTCGCCTACATGTGGTTGCTGCGGCAAATGGGTTGATCATATGCGCGAGGCGGGATTCGAGGTCGAGGTACACGATCTGGACAATCTCTCCACGGTCAAGGCCACCCATGGGGTGCTTCCCAAAGTAGCTTCGTGCCACACCGCCCTGGTGGGAGGGTACGTTGTCGAAGGGCACGTGCCGGCCACCTACGTGAAGAAACTCCTGGAAGAGCGCCCTGCCGTGACCGGAATCGCCGTGCCGGGTATGCCGATGGGGTCGCCGGGGATGGAAGGGCCAACGTCGGTAGATTATGACGTGCTCACCTTCGATAAGACAGGCAAAACGGCAGTTTTTGCCCATGTAAAAGCCCAATAGAACGAGCGGCTATCATCGAAGGGGAACTTGTGCCCCAAGGCGGTGGAGGAAGAGGTGTTAGGGCAAGGGGCCGGAAAAACATGAACACCGACAGGACACCTTTTCTTTTGTGTTGATCTCCTCAGTGAGACCCTTTGGGTGTGCAGATGTCGTGCCGGCGTTCAGGTATAATGTAATCGATCTTCGCTTACAATTCTAGCTGTCGAAGGGTGAGGGGACAAATATTACGGATTCCTCACTGTTGTGCGTCAGGTTGATCGCGAGACCGGCGACTGGGGTGGCCTGCGTCGAGGGGGTAGGGGGGGCGCATCAGCAGCACGCAACAACGAATAGTTCGTTGCCTTGTTGTTTCCTGGGGCCGGCTGATAGAAGGGTGTGGACTCCATGGCAGGGTACGTATCGCTATGGTCGTAGGCGAGAGGGACAACTCCGAACCAGCGTATCCTCGACCGTACGGCGATGAAGGGGGTTGAGTCGTCCTGCTTACCAAGGGTATCGGTCCCTGTGCTGCCGGCTAAAGCCCGGCGAGATTAAAATCCCGGAGATCGGTGGAGGGATAAGGCCGGGATTTGCGATCACACAGGCTTGGGGTGACGTGATCGGAGAAGGGGATAAACGACACAAGGCTTCTTCCCACAACCTTGATTGCAGGAGAAGCCTTGTGAAGATGGTACTGCGTGGGACGTGCCCACGGGCTTAATGTTGAAAGACGTATATAACTGCGCTGGTGTGTGGCCGACAGAGGTTCTGCGTCACAACCATGTTCTCTTGGCGAATCTTCTCTTAAGCTCTCCCCTTGCCGCGAAGGCCAGAAGTGTCACCTAACTATCGAGAGAAGCTCAATGGTTTATTAGAGAATATCTACGTCTTGTGCTTGAGGACCTTTGGGGCTCTGAGCCACGGTGAACTCTACGCGTTGTCCTTCCTCCAGTGAACGAAAGCCGGAGGATTTGATCTCACTGTAGTGAACAAAGACGTCGCCGCCCTGCTCGCGCGAGATGAAGCCGTATCCTTTTTCCGCGTTGAACCACTTGACAGTGCCTGTTTCTCGCTCTGTCATGATGCTGTACCTCCTTCTTAGAGCTAATGAAAAAAAAGTGCGGTCTCACCCGAGCACCAAACAACCGCATGCTGCAGATGAGGACGCACTGTTGGGGATTCGCAAGTGTAACACCGGCAGACAGCATTGTCAAGGCTTGGCCCCAAGACAATTGCCGTGTTCTAGGGGGCTGAGGGGGGTAAACGGCTGATTTCTTGCGAATTCTTCGTATTTTGAAGCGACCTCGCATTACCATGCGATGCCGTAGTCTTCACCATGATGGCTCGATCCCCCCCACATGGTGCCGTGTTCCCGGTCGAAGAAGATCGCATTTATAGGTCCGGAGGTACGGCTGCGGAAGTCGAGCCGGTATCCCATCGCGGAAAGTTCCTTCCGAACCCAGGGAGACACGGAGGCATTCAGAGTGAGCCGCCCGGGGCGTGCTTCGTGCGCGCCGAAGGAACTCCGCATCTGATAGCTGTTGATGTTGGCGGCTTCGGCGGCTTCCTGCACGTTCATGCCGAATTCCACGACGTTCAGGAAGAACTGCAACAGGTTTTGGTCCTGAGTGTCGCCGCCCTGCACGGCAAAGGAGAGGTAGGGCTTTCCGTCCTTCAGAGCCATGCCGGGTGTGAGGGTGGCGCGGGGGCGTTTGCCGGGTTCCAGCACATTGTACGGATTCTGTGCTTCATTCAAAACGAAGCTTTGCATGCGCTGGCTCATCCCGATGCCGGTTCGTCCGGCAATGGTCGCCGGAATCCAGCCGCCGCTGGGCGTGATGGATACCACCCACCCCTCGGCGTCGGCGGTTTGAATCGACGTTGTGCCGGCTGTAAAGCCTTCCTCAAAGCTCATCTGGTCGTAGCCTTGCGGGGCTACCGGGGAGGCGTCGGCCCAGTTCTCCAGCAGGTGGAGATAGGGATTCTCTCCACCCTGGAACGGGTACGGATTGCCCGGACCGGCGGCAGGATTATTCTTCTCCCAGTTGATCTCCTGGATTCGGGCACGGGCATACTCCTTCGAAAGAAGCCCTTCGATGGGTTCTTCGGGCGGGAAGTAGGGATCGCCGTAGTAGAAGTCCCGGTCGGCGAAGGCCAGGTTCAT
>JBHHWM010000035.1:0-26599 GCA_046756545.1 Rhodothermales bacterium | reverse complement strand
AGGGAACCGACCGCTTCCTGGCCGTGCTGGATCAACTCCGGGAAGAAGGGGTCCGTTTTGAATTGAAGCTGCTGGAGGGCGTCCCCAACCAGCAAGTGATCCGCAAACTCATCGACGCCGACGTGGTGCTTGACGAGCTTCACTCGCCGCACTACGCCATGCTGGCCGCCGAAGGCATGGCAACCGGCTGCGTGGTCGTCGCGGGCTGCAATCGGGATTATGTGCCGCTGCAAGGCGATAGCCCCGTCTACCACGTCCACGACGACACGCTCTACCCTCGCCTCAAGCAGTTGCTCACCGACAAAGCGCTGCGCCTGGCCTATGCCCGGCGGGGCCGACCGTTCGTCCAACAGCACCACGCCCACGTCAAGGTAGCGGCCCACATGCTCTCGAAGCTGGAGGCCAAGCACACCGACCACGACTACTACCCGTCCTTCGTTGCTCGCACCTACCGGTATCCGGAAGGCGACCCAGTTCGGGCTCCGTTGAAACGCCTGACAGCCGAGATTATCCAGCGATACGGCCTGCCGGACGGCGTCTCCCCGGACGACCTGGTGCAGCGCGGACTCATAGACGACGAAGATCTCTCTCCGGAAAAACCCGTCCTCCACTGGCGTCCGGCAGTGTCCCACGGAGTGCGGGAACAGGCCTGGGGCTGGAGCCCGCAAGCGGATCGAATCGCTGAGCCTGTTGATACCGAAAGCGACCGGCCGCTCCGTCTCATCGAGCAAGCCCTCGATGCCCTCGACGCCCGGCAGCATGAGGTCGCCGCCGGTCTCCTTCAACAGTGCATCGAACTATGCCAGGCTCATCCTGATCTCTTCAGCCATGGAGACGTGCTGACGGCACTGGGCCGCCTCGCGGTCGAACTGCATCAGGCCGACATGGCCCGCGCCCTGTTCACGCAGGCCCTCCAGAACGATCCCTCACGGCACGACGTGCAGCGAGCCCTTGAGGCCCTTACCGCCAAAGAAGCCGCTTAAGGGATGTGTGGAATCACCGTCTTCAGAATGACGGGGCCGCGTAACGACACGGCATCCGGGAGCCGACCTTCCCGGTCAAACTTGTTCCACTGGCTGTTGGCCACGTAATAATACGTATCGCCGACGATCACGCCCAGCGTCGGTTCGTCGAAGACCGGGTTGCTGGCCTCCAGCATTTCTTCTCGTTCTACTCGCTCCGCCGTTTCATTCAGATAAAACTGGATGACCCGGTGCGGCTGCACCCCGTTTTGAACGGCGATCACGCGGTCGTGGTAACAGGCGAGGCCGTCGATCCCCAACAGCGTCGTATGCTCGGGCGGCGGAAGAACCTCCACCTGGCGCGTGTCCGGATCAATCACGAGCAGGCCGAGCGAATAATCCGCAACGATGAGTTGGCGCGGCTCCCCGAAAAAGCACACCCCCTGGGGCGAAACGAGCGTCCCCGGATCCAGAAACGCCTCCAGTTCCGTGCCGCCATCGCGAAGCACGTAGAGCCCGCCGGTTTCTGCGTCGGTTGCATAGACATCGCCGTTCGCATCCACTGTCACATCGCCCAGCACGTGCGGTTGTCCATCGGGGGGAAGCAGGAAGCGCCTGAGGAGGGCACCGCTATCGAGGTCGAAAAGCCAGAGCCCACTCTGTCCCCGTTCATCTTCGGGCAGCTCTTTCGTCTGGGCGATGGCGGCGCTCCCTACCCACAGGCGGCGACGGCCTGCATCTACGGCCATGCCCAGGACGCTCCAGAGCCCGTCACGCTCGGCGGTAGCAAACGTTGCGCTCTGCCCGTTCCGGTCCACACGCACTATCTGTCGGAGGTGCACACTGCCGACGAAAAATGCACCGGTCGTCGGATCGTAGGCGATGCCTTCGGGGATGTATGTGGGCTCCGCCAGACGAAAAGCCTCCTCGCTATGGCCGACGGGCCGCCTGTTTTCCTCCATGTGCGCCAGGACGGCGGCAAAGCCCTCAGCATCTTTCACACTCGAAAAATCCGGATCGCCGGCAGGATCCGCCGCCAGTCCCATTGAGGCATACTGAGCCAGCCATTCGACGGCTTGTCGGGGCTGACTCGTCAAAGCATAGGCCCCGGCCACTCGATACGTCAAACCGGGATGATTGGGACGCAAGGCGAGTGCTTGCCGAAGATGCTGGAGATACGCGGTATACTCTCCGGCTTCATACGCTTCCAGCGCTTGCTGCCCCCGTTGCCACGCCTGTTCGACCGCCTTCCGCTGCCCCCGGGCAGGGATGATGATACCGATATTCAAAGCTGCCAGAAAAACCAGCCGTTTTCCTACAATGGTCCACCTCATGGTTCGTCCTCAGGTTCAAGGAGAGAAGAACGCACCGGAGCTTACGACATCGGCACATCGCCCGAAATGCAAAACGCCCGACCCAGCGCAAAGCTGACTCAGGCGTTGTTCGTGGAGCGAGAGACGGGATTCGAACCCGCGACATCCACCTTGGCAAGGTGGTGCTCTACCAGCTGAGCTACTCTCGCTTTTCAATGATGGGGCGCTAGTATACGCATTTTCGGCCCCGCTTGTCAAGCACGTTCGCGCGCTTCATGCGAACCTCAAGGTGGTTCCATGAGCGCGTTGAAAGCCGATGTAACGTCCCATATACCCCGACTCCTGCATGAAGGATCCGTCAAAATCCAAGACGTCCCTTCTTCGACTCGTTCCCGATCTCCCGCCCCTTCTCCAGTTCGATGGTATAGGTGACAGAAAAGGGCCGGCCCTGCTGCCGCTCCCAGAACCTACGCCCGGCTCCGTTCGCCGCCAGCACACCCATCCGAAGCCGGTCGGCACGAAGCGTTTCGGCCCATCGACGGACCGCGTCGACGAGGCGTTCGCCCACTCCCTTTCCCCGCATCTCCGGCACGACGAAGAGTTCGTCGATGTACACTTCCACCGTTTCGGCGTAAATGGGGGGCGGCACCCATCGCTGCGCGGTCACGAACCCCACGACGGCTTCCGCTCGCTCGGCCACCAGGATGCGTCGGCGTTCGTCGTCCAACCAGTGAGAAAAATCGTTCATCCAGCGTTCCAGCGCGTCCTCAGCAATGCCGAAGCGCGGATCAAGGCTGGATTGCTCTTCGAGAAAACGAAGCCAGAACACCGCCAGGGCCTCCTGATCGTCTTTACGAGCACGGCGTATGGAAACGGTCTCGGACATGGACTACCCCTTACGGAGACACGGTGGCGGTGTGCGTCTCCCGGTACTTCAGGTAGCCCTGCCGAACCAGCAACTCGGCGTTTAGAACAGCCCCACCGGCAGCACCACGAATGGTATTATGAACCAGCGCCACAAACTTGACATCGAGCACCGGGCAGGGACGGATGCGACCAACGGAAACGACCATGCCGCGCCCCCATTCGGCGTGGCGACGAGGCTGGGGAAAATGCGCTTCGTCGAACACATGGATCAGGCGATCCGGCGCGGTCGGCAGGTTCAGGGAAGCGATGGGGCTGCGGAAATGGAGAAACGCCTCGCGTACCTCCTCGACCTCAACCTCCCGGCGCAGCTTCACCGAGATACATTCCAGGTGCCCGTCGAGGACCGGAACCCTGTTGCATTGCGGGCTGATAGCGATGTCCGCCGGGTCCACGCGGTCGTCCACAAGGGTACCCAACAACTTGCGCGGTTCGGCGGTCATCTTCTCTTCCTCCCCGCCTATGAACGGTACTACGTTGGCCAACGAATCGAGCGAGGAGACGCCGGGATAGCCTGCGCCCGAGAGCGCCTGCATCGTCGTCACCTGCACCGCTTCGACGCCGAAGGCATCGACCAGGGGCCGCAAAGCGCACACCAGGCCGACGGTGGAGCAGTTCGGGTTGGTGACGATAAAACCGCCCGATCCCCACTGCTGCCTGTCGATGAGCGCGGTATGATCCGGGTTGACCTCCGGCACCAGCAGCGGCACGTCGTCATGCATCCGGAAGTTGCGTGCGTTGGAGATGACCGGATAGCCAGCCTCGGCGAAGGCTCGTTCGACGTCGCCTGCCACGCCGGCCGCTAACCCGGAAAACACGAAGTCGCAATCCAGGCCGGGAATCACTTCCACGACTTCCATCTCGGCCACCTCTTGCGGTATCGGACGCGATCCGATCCAGTTTACGACCTCCCCGTAGCGTCTGCCCGCCGAGCGTTCCGATGCGGCTACCACCGTGATCTCGAACCACGGGTGCCCCTCCAGGACCTCGACAAACTTCTGCCCGACGGCACCCGTCGCGCCCAGGATGCCCACCCGGTATTTTCTATCCATTGTTCTCTCCCGTCTGATTGCGTCGTTCCGGACGACTACGGCCTTCGTTGGAGCCGCTATGTACGACCGATGAAAAGGCCTGATCCCTCCGTTTGAAAAAGAGCGCCGAGGATGCCCCTTCTTAAGAGGCCACAGCTACCGCGGAGGGTTCGTATCCGGCAGGGAGTACCCACGTCCCCGTCCCGCCCGGTGCCGCCGTACATCGAATGTGCACCGGAACCTGTGCCTCGACGAGCGGATCGAGGGCGTTGCGGTGCATCCCCAGGCGTCCGGCATGGTTCCAGGCCCATGCTTCTTCGAGCACAAGGCGCGGCATGTGTACTGCCTGCTGATGCTCGCGCGGATCGTGGGTATAGAGACCATCGACGTCGGTCCAACGCTCCAGGACCACCGCCTTCAGCGCCGCTGCCAGCAGCGCGGCGGAGTAGTCGCTGCCTCCTCGCCCGAGCGTGGTGGTCACACCCGACGAGGTCGCCCCGATGAACCCTGTCACGACGGGCACGGAGGATACCGGAAGGTGTTCGTACCACCGTCGAATCAGCCGATAGGTTTCGGGACCATCGACGAGGGCGGCACGATGCGTATCGTCGGTGCGGATGAGCGATGCCGCATCGTGGGGCAACGCGTCGAGCCCTCTATCCCGCAATGCACAGGCCAACAACGGCGCGGCCAGTCGTTCTCCCAACGCCAGGAGGCGGTCGCTCTTTGCCGCCAGCGTATCCAGTTTCAACGGCTGCAACTGCTTCCGCAGGACGTCTTGCAAGAACAACTCGTACATCCGCAGCAGGGCGGGGCGCAGCAATCCCGTAGCCAGGATGTGATAGCGCGTCCACAACACCTTCGCCACCTTCTCCCTCGAAAACGTCCCACCGGCGACGGCTTGCACGGCTTCTTCCAGCGTATCGGTGACGCCCGCCGCCGCCGAGGTCACCACCACCACGCGGTGCGTTCTTGCCGTGGTGCAAATGATGCCTACGACACGGCGCAGTTGCTCGACGGAGCCGACCGACGTCCCGCCGAACTTGAGCACTTTCAACGAACGGTCGTCGAAGCAAGCTAGGCCGCGACCGTGACCGATGGATCTATTGCCGAGATTCTCCATGACCGGATGATCGTATTGAGGGTTTCGAGTTCAATCAGAAAAGAGTCGTGCCCGTGAGGCGCTTCCAGGACCTCCAGGGTGGCATGGGGGATGTGCCGGGCTAGTTCTCGCTGCTCATCGAGCGGATAGAGGATGTCGGTATCGATGCCGATGACGAGGGTCGGCTGTTGGATGCGGCCCAGGACACCGGGGTAGGGCCCCCGCCCCCGCGACACGTCATGCGAGTTCATCTGCTGCGTGAGCTTGACGTAGCAGTTGGCGTCGAAGCGCTGCACCAGTTTGTCTCCCTGATAGCGCAGGTAGGTCTCCACGCTAAACGGTTCATCCTTATCGCCTTCTGCTACTGCCCGGCCAAACCGTGTCTGAAAGGAGCCGTAGGCGCGGTAGGAGAGCACCGCCATCATGCGCGCGGCGGCGAGGCCGGTGCGGGGTGGGTCTTTCGGGTCGTATCGCCCTTCCTGCCACCGGGGGTCGGCATAGATCGCCTGACGTTGCGCTTCGCTCCATCCGATTCCCCAGGCTGAATGTCGGCCACCGACGCCGATAGGCACGATGCCACACACGTAGTCGCCGTAGAAGGCCCATTCGAGCGCCTGCATTCCCCCCATCGACCCGCCGATAGCGAAGGCGACCTGGCGCACGCCCAGCCGGTCGAGCAGGTGTTTGTGCAGCGCTACCGTGTCACGAATCGTGACACGGGGGAAATCGGGTCCGTAGGATTTCCCGGTCTCCGGATTCATCGTCAGCGGCGAGGCCGTGCCGTAAGGCGATCCCAACACGTTGATGCAGATCACGAAGTACTGTTCGGTATCGAGGGCGCGACCCGGCCCCAGAAGACCGCCCCACCAGCTATCCACGTCGGTGTTTCCAGTGAGCGCATGGCACACGAGCACGGCGTTGTCACCCGCCTCGTTGCGTGTGCCCCAGGTTCGGTAAGCTACCGGAACCTCACGCAGGACCGTCCCGCTTTCGAGCACACATTCAGGAATGATGTCTATCGGGGGCATGAGATCGGGGGCCAAAACGAGGGAAAGAGGCACGAAGAACCGAAGTGCACACGGGCCGGCATCGAAAGCGTCCGGGTAATGGACCAGATCCCTTCATCGCATGGCGGGGGTAGGCTGGCAGCGTCGTTCATGATGGTTGTCCAGTTGGGGGAATGGGCCTTCCCCGGTTGATGGAATACCGAGACCTGACAACCATCCAGAAGGGCAACGAGCCGCGTAGCCGTCGGTGTTACGATTCGAACACCGACGTCGCGCCGGGAAGAGGTGCATAAAAAAACCCCTTCCGCGCTCAGCCAGCGGAAGAGGTGTGTCGAACGCGAACAGTTACGGGTTCGTAGAAAACTCTCCCGCTCATCTCCCCTCGCCCTACTACACGGCGAGGCAGGAATTGGCACCTTTCCCTACGCGACGTTCGTCCTCGCGTAGGGGGGTTGCCAGGGTTTCACAGGGCCTGAACCCTCCACCCTTCTGGATGAGCTATCAGAAACATCGTTTCTTGCGCGCCATAATACGCATTCGATTCACGCCGAATCAAGTCCTGCACCGTTTCTTTACGCAACCCGGATACTGAACGGGCTTGCGCTGAGCACCAAGGCTTCGTATCTTTCGCGCCATTCTCATCAAGAACGACTGAGGGTACAGGCCCAATGACGTCGTAGCAACCGGGTTATCCGCAAGGGTAATCGTCATGGTGCTAATTCCTGCCCGAACAAAACCGGGAGAGATGAGAGGTGCTCTGATGCGCGTACCGTGCATCCTTGATGCCCTCCTCATCTCGGGAGGGTTTTTTCGTTTTGGGAAAGATGAGCCTGACAACCGCCGCCCGGCGTCGACGGCTGCATGCTCCGTTCTTGGTGAGGTCACTTCGCGTTCATCACAAAAACGGAGAACCTCATGCACCCTAGCACACGCCTGGCCCTGGCCGGCCAGCAAACCGACGGCTGTTACAATAGTATTGTCCCCCCCCTCTACCAGACGGCCATCTTCCGCTTCGAAGACCTCGGCGTCACCAAAGGCTTCGACTATACACGCAGCGGCAACCCGACCCGCAAAGCGCTGGAAGACATCCTGGCCACACTCGACGACGGCGCGGGCGCGGTGGCAACCACGAGCGGCATGGCCGCCATCTCTACGGTGCTATCTCTCTTCGACGCCGGATCGCACCTCATCTGCTCGCACGATTGCTACGGCGGCACCGAACGCCTGCTCAGCCACCTATCCGGCCAGGGCAAGCTGGACGTTTCGTTCGTTGACCTGACATCGCCGACAGCCCTCAACGAGGCGATCAAGCCGAACACCCGAGCGATCTGGGTAGAAACGCCGTCGAACCCCCTGCTCCGCATCATCGACCTCGAAACCGTCGCCGGTGTAGCCAGGGCCTCCGGCCTGACCTTGATCGTCGATAACACCTTTCTTTCCCCCCTCTTCCAGCAGCCGCTGGCCCTCGGAGCCGACCTCGTCGTGTATTCGACGACCAAGTATATCAACGGGCACTCCGACGTCGTGGGGGGGGCCATCGTTGCCCAATCCGATGAACTCAACGAGCAAATCCAGTTCACCGCCAACGCGCACGGAACGATTGCCCAGCCGTTCGATTGCTGGCTGGTGTTGCGCGGACTCAAGACCCTGCCTCTCCGCCTGAAACAGCA
The DNA here is from genome assembly GCA_046756545.1 of Rhodothermales bacterium. Taxonomy (GTDB): domain Bacteria; phylum Bacteroidota; class Rhodothermia; order Rhodothermales; family JBHHWM01; genus JBHHWM01. The sequence goes on along the minus strand of JBHHWM010000035.1, from coordinate 18,590 downwards.
CGAAGAAAACGCCCTGGCCGTGGCCCGATACCTGGAGCGACATCCCAGGGTAGCCCGAGTCTTTTATCCCGGCCTGGCATCGCATGAGGGATACGATCTCGCCCAGAGGCAACAAAAAGGTAATGGCGGGATGGTCTCGTTTTCCTTGAAGGGCGGCTCCGGTCCGGTGAACCATCTCCTCCGCTCCACCCGCGTCTTTGCTCTGGCCGAGTCGCTCGGCGGGGTAGAATCACTGATCGAACATCCCGCCACGATGAGCCACGCCTCGATGCGACCGGAGCAGCGATCCGTAGCCGGCATCACCGACGACGTAATTCGCCTCTCGATAGGCATCGAGTCCATCGACGATTTGATCGCCGACCTGGAACAAGCCCTGCATTACCGGCGATCTCCGCAACCCCAACATGCCTTCAACGCAGTAAGCGACACCGTGTAGAGGGATTTATTCACCATGCAGAACGAGGTTGCGGGCAGCGCCTTTGCGTCCGTTACCTTTGGTCAATCGCTCCGTCCTACTCCCCCACGGCAAAACCGGCGGCGGTCAGCACACTGTCGGGAGGGAGCCATCGAAAAGACGCCGGGTACCCGGCCCCGACGAAACCAAAACCGTTCTCCACGTTCGAAAACGTGCCCGGCTCCACAAGCAGGTCTTCGTTATACACGCCTGTCGGTGGAAACCACCCTTCGTTCGTAACCAGGACGCGCAGTTCGATCTCCCGCAGCCGGAGGTCGCGCCAGGGAAATCCAGCGATGAAGGCTTCTTCAAAAATGAGGCGGGCATCGTCGCTCAATCGAATCTCGACCACCGCCCCGGCCTCAACGTGCACCTGATCCAGGGGATAGTCGATGATAATCGTCCTGAAATTGGTGTGATAGTGCACACGAATCCGGTTGAGACGCGGAGCCCGGTGCCAGAGGACCGGGACGAACACAAACCGCTGCGCCACGGTCGCTGCCAGCAGTTCGGGTTTGGAGAAGGGAGGTACGGTCACCTCCACCTGCGACGCGGCCCCGTCCGAGCGCGTCACCGTCAATCGATAGGTATGCTCAAACGCCGCCCGAAACGCCGCCCAGTACACATGCCCATACCGGCTGCTCTCAAACTGAATCAATGAATCCTGCCAGAGGTGTTGCACGCCCTCCTGCAGATCCATCGAGGTGACGCGGGCATCAATGGGTTCCGGACGGGTGGGAGCCAGGATATCTTCGATCAGGAAGACCCGCACGGCCTGGGTATCGGCCAGGGGATTGAACGTCCCGTAGACGGAATAGGCCCGCTCGGTACCCAGCACCGGGTTGACGTCCTCTTCGCACCCGAGCAGCAGGAGGGCGAGCACGAACGCCTCCAGAATCATATATCTGCGGTAGCCCCTGTCTTGCATCAGTTCATTTCTATTTTGAGGCCGAAAGACGGGATCAGGGGTAGCTGGTCGGCACGCCTCAGGGTAAAGATGTCCAGGTAGAAGATGTTCGTGCGGTCGTAGGCATTGATCAGGCTTGCCTGCACGGTAGCACCGGCCCGACCCAGCGTAAACGTCCGTTCCACCGAAACATCCAATCGGTGATAGGTGGGCAGGATGCCGTTAAAAGGCCGCTCGTAGATCACGCGCCGGTTCCCTTTATCTTCGAACACATTAACGGACCCATCCATCAGGAGGTAGCCGTCGAAGCCCAGCGCCCGGTTGAACGGAAGCCCGGACCCGAACTGCCACCGCGCACTCAGGTCGAACCCCAGCAGCCGGGTGCTTGCCAGCATGTTCACCTGATGACGCCGGTCGTGAGCAGGGCGGAAACGCAGCGTCTCGGTCCCGAACCAGAGCTTTACGAAGGCCTGGTCCGCCGTGTACTCGACCGACGAGAGGCCGTAGTTGATGTATCCATAGAAGTTTCGCTTCCGCAGTTCGAGGCGTAGATCGAGCCCGGCGACACGCCCGTCCGCCTGTTGCATCCGCGTGGTGAGTTGCGGGAAGGAGGTCCACGCCGCGATGAGGAGATTGGAGAGCCGCTTGTAATAGCCTTCTACAACCACCTCCAGGCCCGGCCCCAGGCGGTTTCGATACCCGACGATGGCGTGAAAAGCACGCGGTACCTTACCCGTGGGGACGGCGGCCCACGCGGTAAAGACGCTGGTGGCATCCCGCCGGTCGTTGATGCCGACGATCTCCTGGTGATACCATCCCAGGGCCGCGCTCACCTGGTGGGTTCCGCGGTCCCACACCGCGCGGAACCGAGGTTCTAAAAACGTCCGCCTTTTGCTCGGGAACGTATGAATACGCAGGCTCGGTGCGATGCGCCACTGCGCGTTCGGCTTGAACTCGGGCTCAAGATAGAGACCCGCCTCCGTCACAAACTCGTCCTCGACCTGAAGATCCTGATAGAGCCCTCCCAACTCGCTGGATAGTTTCAGCGTCCTGGCAAAGAGCCCCCACTTCACGTCGGCGAAACTGGCGTAATGGGTGATATTGGCCTGTGAGTTGACGCGAGACGTCGAAGAAAAACGGAGCGGCTCCTGCGAAGGCCCGAGCTCATTTTCAAAGCGAGAATACGACACCATGAGTTCGGCCAGGACGGGCAGCGAGCCGGGCAAAAACAGATAGCGGGCTCCGTACGCCTCGTTGCGCCATCGCACCTCGTCCGGTAGTCCGCTACCCGTGTCTTCACCTACAATCCCCCGGTCGTACGTCCGCAGGGCGGTCAGGGAAATCTGGGAGTTGCGAATGACCCCGCCGTGTAGTTTGACGAAGAAGTCGTTGAATACAAACGGAACCGGCTGGTCGATCAGGTGGGTGGCTCCTTCTTCGATGAGCGATTGCCGACCCGATGCGATAAAGGTGACTTTGCCTGCCTCATCAAGCGGTCCTTCCAACCGCCCTCCCACGATAAAGGGGGAGAGCGTAGCCGCGCCTGCCACCACCCGGTTATTGCCGTTCCGCGTGGTCACGTCGATCACGGAAGACAGGCGACCCCCGAACCGCGCACCGAACCCTCCGGCATAGAGATCCACGCTATTGAGGATATCGGCGGGGAACACGGAATAGAAGCTGAGGATGTGGAACGGCTGATAGATGAGCATCCCATCGAGCAGGACGAGGTTCTGCGACGGTTCACCGCCCCGAATAAAAAACCGACCTCCCTGGTCCCCGATGGTCACCACACCGGGCAACGTCGTCAGGTACGTCGCGAAGTCGTTCGAGAGGTCCGGCCCCGGCACCTGTTCAATGTCGAAAGGCTGGATCGTCTGGAGCCCTGCCGTCACATCGGCGGCGCGTCCCTCTTGCTCGGCCTCTACCACCACCTCGTCCAATGCCTCTTCCGTCACGTCCAGGGTGATGTTGAGCGACCGTACTTCTCGGGGAGCTAAGAGCAGCGTATCGACCAGAGTTTGATACCCTACAAAAGAAGCTCGCACCACGTAGCGTCCCGGTGCCAGGCCGGGCACGGCATAGAATCCGTCGGTATTGGTCACCGCCCCGAAGCGAAAACCGGCTGCATTTTCAACCGCTACGTTCGCCCCCGGCAACGGCTCTCCGTTCGCTGCCTGGGTCACAAACCCTCGCACCGAGGCCGTCTGAGCCCATACGTCGGAGACAGACCCCGCGACCAGGATCAGAGATAAACATCCCAGACGCACGGCAAGGGGCATCGACCTTCGTTTCATAAGGATCGCGGAGAGACGCTACAAAACACCGGTGAAGATAACGGATTGCCCCTAAACCTAACGGAAGGTCGGCTACGGATCCAGGTAATAATCGGAATACCTGAATCTCGGACCGCACCTTCTCTTCCAAGAATTTTTTGCGGTGGAGGTTATAAAATAGGGGGTCATGTGTCTTTATAGTAGAGCACCGTGCAGGAGAACCCTGTGAAGCCTGGTTCGAACGTAAGTAACCTTGTGTACGGTCATGGAAGTGAACACCCCTCCGATCTGCGCTTACCAGAACCTGCGCGTCTATCAATACGCTACGACGCTCGCCGAAGACACCTTCTGGATCACCCGGACCTTTCCCGGCAAAGAGCAGCAGGCCCTGACGGATCAACTCCGGCGCACCGCACAGACCATTCCCCGAAACGTGCTTCAGGGTTGGAATCGACGATATTGCGGATGCGCCTTCAGAAATCACCTCGACGAAGCCCAATCGGCCTGTGCCCGGCTCGGCCTGTGGTTCGATCTAGCCCGTGATCGCGGCTACCTGACGAAAAACGAGCACCAGAAGCTGACGTCCCAGAAAAATAGAATTCAACGGATGCTCACCCGGCTGCACAACTATCGCATTGCCCTGCTGGCCTGACGCTCCCGGAACCAGAGCCTGCGGAACCTGCCCGGCTGCCTATTTCCCGTTCAGGCTTCCCGGTCGTCTATCTTTTCCCTCATTTTGCCAAGTCTTCGGATGCCGCTCTTTCGAAGATTCCCGGTGCGTGCGTACCTTTCCGTGCGCGTGGGCGATCACGCTCGAACTCCCTACCAACGGAAAACGCAATACCATTTTGGCACAACAGATAGACGGAAAAGCCATCGCGGCGCACGTGCGGGCCGAGGTGCGCCGGGACGTAGATGCCTGGACCGCACAAGGCCATCGACCCCCGTATCTCGCCGTCGTCCTCGTCGGCGACGATCCGGCCTCAGCCTCCTACGTACGAGGCAAAATGAAAGCCTGCGGCGAAGCCGGGATCGAAAGCGACACCTTGACCTTCGACGCCGAGATTTCGGAAGAGGACCTGCTTCGTACGGTGGAGCGACTCAACCGGGATGACTCCGTCGACGGCATCCTGGTCCAACTTCCCCTTCCGGACCACATCACTGAAAGCACCGTCATTCACGCCATCAACCCCGACAAAGATGTGGACGGCTTCCACCCCGAAAGCGCCGGGCGATTATGGATCGGGGAGCCGGGGTTTGTGCCGGCCACTCCGCTCGGCATCATGGAACTGCTTCGTCGCTCCGGCATCGAGACCCGAGGCCGTCATGCCGTGATTATCGGGCGCTCGAACATCGTGGGCAAGCCGCTGGCGGGCCTGCTCATGCAGCGCGGCACCGACGCCACCGTCACCGTCTGCCACAGCCGCACCCGCGACCTGCCCGCGATCACCCGGCAGGCCGACATCCTCGTGGCAGCCATCGGGCGGGCGCAGTTCGTCACCGCCGACATGGTGAAAGAGGGGGCCGCCGTTATCGACGTGGGGATTAACCGGGTCGATGACGCCACCCGCCCGCGTGGCTATCGGCTGGTGGGCGACGTTGATTTCGACGCGGTTTCGGAAAAGGCAGGCTGGATCACGCCGGTGCCGGGTGGCGTCGGACCGATGACCATCGCCCTCCTGCTGCGAAACACCCTGACGGCGGCCCAACGCACCACCGAGAACTAAGCGCTCCCGCTTCTCGGCTCAACGTGGACGACCATGTTCTTCCCTCCGTTCGCACAACAAGTATCGCCCGCCCCCTCCGACAGCGTCACGGTCGTTGCCGATACAGCGGGGACGACCTTCCAGGTGGCAGACTCAACCCTTGCCGACACATCGGACGCGATCACCCAACTGAACCGGGAACTGGGTGCAGCAAGCGATCTGCTGATCGAGGGTGAGTGGGAACTCTTCGTAAGCAGGATCTACGACGGGCTGGCCGGCCTGGTCGTAAACATGATTCCCCGCCTGGCCGGGGCGTTGTTCGTTTTCGCGCTCTTTTATGCCGTCTATCGCCTGCTGCGTTCGTTGCTCCACCGCTTGATGAAGCGCAGCAAGCGCATCGACGCAGGCCTCGAACACTTGCTGATGCAGACCTTCCGGATGGTCGCGCTCAGCTTCATCGCGGTGATGGTCCTGGCCCAGTTGGGCATCAACGTGACGGCGCTGATGGCCGGTCTCAGCATCGTCGGTATCGCCGTCGGCTTCGCGGCCCGCGACACGCTGGAAAACTACATTTCGGGCATCACCATCATGTTCGACAAACCCTTCCGCGTGGGTGACAACGTTGAAATCGAGGAGGTTTTCGGCACCGTGGAAGAGATCACGCTCCGGTCCACCCGCCTCCGCACGCTGGACCATCAGATCATGGTGATGCCCAACACCCAAATGATCAACAAGAAGCTGCTAAACCACACCATGTTGAACACGCTCCGCGTAGCGATCCCCTTCGGCATTGCCTACAAGGAATACCCGCAAGAAGCCCGTCAGGTTGTTCTGAAGCTGGCCGAGGGCGATTCCCGGCTCCATCCCGCCTACCTGCCCGAAGTAGCCGTCACGGCACTCAACGACTCCAGCGTGGACATGGCGCTCTGGCTCTACCTGAAGGACCCCCGGCTTGAAGTCGCCGTCCGCTACGAGTATATCGAAAAGATTCGCGAAGCCCTGCGCCGGGCCGACATCGAAATCCCGTTTCCGCATGTGCAGGTGTTCATCGACGAAGCCCAGGCCTTAGATCCTTCTTTCTTCGCGCATCCTCAGCGACCCCCTTTGAAGCCCGACTCCGACCCGCCCCAACTATCTTCCTGATAGACCCTTCCGCCCTAGACGACATGCCCATCCCCTCGCTGTCCTCTTTCCGCCGAATCGCTCTGCTCATCCTGTGGATCCTGCTGCCGGGCACCGTGCTGCAAACCCGGGCCCAGGTCAACATCGAAAAGCTGCGTTCCTTCGATCTCGACGGATTTGCGGTGTCTCTCAATGCCAACCTCTCGCTGCTCAGCGGCAACGTCGAAGCCCTTGATGCCGGTGCCGGCAGTCGTTTCGATTACAGAAAAGGAAAGCACTACGTTTTCTTGATTGGCAGCGTACGTTACGGCGAACTCAGCCACACGCCCTTCACGGAGCGGTGGTTCGGGCACATCCGCTACAACTACCGGCTCAAGAACTGGCTCGTCGGCGAACTCTTCGGGCAGGCCGAACGCGATCAATTCACGCTGCTCCAGGTACGCCTGCTGGCCGGAGCAGGGCTACGCTTCCGGCATTTTCATAGCGAGCAGGTGGGCCTGTTTCAGGGCACGAGTTACATGATCGAATTTGAAGACCTCGACGCCGACAACGCCGCCGATCACCCGGCCACGGTCAACGTGTCGCGGTGGAGCAATTATCTGAACCTGCGCCTCAAGCTTAACGACCAGACCTACCTGATCAACACGATCTACCTGCAACCTCGCCTGGACGCCTTCGGAGACATCCGCGTGCTGGACGAAGCCGCCCTCGCCTTCGCCCTCTCCAACCACCTCACCTTCAACGCCGGCGTCAACATCCGCTACGACAGCCGTCCCCCCGGCGACATCAAAACAACGGACCTGTCTCTTCGCAACGGACTCACCATTCAATTCTAAGCTGTGCTCCCTCCCAGGCCCCGCTTTTTTGTCATGTTGATAGCGGTGTCCTACATTACGCAGGTGCGCCTGTCATCGGGCTTGCACAGGTCCCCCATCCCCACAACGTTCAAAGACGGTGCTTCGTGCCTTTCTTACTCTCCTGGCGGTGCTGATCGTCGGATACGTGGCCGTGGTGGCGTATCTGTATGCCATCCAGGAGCATATGCTTTACTTTCCAACGTCGGACCTGACGACGTCGCCGGCACAGTACGGCATGCTCTTCGAAACGGTGCGATTACAAACCGAAGACGGTGAATTGCTGCATGGATGGTGGGTCCCCGCAGAAAAAGAGGAACGAGCCGTCCTCCTTTTTTTCCACGGCAACGCCGGTAATATCTCCAACCGTATCGACTCGATTGAGATCTTCCACCGTCTCGGCCTGAGTGTGCTTCTGTTCGATTACCGGGGCTACGGGCACAGCACCGGCACGCCCTCCGAAGAAGGACTCTACCGGGACGCCGAAGCCGCGTGGCGGTACCTCACCGAGGTGCGGCGCGTCGATCCTTCGCGCATCGTCTTGTTCGGTCGGTCGCTCGGCGGCGGGGCGGCCACATGGCTGGCAACGCAGCACAACACCGGAGCCCTGATCATCGAATCGACCTTCACGTCGGTGCCGGACGTAGCGGCGGAGCACTATCCCTTCTTACCGGTGCGCCTGCTGGCTCGCTCCCGCTTCGACAACCTGAGCCGCATCGACGACGTGCAAACAGCCCTCCTGATCGTCCACAGCCCCGACGACGAAATCATCCCGTTCGAACACGGAAAACGCTTGTTCGAGGCCGCCCGGCAAAATAAAACGTTCCTGCAACTCGAAGGGGGCCACAACGACGGGATCTTTGCTACCGGGGCACGCTACGTCGAAGAGATGGATGTTTTCTTGAGGCGACACCTGGGACGGTAGCACCGTTGCATCAATCCGCAGGCAGCCAGGTCTGCGTGCGGTAGAACGGCCCGATGTATCCTCGTACTTTGAGCCTCCCGTCCTTCACCCAGATCTTGCAACGGTAGGTTTTTCCTTTCTCCGGGTCGAGGATTCGTCCGCCCGACCACTTCTCCCCCCGGGGCTTCATATCCCACATGATGATCATTCCGAGAATCGGCTGGTCCTTTTTGTCCCCTTTACACTTTTCACACACCGGATCCGCCGGTTCATCTTCCCGCAAGTAGATGCTGTCGACCTTTGCGAAGAGCCTCCCATCCTGCTCATAGATGGACACGATGGACCGGGGTTCCTCCCGCTCGTCGTCGATAGTGACCCAGCGACCGACGGGAGACTGGGCAAGGGCCCCTCCCGAGATCATCAACACATTCAACAAGAGAAGGATGCTGCTCCGTACGCTCATCGTCATGGCCGTCTGTTCCTCAACGAATCACCTATACCCCCCATCGCTCAAAGCGTTCGATCTCTCGGATGAGCCGGGCGCGCATGGGCACGAGCCGCGCGTCGGCATGGGCCTCCGAGACGCCGACGACGGCTTGATGGAACCACCGTTGTTCTAAGGGACCCGCGCTGAGCGGTCTCCTGTTGACGCCAGGCGAGAAGACATCAATGCCGCGAGCCAGGGCTTCATTCATCGTCCACAGGTTGTGGAGCTTATCGGCCAGGCTGATGGCCATTGCCTCAGGCGAGCCGTTGCGGAGTTGAGCCAGGTAGCCTTCTTTGCGGTCGCGCCAGCTACGATAACGGCCTTCGGGGTCGAGTTTCCGTTCCGTCACGTTCTGTACCAACTGCGTCACGTGCTCGCCGAACTGCTTCTTCATGTGCTCTCGGCGGAAGGTCTGCCCGAACCGGTTCGCGTCTTCGAGGACGTCGTGCAAAAACGCCGCCGCCACGGTTTCGTCGTCCCATCCGGCGCGTTGCACGGTCAGAGCCACCGCCGTCACGTGGGCCAACACGGGCACACGCAGCACGTGAGATTCAGACGTCTCGAACGCGGGATCGCGCCACAGGCTCTTGCGATACGTGCCGTCGTGCCACAACGCCGCCAGTTCGACGGCCTGTTCGATCAACGGGCTAAACAACGCCTCGCCCGTTCCCCGGCTATGATCTGTAGGCAGCATCCCGATTACAATTCGATGACCTGATGCTCGCTCGTATCCAGCGAGAGGTCACGCTGAAGCCGGGTCAAGAGATCCAGCCCATACTTGTTGAGGAAGTAGAGCACCGACAGCGCGCGTTCTTGTAGCTTGCCTCCGGGAAACAGGTTGACCTGCGCCTTTTCCAACTGGGAGCGCACCGCTTCGTGGTTATTTTTTTCGGCACGCACGACTCGTGTCTTGAATTTGGCCATCTCTTTCAACAACGCGGCTCGCACACCCTCCGCCGACCTGCCGAGCGTGCGATCTACCTGCTCCACCCTGGGCTTCAACGCGTTGACGGCCTGGTGAAGGTGCCGCCCGGCCTCTTTGAAGAGTGCCTCCACATCTACGTCCATCTTGCCCACCACCACGCGCTGAAACAACCGATCCAGGTCTTCTCCGACGTCGAACACGTCGAGTTCGTACCGGTCGAGCACTTTTTGCACCTTGGCTTCGACGAGGGAGACACTGGCCCGTGGATACACGATGGGCATGGGCACCCCGGCCCACGCATAGATCGGCTTGAATTGCGCAAAATAGGACACTTCGCCCGGCCCTCCTACATAGGCTGCCGTCGGTACCAGGATGTCTTGCACCAACGGCCGCAGCACCACGTTGGGGCTAAAGCGTTCGGGCTCGTCGTCGAGCAGGGCGAGCAGGGCGTCGCGGGAGTACGAGGTATCGGTTCCCCGGAGCGAGAACCCCTCCCCCTCGACGTCGAGAGCGTACCGTCCTGCCCCATCCATCAAAAAGAGGTTGGTCGACCGGGGCTGTACCTGCGCATGAAAACCCTTCTCTAGTGTATCGCTGACCTCGCGAAGACGCGCTGCCGAGGTCGTGTGGTCTTCGATTTCCTGCCGGAAAAGGGGCGCGGCCATCCGCTTGAGACGGGCATCGTCCGGGTTCAAAAAGACCAGACCTGATTCCGGAAAAAGAGCACGCATGAACCGAGCGAACGCATCCAGCAGGGTCGTGCCGGGCCGATACGCTTCGCGGAGACGAGCCAGCAAGGGATCCCGGAATTCGGACGGCGGCAGGCTCTCTTCGACCTGTGCGAGCACGTCCTCGATGTCCTCGGTGAGTCGGAGTCGGCCTACGGGACCGAGGTTGCCGTGCTCGGGCAGGGTGTGCCCGGTATAGCGCATCGACACCACGTCGTTGCGCCGGAGCATCTTCACGCCGACCACTTCTTCGAGGTCGTGGTCCGTACCCTCAAGCCAGAACACCGGCACCACGGGGCGTCCCGTTTCCTCGGCGAGCTTCCGGCTCAATTGCAGCGTCGTCAGCGTTTTGTACGGCGTGTAAAGCGGTCCGGTCAGTACGCCCACCTGTTGTCCGGTTACCACGGCCACGGCTTCCGAAGTACGTAAGGCTTCTATGTGGGCGCGGGTTGCCGGATCCAACCCCCAGCGCTCATTCTGCTCCAACAACACTTCCACCAGCGTCTCGCGGTCTCGGGTGTGTGCAGCAGCGCGGTCGGCGGCATTGCGGCGTGCTTCCACACTCTGCCAGTCTCCTTCATAAAAGGCAGCGAGCCGGTCGTAGTCCGCACAATAGGTGGTAAACAACGCCGAAAACGCAGACATGGTCGCAAATGGAACGCGGCGCAAACGGGTGTGGATGGTTGTCTCAGCGGTCGGCATGGTTCCCCCTTAAAAACAAAAGAGCGAAGCTCCGCATGCCGGGTAGCGGAGATGCTTCGCTCTTTGAAAAGCACATGTTATGAGGCGCGCGGCTGTTGGTCGCACCACGGCTAGTTTTGTCCTCCCTTCAACTGGGCAATCTCATCGCGGAGCTTGGCCGCTTTTTCATAGTCCTCTTCCTGGATGGCCTTCTGCAACTGATGTTCCATGCGCTCCATGTGCGACATCGAGGAAGGGGTACTTTCTTCCTCAGAGGCGGCCGGGGTTGCCAGGGCCGATACCCCCTCGTCGTCGGTGGCAATGCCCGCTTCTTCGAGCACGAGCGGAGCGACATAGATCGGCGCATCGACACGCACCGCCAGGGCTACTGCATCGCTGGGACGGGAATCGAGTTGGCCTTCCTCTCCGTCATGGCTATAGCGAATCTTGGCGAAAAACGTCCCATCCCGCAGTTCATCAATCACGACGTCCAGAATTTCGGCCCCAACGGACTCGAAAGCGTCACGGAGCAAATCGTGCGTCATGGGGCGGGGCGGCTGGATCTTCTCCAGTTCGAGTGCAATGGCCTGCGCCTCAAAAGCCCCAATAATGATCGGCAAGCGACGGTTTCCTTCGACTTCACCTAGCACCAGCGCATACGCCCCCCCGCTGGAGGGGCTGGTCGAAAGACCGATAATGTCAACTTGAATAAAATCCATGATGGTCTTTAGCAACAACGGAACACCAGAGGGTTGTGAGCCCTATCCTGCTGCATGGTTGCACAATCCGTGGGTTGAGGTCAACTTGAAGCCGCCCCTTTCTCAGGACAGTGCCTCCTTCAACGCGACCAAAAAGGCCTTGTTCTCTTCCGGCGTTCCCGCATTCACACGGAGGTACCCGCGTAACTCAGGATAGCCCCCCATGTTGCGCACCAGTACATTTTTTCCTGCGAGACGGTTCATCAGCAATTTCGGTTCCAAAGGTGTCTTGAAAATCATAAAATTTGCCTGCGACGGCACGACCTCCACACCGTCCGTCGTATCGAGGGCGACGGTGAGTTTCCGGCACGAGCGTTTCATCCACTGCACACGGTCGCGGATCAACGCGGGGCGTTCGAGCAACGCCAGCGCCGTCAACTCGGCCAGCCGATCTACCATAAACGGCAACCGGGCTTTGAGCAACTCCTGCACGACGGGCGGATGCCCGATCAGGTAGCCCAGCCGCAAGCCGGCCAGCCCATAGGCCTTCGAGAACGTGCGTAGCAGGATCAGGTTGGGATAATCGTCGAGGAGGGTCCGCGCACTTTCTTCCTCTGTAAATTCGACGTACGCCTCATCCACGACTACAAAGCCGGGGACTTCGCGCACAATCGATTCGATTTCTTCCACCGGCATCGCCAACCCTGTCGGGTTGTTGGGCGTAGTGAGCACGACGAGCGCAGGCTGAACGCTCCTCACGGCCTCCAGGAGGGCTCCGGCATCAAAACGCAGATCCGGACGCGGCGCGACGGGCGTCAGCGCTCCCTCATGCAAACGAACGACCGCTTCGTAAAGGGCAAACATGGGCCGGGGCATCACGACGGGCGTGCCCTTCTCAATCAGGGTAAGACCGAACGTATAGGTCAATTCGTTCGATCCGTTGCCTACGAGGATCCCCTCCGGATCCCAGTCTACTTGTTCGGCCAGGGCCCGGCACAGCCGGTCGGGCTGCTCCGTCGGGTAGCGGTTGAAGGGCGTGTTGAAAAATTCATCGAGCAACGCACGTTTGAGGTCCTCGGGCAGGTCGAGCGGGCACTCGTTCTGGTTGAGCTTTACCTGCACGTGGGGTGCCGTTCCCACGATGTAGGGACGCTCTTTTCGCACAGCCGGGCGGATGTGACCCAGCAACCGGTTCATCTCTGTGTTATGTATCGTCTCTATCCTCGTCATGATGGGAGATGTTCAGAAGCCTCGTGGGATTCCGGAGGACGAAGGGTGCGCGACCTGTGCCCAGGTATCCGACCTCTACGACCGATCCAGCCGTACCTGGATGGCACGGGCATGCGCCGTCAGCGCCTCGCTTTCGGCAAAGGCCACGATGTCCGGCCCGGTGGCGCGCAGCCGGTCTTGCGTATAGGCAATGATGGATTGCTTGCGGATGAAATCATCGACGCCGAGGGCGGAAGCATATCGCGCCGTGCCGCCGGTGGGCAGGACATGGTTCGGCCCGGCCATATAATCGCCGACGGGTTCGGATGAATAGGGACCGAGAAAAATCGCCCCGGCATGTTTGATGGATGTCATCGTCTGCCACGGATCGCGCACGATCAACTCCAGGTGCTCCGGGGCGAGTTCGTTGGTCATAGCAACGGCCTGCGCCATCGTTTTGGTCACGATGCACGCACCAAAAGCCTGTAGCGATTGCTCGATGATGGCTCGTCGTTCCAGCGTGGGCACCATCCGCCCGATGTGGTCACAGACGGCTTCAGCCAGCGCGCGGTGGGGAGTCACGAGAAGGGCCGATGCACGCACGTCGTGCTCGGCCTGTGAGAGTAAATCGGCCGCGACAAACTCGGGATCCGCCGAATCGTCGGCCAGCACCACGATTTCGCTCGGGCCGGCCACCGAGTCGATATCGACGGGGCCATAGACGATTTTTTTGGCTGCGGCCACATAGGCATTGCCCGGCCCGACGATCTTGTCTACCTTTGGAATGGTCTCTGTGCCAAAAGCCAGGGCGGCGATAGCCTGCGCGCCCCCTACGGCATAGACGTGTTCGAGGCCGAGAAAATGGGCCGCCGCTAACACGAGCGGGTGGGGGCGTCCGTCCGTGCCCGGCGGCGAGACCAGATGAATCTCTTCGACCCCCGCCACCAGCGCCGGGATGGCATTCATCAACAGGCTCGACGGATAACAAGCCGTTCCGCCCGGCACGTATAGGCCCACGCGTTCGAGCGGCACCACGCGCTGCCCCAGCAGCACGCCGTCGCCATCGTCCGCAAACCAGGAGTGCTGTTGTTGTTTTTCGTGGAACCGGCGGATGTTGGCCGCCGCCTCCGCAATGATACGCCGCAGATTCGAATCGAGCGTCTCGTAGGCGTTTGCCAGAGCCGAGGGAGGCACCTTCAGCGATGCCGGGCGGACGCCGTCGAAGCGTTCAGTAAAAGCCAGAACTGCCGCATCACCCTGCGCCTGCATGGTCTCTACGATGCTTCGCACCGCCGTGTCCACCTCCGGGTCGAAGGAGGCTCCTCGGTTCAGGACGGCCCTGAGCCGGGTTTCACGCTGGGCATACTCAACGATGGGAATCATAGATCCGTGGGCACAACCGGGGACGCAGAAATCGAGAAACCAGAATCGTTTCAGCAGAGATGAATATAGCGTCGAGTGCCGAAGAAGTTCTTACCCGGAAACCGACCGGGGTATGTTTTGAGAAAGGTTCACAGGATCCCATTGCGTAGCTTCGGAATGAAACCTCTTTCAAAAACGCAATGAACCCTGCCACCTAAACGTAGCAGGGTCCAGCTTTTAATACACGGACGGACACCCTCGGTTAATACCCGTCCTCAGAATAAGCCTCTTCCTCGTCTTCAGGAAAAATCAGCAGGTCGGGCAAACCGTCGAAGTCGTAATCGGGTAGGCATTCCTCGCGGATGTGATGGATCACCTCGTGCATGGCCCTGACGAACTTCCCGAAATCCTCCTTATACAGGAAGAGCTTGTGTTTCTCGTATCGACCCTCCTCGATCCGCTTGCTCTCCGTAATGGTGATGAAGAAATCTTCACCGGAGCGTGTCGATTTCACGTCGAAGAAATAGGTACGCTTACCTGCGGGGATGCGTCGAGAGAAGATTTCGTCACGATAACGACCGCCGCTTTGATGTTTTCTGCTTCCTCCGTGTCGATGGTAGGGATACTGGTTCGCCCCCCCGTCATGCACATTGTGGGGGCGATCTTGGTTATCCTGTTCGTAACTCATCCAACTGAGCCCTCTACTCCTCTAGATCAAGCTAGAGCATTTTGTGAGACCAGCTTCCCGGGGACTGGGGAGGCAAGCCTTGTCTTCAGTGACGCGTCAATATGCAAATCAGCCAACGGAAACGCAACGCCTTGGTAATAAATTCTGCACAACCCGGAGCTTAGGGGAACAAATTCAGAAAGAATACTCGGTTTTCTCACCGTTGAAGCGGCAAGAACGAAATGGGCACGCGGGGAAGTTCTCGCAACACCCTGGGACGTAACACGGGTCTACGCATGATCCGCCGCAGCCGCCATGCGCTGACCGGGCTCAATCCTTCCAGCTTGACCAGGATCTGACGCGCGCGGGGTTCGTCGTCAAGGGCGAGGGCGCAAAGAGCCAGGCTGTAGAGTGCCGGAACGTAGGTGGGGTCATACGCAATGACGGCATGCAGCAACGGGACGGCCTCGGCGTACTGCAAGCGTTTCATGAGCGTCTCGGCCAGGCCGAAGGTAGCAAAATGGTCATAAGGACCAAAGCGGAGGGTATGCCGAAAGAATCGCTCCGCCTCTCGATAGTTACCGCTTCGCAGATAGTACAGCGCCAGCATGTACGACGAGATAAAATGTCCATCATATGCCTCCAGCGACGCCCGATACGATGCGACCGCCCTGCTGCCCGTCCCCAGTAATTGATACACCACGCCTTGAAGAAAGTACAACCGGGCATCGTCCGTCCCGAGCGCAACGCTCTTGTCAAGTTGTGCCAGTGACGTTTCCACATCCGGCAGACGGCCTCCCGTGGACAGGAGGGTCGTCAGGCGGAGCGCCTGAACGTGAGGGTGTTCCTGAAAAGAAGGATCCCGCATCAAGGCACGGAGCGAACGCGGACGCCGCACCCGCAGCTTTTGCCCGAGCGCTGGCCGTATATCAAGGGCAACGCTGATTTCCTCGCGCAAGGTGTGGCGATGTTGATCTCTCGCCGTGCCGGAACTGATCACGCCCAACACCCGGCCCTTCCGGTCCAGCAAGGGCCCACCGCTATCGCCGGGACGCACCGGGTTCGTGCTGATCCAGAGCGTCTCGCCGGGCTGCAACGTCAGGCCTTGATACCGGAGCCCCGCCGTACTGCGCTGGACGCCACTCGGCCACCCGTATGTGAATACGACCGAATTGTCATCGTCCTCCAAGGCGGACGTGGTAACGTCGCCCGTCATCGGAGCCAGTTCGAGCGGTGTAAGACCGGCCTCGGCGACGACATGGGGGTTCATGTGAAGGATGGCGACATCCCGTACAGGATCGACGACCCAGGCCTTGCCCGTCGTGACGGTTTTACCATTAGGCAGCGTCACCCGGACACGCCGGGCATCCAGTATCACGTGGAGACTGGTAACGAGGGCGTCCGGTGTGATGAGGAACGCCGACCCGACGCGTTCTGTGCGTGTCCGTCGCTTCCTTGCTTCCTTCAATTCGGCAGCAATGGGTAGAACAGCCGCCCCGGCCTCGAAAAAATCGGGCTCCACCTCATAAGCAGTAACCTGATGCGTCAAGGAGGTATACGTCCGTCCATCCAGATGTAATTTAAAGGATGGAATACGATACCGGCCGGGAGCACGCGCTCGCAGGAGGACGCGGCGTCTCAACACAAACGGACCGGTAGCCCCTCCTTCCCTACGTAGCCCCACCGTCCCGTCACTGATCAGTTCCAGCGTATTGTCTTCAATCGCAAGCTGAGCCGCCATAAAAGCGTGCTCGACGCGGACAGCCTCTACGAAGGACTCGGGAGAGGCATAGACCTCCACCTCATAAACAAACGTGACGCCCGCAGCCACCACCGAACGGTCCACCTTGCTGAATACCTGAACGGAGGCATCACCAGCGGACGGTGAGCGCGGCTGCGCAACAGCCTGTGCCGCCATGCACAGCAGCCCCGCCAGCAGGATTCCCCATCCTCGATGGTGCATCGTGCCCCCTATAGGTCAAAGTGTTTGGGCGTTGAAAAGCTTTCCTCCTTCACGATACCACGTCGGCACCTCAAAACTCCGATAATATCACGTCACCTGTACGATGGCTCGGATGAGTCGTTGCAAGCTACTCCGAACGCGTTTACCCACATCCAGCACGTCGTCGTGAGCCAACGGCTCCGCACCCAGACCTGCTGCCGGATTCGTTATCGTCGAGATGCCCAGTACGGGCATCCCCAGATAGCGAGCCTGGATCACTTCGGGCACCGTGCTCATCCCGACGGCATCGGCCCCGAGCCGGGCGAAAAGTTTGATTTCTGCCTTGGTTTCGTAGCTCGGTCCTTTCGTCCATAAGTAAACGCCGCGCCGCGTGGCAATGCCGAGATCCAACGCCAGGCGCTCGGCCCGGTCGAGCCATTCCGGGTCGTAGGGTGCCGACATATCGGGGAAGCGGGGACCGCCGTCCTCGTTCGGGCCGGCCAGGGGACTCGCAAAAGAAAAGTTGATCTGATCGGTGATGAACATGAGCGTGCCCGGCACAAAGGCCGGATCGATGCCCCCTGCCGCGTTGGTAACGAGCAACCGGCGCGCCCCCAGCGCATAGACCAGCCGGATAGGGAAGGTGATCGCCCGCACCGAGTGCCCTTCGTACAGATGAACCCGTCCCTGCACAAAAACGACCTCGCGCCCTTCCAGCCGTCCAAACACCAGACGCCCTTGGTGTCCCGCAACGGTCGAGGGAGGATAGCCTGGCAGTTCATGGGTTGGGATCACCGTTGCGTCCTCCACAAGGTCTGCCAGATCGCCCAGGCCGGAACCCAGCACGAGCGCTATTTCCGGAACACGGGTCTCCTTTGAACGAACCACCCGGACGGCTTCAACTACATCCCTGGAAATCGCGTCAGGTCTTTTAAGGTCGTGCGGCATCGTGCCCATGTTGGATTGCGTCTTGATTGTGGCCTCGAAAAACACCCGACCCGCCATCGGCCGGGAGAGAAATCGGAAGGAACATCTCTTCGGTTATGATGCTTCCGCCGCCATGTGCCCGAGGGCTGTTGACGCCGTGACATCCGCCACGCGACGCTCCAGCTTCACCACTACCATGGTCATGTCGTCGTGGCGGCCGGCGGCTTCGACAAAGTGATGCACGTCTTCGGTGACGGCGCGGAGGATCTCGTTGGCCGAACGCTGCCCCACGTCGCTCACTTTACGAGCCAGCCGGTCGTCCCCATAAAGATCGCGGCTCCTGTTCATCGCTTCCGAGAAACCGTCGGTGTAAAATACCAGCACGTCCCCGATGCGCAGGTCGAGGGTGATCTCCTCGATGGTTTCGTCGAAGGTTGAGCCTGAAATCAGGCCGATGCCGAGGCCGGTGGGCTGCACGAGGTCCGGTTCCTGGCTGGGCGAACGCTTCAAGATCACCGGGTTATGGCCGGCCCGAGCAAACGTGAAGGTTCGCGCCTGCACGTCGAAGACCCCGTAGATCATCGAGATGAAGGTGCCGCGCGGGACATTCTCGCAAAACAGCGTATTGAGGCGACGCATCACTTCGGCAGGCGGAAGTCCTTCCCGGCTAAGCGTTTGCAAAATCCCCTTGGCAAGCGTCATGTAGAAGGCGGCCTGCGTGCCCTTGCCGCTCACATCGCC
>JBHHWM010000034.1:0-27284 GCA_046756545.1 Rhodothermales bacterium | reverse complement strand
ATTCACCTGACGGGAACTACGTCATGGAAGCTATCGATCTTACGCCCCGTACAGCGACCCTCCGCCGCACGACAAAGGAAACCGACGTATCGGTGCAACTGAACCTGGACGGATCAGGCCAATACAGCAACCAGACCGGCGTCGGCTTCCTCGATCACATGCTCGATCTGTTCGCCAAGCACGGCCATTTCGACCTGTCGATAACGTGCAGCGGCGACCTTCACATCGACGATCACCACACGGTTGAGGACATCAGCATCACCCTCGGTCAGGCGGTTGCCGAAGCCCTCGGCGACAAGGCCCATATCGCCCGCTTCGGCCACGCCTACGTGCCGATGGACGAAGCCCTGGCTCGCGCCGTCGTGGACCTTTCGGGGCGTTTCTACCTGCACTTCGACGCGGCGTTCGAACGACCTACCGTCGGCGATCTCTCGACCGAGATGGTACGGCATTTCTGGTACGCCTTTGCAGAACACGCACGTTGCACCCTCCACATTGGCGTACTCTACGGAGAGAATACGCACCATAAAATTGAGGCTCTTTTCAAAGCTGTGGCGAGGGCATTGCGGGTTGCCGTCACGCGCGATCCTGCGCAGAGCCGCATGCCTTCGACCAAAGGCAGCCTCTGATTTCCCGCTCCGACGTACCGTTCCAGCTTCGAGCGTCCTGCTCTCCCTTTCGACTTCGAACGATACCTTTGAACCCGCCTTTCAATCGACCGTGCTACGCAAACAGACCATCGCCATCCTCGGAGCAGGCAACATCGGCCGGGCGCTCATCGGCGGTTTGCTCAAAGGCAACTACTTGAATCCGGACCAGGTGCGCGCCACACGTCGCAATCCGGCAGCACTTGAGCCCCTTCAAACTGCCTTCCCCGGCATCCATACCGGCACCGATAACGTAGCCGCCGTCCAGGATGCCTCGGTGGTTGTGCTGGCCGTCAAACCGCAAAACGCCAGCGACGTCATCCGGGAGATTCGGGATCAGATGAACCCCGACACCCTGGTCGTCTCGGTGCTGGCAGGGGTTACCACGGAGGCCCTGGAACACGCGCTCGGGCACGGGCCGCCGATCATTCGGACGATGCCCAACACTCCGATGCTCGTAGACGAAGGGGCTACCGCCATCGCCGGGGGGCGTTTCGCTACGGAAGAACACCTGGACATCGCCCGCCACATGTTTGAAGCAGTGGGAAAAGTCGAGGTCGTTCCGGAATATCTCATGGATGCCGTGACGGGGCTCTCAGGAAGCGGTCCGGCCTACGTGTATATGTTCGTAGAGGCGCTTACGGACGCCGGTGTCAAACAGGGACTTCCGCGCCCGACGGCGATTCGGCTGGCGGCACAGACGGTCTTCGGGGCGGCGAAGCTCGTCCTGGAGACGGGGAAACATCCCGCCATCCTGCGCGACGAAGTGACAACGCCCGGCGGCACGGCCATCGCGGCGGTCGCCGAGCTCGAATCGCACGGCTTGCGTACCATGCTCATCAACGCCGTCGGCACGGCCACGCAGCGGTCGAAAGAACTGAGCGAGATCAAGGAATAACCTTCCATCCAGCACCCCCACGGCATGGTTACGATCATCGATTACGGCATCGGCAACTTGCGATCTATCGAGAAGGCGTTTCAGCGCGTAGGGGCCGACGTGCTGCGAACGGATCGTCCTGAGGATCTGGCACGGGCGGAGCGCCTGGTTCTCCCCGGCGTCGGGGCCTTCGGGGCCTGCATCGACGAGGTTCGCCGTCGTCAGCTGGAGGGGCCGATCCTGGAAGCCGCCGAACGAGGGACACCGCTCCTCGGTGTGTGCGTCGGCATGCAGATCCTGTTCGAAGTCGGAGAAGAAATGGGGATGCACAAGGGATTGGGCATTTTGCCGGGTCGCGTGATCCGTTTCGACAGTATGTATACTTCCGATGCTGCGAAACCAGGGTTGGAAGAAACCGTCCCGGTCGTCGAGCGCCGTCTTCTCAAAGTACCCCACATGGGCTGGAACACGGTGGCACCGAAATATGATGCTCCGCTGCTGGCGGGCCTGGAATCGGATGCTTTTTTCTATTTCGTCCACTCCTACTACGCGGCCCCCTCCCATCCGAACGACGTGCTTGCAACGGCCAGCTACGGCATCGATTTCCCGGCCATCGTCGCCCGGAACAACGTATATGGGGTACAGTTCCACCCAGAGAAGAGCCATCGCAACGGCCTTCAAATCCTGAAAAACTTCGCCCAACCATAGCTTCAGGATTTCCCTTTTTTGGAGGCAGGAAGGTAGCTTACCTTCTGCCTTTCGTTTTTTCAGACCATCACGGGCCGTCTCCGTCCTGACTCCGGATACTGCCATGATTCTCGTTATTCCGGCCATCGACCTGCGCGGCGGGAAGTGCGTGCGCCTGTACCAGGGCTCGTACGAAAAAGAGACGGTGTATTTCGACGATCCCGTCAAGATGGCGAAGCTCTGGCGTATCCAGAACGCGCGCATCCTCCATGTGGTGGATCTCGATGCGGCGCGGGGCGGCTCGGACGATCACGCGAATAACCGAGACGTAATCACCCGCATCTGTGAAGCCCTCGACATTCCCATCCAGGTGGGAGGCGGGTTCCGGACCCTCGAAAGCATCCAGGCGGCATTCGATTGCGGCGTGTACCGCGTGGTGCTCGGTACCGCCGCCGTGCACAATCCCGACCTCGTCTCGGAGGCTGTCGAACGGTTTTCCGCCAGCAAAGTCGTTGTGGGGATCGACGCATGGCGCGGCGAAGTGCGCGTTCAGGGCTGGACCGAAAGCAGCACGATCAACGCGGTGGACCTCGCCCTCGACATGGAGAGGCGCGGCATCCGGCGCATCATCTATACCGACATCAGCCGCGACGGTACGATGGAAGGCCCCAACGTAGCGGCCTACCGCACCCTGGGCGAGCACCTCCAGAAAGCACGCATTACCGCCTCGGGCGGCATCGGCACCTATAGAGACCTCGTTCAACTCAACGAACTCACCTCGTGCCGCGTCGATTCCGTTATCGTGGGGCGGGCGCTCTACGAAAACAAGTTTCCCTGTCAGAAACTCTGGTGCTGGCACTATAAAGAACAACTCGACCTGGATCGCTACTCCACGGCCCGGCTTACCGACCAAAGCTAATCTTGCAGAACGTACAAACGGACCGTCGATCCTCCCATGTCTGTAGCCAAACGCATCATTCCTTGCCTCGACGTCCATGAAGGGCGTGTCGTTAAAGGGGTTCATTTTGTGGATCTGGTGGACGCCGGCGACCCGGTGGAACAGGCCCGCTTTTACGACGCGACCGGAGCCGATGAACTGATCTTCCTCGACATTACGGCCACCCACGAACGGCGCAACATCATGCACGAGGTGGTGCGTCGAACCGCCGACCAGGTATTCATCCCTCTCACCGTGGGCGGGGGCCTCCGAACCGTCGAAGACATGCGCGCCATGCTGCATGCCGGTGCCGATAAGATTTCGCTCAACTCGGCAGCGATCCGCGATCCGGATCTTATCACGCGCGGTGCCAACGCCTTCGGGTCGCAATGCATCGTAGTAGCTATCGACGCCCGGCGAGTCGCCGGTACGCCTCTCTGCTGGGAAGTGGTTACCCACGGAGGCCGCAAACCGACCGGGCTCGATGCCCTCGAATGGGCCGTCGAAGCCGAGCGGCGCGGCGCGGGCGAGTTGCTCGTCACGTCCATGGATCGAGACGGTACGAAGGAGGGGTACGACCTGGCCTTGCTCCGGGCCTTAGCGGAACGCGTGACGATCCCCGTCATCGCCTCCGGCGGGGCAGGTACGCTGGAACACCTGCGCGACGGACTCACCGAAGGCAAGGCCGACGCTGTTCTGGCCGCTTCCATGTTTCACTTCCGTGAGTTCACGGTAGCCGAGGCAAAAACCTTCCTGCATAACGCAGAGGTCAGGGTGCGATTGGACACCGCCGCACCGCGTACGGGACACCCCTCCTTATCGAGGGAATAGGGCCATTGAGGATGCCTGTCATAATAATCGTGGGAGAGCATCGTTGTTGTACATGTTGCCCGGCCTTCGTACCTGTGCCGGCGAGCGGGTGAAAGACAGCACGATAGTTTGCAGCGAGCAGGCCTCGAAGTGAATCTTTTTCGGCCCTTCTCGTACACTGTTTTTTAACCCTCCCCCGTCACAGGTCGACCTACCCGCACACTCCTTTTTTCGCCCCGAGGTTTCTCATGAAGAAGAAAGAGCCCTTCGTCGTCCGTAGCTCGATGGTCCCGATTCTTGCTTGCATCGCCTTGATGTTCTTTGGCGCGAATTTCTACCAGTTCCTGAGCAAGAACGTCTTTTCGAGGTTTGGCTGGGATGTCCGCTGCCCCATTGAGACTACGTGTTGCCGGAGCGAGGCTCATCAACGGCACGTTACGCCGCACGAACGCCACGTCATCATCTTCGATTACAATCAGAACGAGCAGGCGTTGGAGAAAACCGAACTCGCGCTGGAACGGGCAGAACGCGCCCTCGAACGCAATCTGAAAAGGGCCATGCGCGACTTCGAACGCCTGCACGAGCGGATGGAACATGATGCCGGCGGAGCCGAGGAGTTCGAACGAACGCTTGAACGCCTCGAAGAGGAGATTGAGATCAAAGCGAGGAATCTGGAACGCCTGCAACACAAGATCCGCGTCCGGGTAGAGCGTGATGTCGATGTGCGAGAAGAATTGCAGCACCGCCTGCGCTTCCGGCAAGGGCCGGTAGAGGTCCACGTGCACCGTTAATCGCTGCCTACCGCGCGACGGGGCAGCCAGCATTCCCCTACCTAGACGGCTACTTTTTCCCGCCCGCAGGATTCTCATGCGACACGAAGCACGGTTCTCCAGAAGTCCGGCGGTACCTGTTCTGGGTACGATTGCGCTGCTGCTCTTTTGCGTGCACTTCCTCCTTTTTCTGGACCGGCAAGTACCGTGGCTCCAGCACGAGCAGGTGGTCTGGACAGACGACCCTGATGCTATTCATTTTTTCGAGGAGGAGACGGCGCTGTACGAGCCTGCACAGGGTCAGCAGGGTGACCACCGTGGAATTGTTGTCGTCGAACAGCCTTTCCCCTCTCTAGCCCATGACACCTACTTGAGCGACGAACTACGCCTCCGGGCGGCCCAGTCGGCAGAATACGATGCAGCGCTTCGCCAACGGCTCGGCCTTCAAGATGAGAGTCCCGTTATCATCCTGCGATAGATCGACGGTCGGGATCTTTCCACGCCCAATGTAGGAGATCATCGATTCCAAGAAAAAGTCCTTTCATGTTCGACTTTACGTTTTAGTTGTTCGCAAGTAATACCTTCCCCATTAACATCTACCCAGCGGATCGATAGACAGAAAACGTATCGTTTCCGTACGTTGTGTATCCACCCTGAACACCCACTACCCTTCCTATGCTAGCCTCCCAGAAGCACCTGTTTTCCCTCCCCGACGACGTACATTATTTAAACTGTGCCTACATGGCCCCGCTCTCACGCCGTGTCGAAGCGGCAGGCATCGCAGGCATTCAATACAAACGAAACCCGACGACTATTGAGCCCGCTTCTTTTTTTGAAGAGAGCGACACGGCTCGCCGCCTCTTTGCCGAGTTGATCCATGCTGAGGCTCAGCGGATAGCCCTGATTCCTGCGGCCTCTTACGGCATCGCTACTGCTGCAGCGAACATTCACGTTCGACGCGGGCACAACCTCGTCGTGGTGCATGAACAGTTTCCCAGCAACGTGTATACGTGGAAGCGTCTTGCAGCGCAGACAGGGGCCGAACTACGTACCGTCGCTCCCCCCGACGGCACAAACCGAGGTGCACGCTGGAATGAGCGCATCCTCGACGCCATCAACGCCGACACAGCGGTCGTGTCGCTGGGTCACGTACACTGGGCCGACGGCACGCGCTTCGACCTCGCCAGGATCGGCGAACGGGCCAGAGACGTGGATGCTTGCTTCGTAGTGGACGCTACCCAATCGGTGGGCGCATTGCCGTTCGACGTGCGGCAGATCCGGCCGGATGCGCTCATCTGCGCTGGTTACAAGTGGTTACTTGGCCCTTACAGTATCGGAGTGGCCTACTTCGGCCCCCGTTTCGACCACGGTGTTCCCCTCGAAGAAAACTGGATCACCCGCCTGCATAGCGAAAATTTCGGGGGGCTGGTTCAATACCAGGACGCTTACCATGCCGGTGCCATTCGCTACGACGTAGGCGAGCGAAGCAATTTTATCCTCGTCCCGATGCTCGTAACCGCCCTGAAGCACCTGCACGAATGGGGCATTGCAAACATCCAGGCGTACTGCGCCGAACTCACTGGCGGTTTACTGCACGAGGCCCGGCGTCTGGGATTCGTGCTTGAGGATGAAACCTGGCGGAGCGCTCACCTCTTCGGCGTGCGAGTACCCCCGCATCTGCCCATGAACCGGCTCAAAAAGGCCCTTGCCGAACGAAACGTCGCTGTCTCGATGCGAGGTGACGCGATTCGTATCTCGCCGAACGTCTACAACGACACTTCAGACATGGAAGCGCTGCATGACGCCTTCCTTTCCTGCATGGAACCCTCGCCCCGCCTGTAGCCGGTGTTGGAGATTTCACTGTGATCCAAACAATTCCTCCAGGTATGCGCAGGCTTCAACATAGACCCCCGGCGCTTCGCTCTCACGGGGTCCCGCCACATTCAACACACGGATCTGGTTGGTCTCGATCCACCCCGCCGTGTCGATCAACTCCGGAAAAAGAGTGAGATTGACCAGCAGCATGGGTTTCCCCTGCATATGTACTTCCTCAATCGTCCGGGTTGTACCTGGCGAGGACCGGTCGTAAAGCAGGATGAGCGTGCCATCGCTATCGCGTACATTCCAGGCCGTGCGCTCGGCGTACTCGTCGGACGGGGTTTCTTGTAACGGATAGCGTGGGTCGATGGCACCATCTTCGGCACGGCGACCTTGCGGACACCATCCACTAACCCGGATACCCCGGCTCATGGCGACATCCAGCGCAGCCCGATCCACTCCGGTCTGCCCTCCGGAGACGATCATCTGAAGCAGCCGTTGCGCTTCGGCTTCAAACGCGTGATCTTCATGCATTCGCTCTTGCCTGCATAGAGCTAAACCCTGTTTCTATCTCATTTGCAAGATAGCACATGCCCCGCCTTTTTGTCGCCATCGATCTCCCCGACGAGCACAGAACGGCCCTTGCCGGTCTCCGGGACGACACGCTGTCCGCCCGATGGACACCGACGGAGCAGTATCACCTGACCCTCCGATTCATTGGTGATGTTAGTACCGACTCGGCCGCCCGGATAATGCCGGCGCTGGCTGAAGTAGAAGGAACAGGTTTCTCGCTCCAGGGCCACGGCCTCAATGTGTTCCCTTCACTACGCCGACCACGCGTTGTCTTTGCCGGGATCGACCACGAACCCGCCCTACATACGTTGCAGAGACAGATCGAACAGACACTATCGATGATCGGTGTGAACACCGAATCGAAACCGTTTCACCCCCACGTGACGCTGGCCCGGCTAAAGCAGGTTTCTTCCGCCAGGGTCCGTGCCTACCTGCGCGCTCATCAATCGTTCACCCTCGACGCGTTCGAGGTATCCCGGTTTCACCTCTACGAAAGTATCCTTCGCCCGGAAGGGTCGTTGCACCACAGGCGGGCCACCTTCGATCTTCGCTCAAGAACATAGGCTGCCGGGAGCAGGCAAGGGGCGAACAAGAGATCAGGTTGGCGGGTAACAGGGAGCGCTTCGGCCCACGGCTCCAGTTCATCCGGGCACGTACTTTGCACCCGGTCTCATCCAACAGACTTCTCCATCACAAATCACGAGGATTCGCATGTTTGTGCGCCGTTTTCTCGCTCGCTTCGCTCTGATTGCCGCCACTGTCCTCACGGTTGGACATCCGGTAGCCCATGCACAGGATGCCGATACTATCTTTGACCGGCTCCTGGCAAAGTACCATGCCATCGATGGGATCCGCGCCGAGTTCACGCAGACGATGTCGTCCACCTATCTGGATCAAGACGAATCGTTTACGGGCGTGCTGATCCTTCAAGGGGAAAAATACCGCATCGAGACCGGTACCGAAGTGCTCGTGGTCAACGGTACGGAGACCTATGTATTCCGCCCCAATGAAAACCAGTTGCTCATCAATGACGTCGTCGAGGATGATGCTTCCTTCTCGCCCACCGACTTTCTCCTCCGTCACGACGAACGGTTTAATATTATCGGTACTTCGGTCGATCATCTCGACGGGCAAAAGCACTACAAGCTCAGCCTCCAACCCAAGAATTCCGACTCATTCTTCCGCGAGGCCACGCTCTGGATGCGCGACCTTGACGATATCATCACGCGGCTCCAGGTGATCGACGTGAATGAAACGAAGATGCTCTTCACGCTACAGAACATCGAACTCAACCCTACGCTCGACGCCGAGACCTTCACGATCACGCCTCCGGACGGGGTGGAGGTGATCGATTTACGTTCCGAGTGAAACCCGGCGACCCTTCCCGGCATACAGCAGGCGGACCAGGCACTCTCACCCACCATCATTCCTCATCGTCCTACGTATTGTGAAGACGCGCGTTCGCCGCATTCTTGTTCAAGTCGGTATCTTTGCGTTGGCGGGCGTGCTGCTCTACCTGGCCCTCCGTTCCGTCGAATTCGACAAGGTGGGGGACGCCTTACGCGAGGCCGACTACCGCTGGATCGCCCCCCTGGCCGCTATTACCCTGCTCAGTCATTTCCTTCGCGCCTGGCGTTGGAAGGTATTGCTCGAAGCGTTGCCGTCCTCGTCGCCCGAGGTCGATCCCCGGCTTGTATCGATCAAGACGGCGTTTTATTCGGTCATGATCGGTTACATGGTCAACTACGCGGCACCGCGCCTGGGCGAAGTAGCACGGACGGCCAACCTGGCGGCGAAGGAGCGGCTTTCGTTCAGTGGGGTTCTGGGCACGGTGGTCGTCGAGCGCATCCTGGACTTGATCATGCTGGCGGTCGGACTCGTGGGGACCTTCTTCCTCTTAATCGATCATTCGGCGGTCCTCCAGGCTACGTTCATCACACCTATTCAAGATTGGATCGAACAAATTCCTCTCTTCACGCTGCTGATCTTACTCCTGGGGGTGTCCATCCTCGGGGTATTCCTCTACTGGATAGGGTTCCGAGACGAGAACGCTCGCCTGCGGAAGTTCTGGGATCGACGCCTGCGCCCCCTGCTGACGTCGTTCATCGACGGCCTGGCCACGGTGAAGCGCAGTCCTCGTCCCTTCTTTCTCATCGTCAGCACGTTGGTCATGTGGTTCTGCTACCTCATGATGGCCTATATCCCCCTTATCATGTTCGACATGGCGGCCCCCTACGACCTCTCGTTGCTCGATACCGTGAGTATCATGTTTCTTGGAGCCCTGGGAGTCGCCATTCCTTCGCCCGGCGGACTGGGCTCCTATCATTATATTACGATCCAGGTACTCGGCGTTTTGTTTGGCGTAGACGAATCTATTGCGGCCACGTATGCGGTCTTCGTACACGGCGGACAAATGGTGTTCTACATCATTATCGGTTTTCTATGCTTCCTGCTGCAAGGATCCAGCTTCGCGGACCTTCGCTCGGCGACGAAGGCGGCCCGGCACACCACTCATGATACGAAGCCGTAATTACCCTCTTCCTCGAAGAACACCCATCTTCATTAGTTCGAAGAAGCCCTTTTACCTCTACTACAACCGGAGCAAAGAGCACAAAGCACCCATCTGAAAACACTTCGTAGCCTGTTCATTTGCCGGGAACAAATAGATGTAAACAATTCAATGCTTGATTGTCACGGCTCGCTACCCGGCCTCTACCGTTCAGGGCAATTCTGTGGGTAGGCAATTTGGTTTACCCTACCCTTCTTCTAGCTTTGCTACCTTGAGCACAGTCTCCTATACAGGCCCCCTCCTAACAGGATGTATTGTGCCGCCCTCCCACACACACATCAGCAAAGGAAGTCATGGAAGCCGTCAACGGGACTATCTACAACCCGCTTGCCAGCCTCATAGGAGATGAAGTCTATGAAATACTGGAATCGCACAATCTGCTCAATGAAAAAGGGGTGCGCGATTACCAGATCCGTGAGCGTTTCCGCGAGATGCGCAGGCAAAACGTCCCCGCCTACGATGCTATTGAGTATCTGCGCGAGGAGTATCCCTACCTTCAATTCGACACCATCCGCAAGATTGTATATAAGCTGAATGGAAGGCGCTAAGAAGCGTTCTTTCTCTGTGTAGGGAATCTTACGGGACTGCACTCCCCGATCTGAGCGTGTGCCTGTCAGCCATCCTCAGCCCTACCCCTTCATGTCCTCACTTCGTGTGTGCGCTGCTGCAAAAAGCAAAATCCCTGCGGCTACGGACACATTGAGGGATTCGGCATTGCCCCTCATCGGTATCGATACGCGATAGTCGCATGCGTCTGCAACGCGAGGCCGCAACCCTTTCCCTTCACTGCCCATAACAAGGGCCAGCGGGCGATCCCAGTCCATCTCCCACGCCGACGTTTCGCCGTCTCCGGAGGCCCCGACCACCCAGTAGCCGCGTTCTTTCAGTTGATGGACGACATCGGCGAGACTGCCGGTGCGCGCGATGGGAATATGCATGGCCGTCCCGGCACTTGTTTTTATCGCAGCGGCATTCAACGATGCCATCCGGTGTTTGGGCACGATGACGCCCCCCACGCCCGCCGCCACCGCCGTACGTAAGATCGCACCGAAATTGCGCGGGTCTTCCAGTTGATCGAGCAGGAGCAGGATGGGTTTTTCGCGCTGCACCGTCTCCAGATCCGGCGCAACGGCGGTCAACAGGTCGTCTACATCCTGATATGAGATCGGTGCCGCCAGGGCCACCACCCCCTGATGCGGCACCCCGGAAGCTACCTGGTTCAGTCGCTGCACCGGCACGTACTGGACCGGCACTCCGGCCCGGGTCGCTGCCCGGCGGATGGCATCCAAACCGCGTCCTCCTCCCTTCTGGAGCATCACCTTCTCGATATGCGCTCCGCCCTGTTCGAGCGATTCACGAACAGGGTTCCGTCCGATGATGAGCGAAGTGTTTGCGTCGTTCTTCTTTCCCATCGACCGATGTCTGTCCTACGCTGTTGGGGGCCTCGTTCAGGCTCGCTGGGTAACAACCCCAGCACGTTGCTCCTTCGAATGATCCGGCATCACCTTTTTCGTCGTCAGCACCAGACCGACTACCCCGATCAAGATCAGGGTCACTGAAATAATCTCGGCCTGCGTCGCCGTCAACCCGAACAGATCGAACTCGTTGTTGACGCGGATCTGCTCAATCAGAAAGCGTTCGATGCCGGTGAACACCACGTAGAGGGAGAACAGCCAGCCGGTCTTAAACGGATGCTTGCGCAGGCCCCAGAGAATACCGAACAACACCGCGCACATCAAAAACTCGTACAACGGCGTCGGAAATACGCCTGTCTCCGGAAAGTCGATGGGATTATAGATGCGATTCGGGTACGTCTCGACCCACAGCCAGGAAGGGATCCAGCCGGGCTTGGACGCTACGTCTGCCGCGATGCCCCAGTCGCCGTCGCCGGCCAGATGGCAGCCGATGCGCCCCACGCCATAGCCCAGAATCAATCCCGGCGCGAGGGCGTCGGCGAACGTAGGAACATGGAGTCCTTTTTTGCGCAGATACCAGATAACAGCCAGGGCCGCTACAATCAACCCGCCGAAGAAGGTGAGGCCGCCGGTCGAGAAGATCATCCCGAGCGGATCCTGCATAAAGCGGCCGAAATTCTCGAGGATGTGAAACAACTTGGCTCCCGCCACCCCGCTGATCACGGCGATGATCGCCATGGGTTGTATCAGCACGGACGGGCTTGCCTCTTGCATAGCCACCCGCTTTCCTTTCTTTTCCTTCTGCCCTTTCTTCCGGCGCACGGGTACACGCACACTCCCGATCAGCCCCGCCCTGTGCCTGCGATCCAACTCCTTTCCCGATACCCAGGCGGCCAGCAAAAAGCCCACCGCCACCATCGCGCCGAAAGAATGGATCGGGATGGGAAAATTAAAACCAAAGAGATCTGGAAAAATGTCGCTAATACGTGGATACATGCGATACTGCTGGATTCAACTCCATTTTTTCGAGAGGCTCCTGACGGCAACACGGCCCGAAGCCGGTGATTTGACTTACATAGCGGTGCCGGGTTTCACGAGGTGCAAGATGCCGTCCGTCCGGCTTACCGGCGTGCTTTCAAGTAGTCGCTCAGCGCGTCGAACGCTACGCCGTGCTGCTCGCTGCGCGCCATATCCTTCACCTGGACCTCGTGGGCATCGAGTTCGTCCTTTCCGACGATGATCGTGTACCGGGCGTTCTGGCGATGGGCTTCGCGCATCTGTGCTTTCATCGAGCGACCGCGCAAGTCGAGGCCAATGCGCAACCCCTCGTCGCGTAGACGCTGCGCCTGGAGGAAGGTCCAGCGCACCGCCTCTTCTCCCAGAGCGACCAGAAAGGCATCGGGCGGCAGCGGCTCGGGCAGCGCCGTCCCTTGTGCCTGCAATGCCAGAAACAGCCGTTCCAGCCCCGCGGCAAATCCAACGGCGGGCACGGGTTGTTTGCTGCCGATCTCCTGCGCCAGCAGGTCGTAGCGCCCCCCGCCGGCCAGGGCACTCTGCGCGCCCACGTTCGGGTTTTCCAGTTCGAAGGCCGTACGTGTGTAATAATCGAGGCCGCGTACCAGATACGGATCTTCCACAAAATCGGCACCCAGGTCGCTCAGTAACTGCTTGACCTCTTCGTAGTGCTGCCTGCTTTCGTCGTCGATGTAGTCGATCAGCAGCGGTGCCCCGTCGAGCAGGCGGCGTTCGCGCTCGTTTTTTGTATCCAGGATGCGCAGCGGGTTCGTTTGCAAACGCTGGCGGCTGGTCTCCGAAAGTTCGTCCCGGTATGGGTCGAGATAGGATAGCAGGGCGTCCTTGTAGCGCGGGCGGCTGTCCTCGTCGCCCACCGTGTTGAGCCGGAGCCGGGTGTTGTTCACCCCGAAGGCGCGGTAGACGGCCAGCATGAGCGCGATGGCTTCGGCGTCGGCACGCGGGTCGTCGCTCCCGATCACTTCGCAGCCGAACTGGTGAAACTGGCGATAACGGCCTTTCTGCGGGCGTTCGGCCCGGAAGCAGGGACCGAGGTAATAGAGTTTCTGCACCCCACCGCGTTGCCCCAGGTGATGCTGCAAATAGGCCCGAATAACCGGCGCGGTGATCTCGGGCCTGAGCACGTAGTGCGTATCGCCTCGCTCGAAGGCGAACATCTCCTTCGAGACGATGTCGGTGAGTTGCCCCACGCCGCGCGCGATGAGTTCGGTCGGTTCCAGGATCGGCGTTCGGATCTCCTCGAAGCCGAAACGCTCCATCACCTCACGGATCGTGTGTTCGACGTACTGCCATGCGGCAGAGCCGGCTACCGCCGTTCCATCCGACGTTGAGGAATCCGGCAAAATGTCGAACGTGCCTTTGATATTTTGAAAGGAGTTACTCACGTACCGCTAGCTTTCGTGGATGGATGATACCCGAGAAAGGCATGTCCGGCCCGTTCAGGCAACCAACGGATCAATGGTCTGAAAGCGCCTGTTCGCCCTCCTGGAACAGCAAGAGCAATTCGTCCGCATCACGAACCTGAAGCAAGCGTTTTCGAAACGCATCCCGGTTTAATATCCGGGAGATACGGCTCAAAATCTTGACATGCTCCGATTTGGCTTTTTCCGATCCGACAAGCAGAAACACCAGAGAGACTTTCTGGCTGTCGATGGAACCGAAGTCGACAGGTTCGGCGGTGACGGCAAAAGCCGCCAGTGTTTCCTCCACCGCCGAGGTCTTGGCATGCGGCAATCCCAGCCCTTTTCCAACGCCGGTCGACATCACGCGCTCCCGTTCGAAGACGGCCCGGCGCATCTCCATCGGATCAATTACGGCGGGTTGGTCAACCAGCATGTCGAGAAGCGCATGGATCACCTCTTCCTTGGTCCTGCCCGGCAACCCCACACGGACGGTGTCCCGCGTGAGCAATTGATAAATATAGGGCACCGTGGTGATCGGCATAGCAGCTCCATGGTCAATAGCTACAACAGGGCGATCTGCCGGAGGTCGCAAGATACATTGTCAACGGATTCAAGTCAGGTTTCTTTCCCCAAAAAGTGCACCCTAACCGATAATTCTCTTTTCTTCCACAGATCGAGCGTCTCAGCCCTTGCGGTACGTCTCTGAAATCCCTGTAATCCCACCGTCATTTGCACCGTGAAAATATCAGGTCAGGGATCCTTCTACGCTGCGCAGCCGCTCCAGAACGTAGTGCATATCTTCGGGCAAATCAGACGTGAAAAGGAGTTCTTGGCCCGAATGGGGATGTATGAAGCCCAGCGTCTGCGCATGGAGCGCCTGCCTGGGGAGCGCCTCGAAGAGATTGTTGTAAAACACACGGCGCTTCCCCCTGGAGGAATCCGTTCGCAGGGTGCGTCCCCCGTAGGTCGGATCGCCGAAAACCGGATGGCCGATGTGCCGCGCATGGACGCGGATCTGGTGCGTTCGTCCCGTCTCCAACCGGAAGCGAAGCATGGCCGTGTGACGCAGCGGCTCCACCGTCTCATAATGCGTGACGGCGTGTTTCCCCTTTTCCGGCGGCACGACGGCCATCTGCTTGCGATCACGCGGATCCCTGCCGACAGGTGCCGCAACGGTCCCGGAAGATGGATCGGGCACCCCCCAGACAATCGCCAGATACGTCCGGCGGATGGTGCGCTGCTCAAACTGCTTGGCCAGCCCCCGGTGCGTAGCGTCGTCCTTGGCTATCACCATCAACCCCGAGGTATCCTTGTCGAGACGGTGAACAATGCCTGGTCGGATAGCAGGGTCGCCCGGGTGCGACGGAGCCGCGTTCACCAGGGAAAGGCCGACGTCTTCGCCAGGCGCTTCCTCCTCGACTCGTAAGGGACTGCCGCCGACGTGATGGAGCAGCGCATGAACGAGGGTGCCGGTCCGGTTTCCGTAGGCTGGATGCACGACCATCCCCGCCTCCTTGTTGACGACGATCAGGCAGGTGTCTTCGTAGACGATATCGAGCGGGATAGCTTCGGGCGTCACTTCCAGCGGAGGCGGGCGCATCACCCGGCATCG
Source organism: Rhodothermales bacterium (assembly GCA_046756545.1). Lineage (GTDB taxonomy): Bacteria > Bacteroidota > Rhodothermia > Rhodothermales > JBHHWM01 > JBHHWM01. The sequence continues at coordinate 12,134 of JBHHWM010000034.1, read as the reverse complement.
AATCACATCGTCTGCCTGCACAGCATACGACGGGCGCTTGATGACGACGCCATTGACCGTCACACGACCCTCCTTGATACCGCGCTGCACCTTGGTCCGAGAAGCATTTTCCATCAACCGGGTGATGTACACATCCAACCGTCCTTCCTCCCGATATCCCGAAGGCACCTCCCACTCGAAGATGATCTCTGGTTTCTCGTCCCCCTGATCCATACGGGCTTGTCCTCGCACCGGTTAATTCGCTGAGGCGGTGGCCGAGGCGTGCTCCCGCACCGTCTGAAGCGTCTGCTGCATCTCGTCCGGCGAATTATAGTACGTCGGCGCAAAACGTACCATCCGGTTTCGCACCGAGGCCACAATACCCCGGTGTTCAAGAAAACCATACAGCCTCTCCGCATCCGGATGGCGCACCGTTACGATGCCGGAGGCGTGGGCTGGATCATGCGATCCGTACCGTTCGAATCCAAGCGCATCGAGGCCGTCGGCCAGCGCGTGCGCCCGAGCCACGACCCTTGCTTCGCACCACGCAGGACCGGCTTCGAAGTAGAGGCCGAGCGATGCATGGAGCGCCGCCACCCCCAGGCTATTGACCGTGCCCAGACGATAGCGACGGGCATCCGGGTGGAACACCAGCTTATAGTCGAGAAAATGGTCCCAATCGACCGGGCCGTGCAGCCACCCGGCCATGGGAGCCAGCCGCGCTTGCAGCGCCTCGGTGACATACAGAAAGCCGATGCCCTGCGTCGCCATCATCCACTTGTGCCCGCCGCACGCCAGGAAATCGATGCCGCACCGCTCTACGTCGAGTTGCAGCGCCCCCAGCCCCTGAATCGCATCGACGCACAACAGCACACCGCGATCCCGACACAGCCGTCCGACGGCCTCAAGATCGACGCGGAAGCCGGAGAGAAACTGAACCCAACTGATCGAGAGCAGGCGCGTCCTCGGCGTCAGCGTGGCGTCGATGTCGTCGAGGGTGAACGTGCCGTCGCGGTGCGGGATGAAATCGACCTGAACCCCCTGCCTCTGCGCATTCATAAAGGGATACACATTGGCCGGGAACTCGCACCCTGGAATCGCGATCCGGTCGCCGGATTGCCAGTCTAGCCCACCGACCAGCACATTCAAGCCATACGACGTGTTCGGCATGAATTCTACGCGTTCCGGCCGGGTATGCAGGAGGCGCGCCAGCCGTTCCTTCGTCTCCTCCAGCACCGCCTGGAAGTCAAAATAGTTTTCGATATTAGAGACGTGCCGTTGCTCGATGTATCGCTCCATGGCCTCCACGACGGGCCGACTCAACGGCGAAGTCGCAGCGTGATTCAGGTACGTGGTACGCGCTGTATGCGGGAAGCGCGCGCGGAGGTCTTCGAGGGTCATGCGGCACGAGGGCTTTGACGAATCCATCGTGAAGCGCTGCTCCGAGGGAGACGTGCAAGAGTACGCGTGATATGGGGACATTGGCCTGTATATGACACCTATTTACCTATTGTCCCAATGGTATGCAAGTAGGTGAGATAGCTTCATAAATATCTTGTACTTGTCCCTCGGTGGCCCTGCCGGTATCTTTGGACTCCTCGAACCTAAAGAGGGCCTGCGCCTCGTAGTATAAAGTGCTTGGCAGCCTAACCCCGCTCAGCCCATCATCCGCTGACGCGTCCGGCGGCTAACCACAATCGTTAATACATCCAAGAGTGAAACGCTTCAGTCCAACACCCGTATGTTCCAAGGAATAAACCACTTTCATTCTGATCGACAAGAAAAGGTGTAAAATGACAAAACGACTGTTTTTTAACGCTACCTGGTGGCACTGGATCATGCTTACGGTCTCCCTGTTGATGACGGCTGAGTACGCAAGGCTCATCCTGACAACGGACACAGAAACATATCGTATCTTTGTGCTGCTGGCCTGGGTTGGTATATTTGTGTTTTCGTTGGTTCGGATCATTCATGCACGTCGTCAACGCCAGGTGAACCCCCGACAATAGAAGCCTCCTGCCAGTGAATTGGAGGCAGAGCCTGTTATTAGGATAACCGGGCTGGCACGGAGTCGGGCTGCATACCTCAAATCGTTAGGCGGACCATGTACCCAGACGTTTCGACGACCTCATCATCAAGAGTGCAGCACTTCCGAAGTTGAAGCCTGCTCGTTCCCAGGTGGAAATAGAACTTTTTCTCGCGTTATGACAGGAACAGCATAATAATAGAGCAGGCTGTTCGTTAAAAAAACCTGAGGCGATTCATCACTTGAATCGCCTCAGGTGTAACAAAGTAGGAGGTTTTTCGTCTGAAAAACAGCACGTGAGCAAAAAGCGTGCTACACAAGTAACCTCCTTGTGTGATGTGTGGCAGCATCTCGAAAGGGGCCCGGTATCCTGGTGGGGGAGCCGGGCTCTTTTCATTACCATAAAGTTCGCATTAGTCCGGGTAGATGTCAAGTCCTTTGTTGGTCCACGCTATTTTTTCCTCTCACCGGCGTGTTCAGGCCCGATAAAACTGTTTCCCCGCCATCTGCCGTACCAACCCTTTAAACTCCAAACTGAGCAGATAGACGAGGGCTGTCGACGCATCGTGCCCCGTCTTCACGCAAAGGGCGTCGATATGTAGAGGCTCGGGTCCCAGGGCGTCGTAGATTGTTAGCTCAATCGGGCTAAGATCTACGGGCTTCGCGTCGGCCTCTGAGGTCGAGGCCTGGGGTTGGTCGGCAAAGCCCAGTTCATCCAGCATGTCGTCCACCGTAAGGACGAGCTTGGCGTGTCCTCGCTGGATCAGTCGGTTGGCTCCCATCCCGGCGCGATGGTGAACCGCACTCGGCAGAGCAAACACTTCGCGATTCTGTTCTACGGCAAGACGAGCGGTGATGAGGGCTCCGCCCTTTTCATACGCCTCTACTACCAGCACACCCAGCGAGAGCCCGCTAATGACACGATTTCGCCGGGGAAAATTGGGGGCGTCAGGGGCTGCTCCGAGTGGATATTCAGACAGCACGGCTCCTTGTTCCGCAATTTCGCCCGCAAGCCGCGCATGTTTCGCCGGATAGATTCGGTCGGCTCCGGACCCCAGCACAGCCAGCGTCCGCCCCCCTGCCTCCAGGGCCCCTCGATGCGCCGCCGCGTCGATGCCGTAGGCCAGCCCGCTGATCACGGTGAAGCCTCGCTGCGCCAGTTCAACGGCGAATTCGCGGGCCATGCGCCACCCATACTCACTGGCGCGACGTGTACCCACGATGGCGATAGCCCGCTCATCTTGTCGGCTCAGGGCACCACGCACCCAGAGGAAGGCAGGGGGATCGTAAATCTGCCGTAGTAATCGGGGAAACCGTTCGTCCCAGGCCGGCAACAGGGTGATGTTCTGCTGCTCGGCCCGCTGCACTTGTGCATCCACGGCACCGTGGTCGTCGAACGAAGCAATGGCTGCGGCCGTCTGGGCTCCGATGCCGGGTACTGTAGCCAGCGCCTGCGATGAAGCGTGGAGCGCGGCCAAAGCGGAGCCGAATCTGGCTACGAGCGCCCGGATCCGCCCCGGACCAACGCCGGACACCAGCGACAGGGCAATTAACGCACGCTGTTCTTCAAGCGCAGGAAGGGAGTCAGGTGAGGGTGCCGGAGGGAGAGAAGGCATCATTCCTCCACCTCCGTCTGCTCCGCCCGTTCACGCCGGACACGCTGCCATAGCGCCTGTTTGAGATGGGGTAATCCCATGTGGGCCACGGCGCTGATCGGGAAGACCTGGACGTCTGAAGGAAAGGCGTTGCGCGCCTTTTCCGGTAACGCCCGGCGCTCCTCTTCCGGAAGGATGTCGATCTTAGACAGGGCGATCATGCGCGGTTTGTATAGCATCTCCGGGTTGAAGGCCTGCAACTCATTGATCAGGGTCTCATATTCGCCAGCAAAATCCTCCGTAGTGACGGGGATGACGAATAGGAGCACTGCGTTTCGCTCGATATGCTTCAGAAACTGAATACCCAGCCCCTTGCCGGTATGCGCTCCTTCGATGATACCGGGAATATCAGCGATCACGAACGATTCATAGTCGCCGATGTAGACGACACCAAGGGATGGCTGCAACGTCGTAAACGGGTAATCAGCAATCTTCGGTCGGGCTGCCGAAAGCGAAGCGACCAGCGTACTCTTTCCGGCATTTGGAAAGCCGACCAGCCCCACATCGGCCAGTAGCTTGAGTTCGAGCACGATGTTTTTTTCCTCGCCCGGCTCGCCCGGTTGCGCATACCGGGGCGTCTGGTTGGTCGGAGACTTGAAAAACGTATTGCCTTTGCCGCCTCGTCCTCCCTTGACGAGCACGATGCGGTCGCCGGGTTGGAGCACCTCGCCGACCACCTCCTCCGTATCCGTCAAACGCGCCACCGTGCCGGGCGGGACCCGCAGGATGATGTCCTCGCCGTCCTTGCCCGTCTTGTTGTTTCCTGCTCCAGGCTGGCCGTTGGGGGCAAAGTGATGACGATTATACCGTAGATCCAGGAGTGTATAGAGGTTGGCATCGGCCTCCAGGATCACCGAAGCGCCATTCCCTCCATCACCGCCGGCGGGACCTCCCTTCGGTTCATATTTCTCGCGCCGGAAGGCAACGGACCCTGCCCCCCCTTTTCCGCTTCGTACCGTAATGGTGACATAATCCACAAACTTCATAATGACCTATTCCCTATCCAATGCTCGATCAAATGATGCATGCTAACGTACAAAGCGCTTCCGGGTTTTCATAGGCACTTTATTCGCATCAGTGGCAATACCGCTCACGTCGCTGTAGGTTTGCACGGGCCTCCCTGTGCCCGCATCCCTTTCTTCTCTCAACTACCTGTCTCATTTGAAACACGTCATCATCTATACCGACGGTGCGTGCAGCGGCAACCCCGGCCCCGGTGGCTGGGCGGCGGTGTTAATCTATGGGCCGCACGAGCGCGTCCTCACAGGGGCCGAACCGCAAACCACCAACAACCGCATGGAGCTGACCGCCGCCCTGGAAGCCCTGCGTGCCTTAAAGGAACCCTGCCGCGTGTCGTTGCACACCGACAGCGCCTACCTCGCCCGCGCCTTCAACGAGGGCTGGCTCGACAACTGGCAGCGCAAAGGCTGGCGAACGGCATCCAAGAAACCCGTCGAGAACAGAGATCTCTGGGAAGGTCTCCTCCATCAAGCCGGGCGACACCGAATCGCCTGGATCAAGGTGAAAGGCCATGCCGACGACCCATTGAACAACCGCGTAGACGAACTCGCCGTGGAAGCCATGAACCTGGCCCGGATGGCATAGTCCGTGCCCTGACACCCTATTTCTTCTAACGGACTAATTTTCTACCACATCGCCGTAACCTGCACCGGACGTCGTCGTACAGCATGTATCACCTGACGTTCCCTGCACGACGATGAAAGACTTCTCGAAAATAATCCTCTTCGCGAGCCTGGTTCTGCTCGTTCTCGTCATCCTCAACTTCCTGCCCGGCGTCCACGTCTGGTCTATCCTGGGTTCCTTTGGTGGTGCCTTGCCCTGGATTATCTTCGGCCTGATCTGCCTGTGGTTCTTCGGCAGCGGCTGCTCGCGGTGCTGCTGCGGATGGGGTGCCTCGGAATGCGAGGACGATCCGGAAACCGACGCGTAGAGCCCTGCCCAATTCAGCCTGATCCGACGCCTGGATACCTTCTCCTCGTCAATCTAGCTTCGTCGCTGTGCCGCGTCCGCCCAGCGCGTTGACAAAGGCCGCGATGAAACGATCTACCTCCGTTCGACGCACGCCGACGATGATCTCTGTAACGTCCGAATAGCGGGTCTCCCGGATGATGGTGTCGAACCGCCCGATGGTATGCATGGCCGGAGAGGTATCGTCGTATCCGAAGCGGAGCCGAAGCAGGTGGCGGATAATGCATTCTTCGATGGATGCCGCGTCCAGTGCGAGCGAAGCCGCATCGCCATAGGCACGGATGAGCCCGCCCGTTCCCAGCTTGGTCCCTCCGAAGTAGCGCGTGACGACGACTAGCGTATCGACAAGCTCCCGCGCCTCGATCTGGCGCAAGATGGGCATTCCGGCTGTACCACTCGGCTCGCCGTCGTCGTTGTAGCGAAAGATGTCTCCTTCGATGCCGATACGATAGGCCGTGCAGTGATGCGTGGCGTTGTATTCGCGTTTTCGTATGGCTGCGATCTCCTGGTCGGCGGTGCCTACATCCTCCACGGGCAGCGCCTCGGCCAGGAAGCGTGATCCCTTTACCTTGAGTTCTGCCCTGGCATGTCCTTGAAGGGTGTAGTAGGTGTCTTTCACAGAAAAATTGGTTTGTCCGGACTGGTTCTCCTGATACCGTGGAAGCTACATCATGAAAAGTTTATTAGCAGGGACACTTCGGAGGCGTCCCTGCGTTGCATTGGGCTTCTTGTTCAATTTTCGATCGTGCTGCCCCTGCTATGTCTTTTGCTACCCTGCTGCTGGTCGCCCTCCTCTTCGTCGGAACGGACGCCCCTTCTGAAGAACGCTGTCCGAACAACCCCTCCTGCACACTGACGGCCCAGCCCGTCCTCGGCACGATCTCCGTCGATGGACACCTCGATGAACCGGACTGGCACGACGCCCCCATCGCCTCGGGCTTCCGGCAATTCGAACCCCACGAAGGAGCCGAACCGTCGCAACGCACAGAGGTGCGTATCCTCTACGGCACCAGCGCCCTCTACATCGGCGCAACGCTGTTCGACGACGAGCCCGACAAAATTATGCGGACGCTTGGGCGCCGCGACGAATTCAACCAGGCCGACTGGTTCATCGCCTCCATCGACTCGTACTTCGACCGAAAGACGGCCTATCATTTCGCCGTCAATGCCGCAGGAGTGCAGGTAGACGGCATCTTGACCCGCCGGCTCGATACCTCCTGGGACGCCGTCTGGGACGCTGCCGTTCGCATCACCCCCGAAGGATGGATCGTGGAAATGCTCATCCCCTACTCCATGCTGCGTTTCTCGGAAGACGTCGAGCAGTGGGGCGTCAACTTCCGCCGCACGATTCCACGCTCCGGAGAAACCGACGAATGGGCCCTGGTAACACGGGCCGAGATGGGGAGCGGCTCCGTGGCGCAATACGGTATCCTGGAGGGGTTGAGCGACATTCGCCCTCGTCGCAACGTCCAGATAACGCCCTACACCCTCTCCCGTGTGCTCACCGAAGAAGGCGATCCGGGCACGCTCCAGAGCACACGCACCATCGACGTAGGTGGGGATCTGAAGGTCGGCCTCAGCTCCAACGTTACGCTCGACGCCACCATCAATCCCGATTTCGGGCAGGTGGAATCGGACCCCGCCGTTCTGAATCTGACCGCGTTCGAGACGTTCTTTCCCGAACGGCGGCCCTTTTTCACGGAGGGCGTTCAGATTTTCAATTTCAACCTCGAACGCGGCGGCTCGCTGCTCTACACCCGGCGCATTGGCAGGCGTGCCCCCATCATTGGAGCGACGAAACTGTCGGGGCGCACGGGCCGGGGCCTTTCCTTCGGCCTGTTCGGTGCCGCCACCGGCGAGGATTTTGACCCGAATCGCCTGTACGGCGTGGCCCGTTTGCAACAGCAGATCGGCCGGTTCTCCTCCGTCGGCGGCATGCTCACGGCCTACGACTATGCGGGTAGCTCTGCGCGCCGCAGCTTCACCGGGGGGCTAGACTGGGACCTCCGCTCCGCGAGCAACACGTACAAATTCGACGGCCAGATAAGTACCACGCACCGAACGCAGCCGGGGAACGCATCGGATCCTGAATCCGGCTTCTCCCTCACCGCCGGCTTCGATAAAACACGCGGGATCTGGACCTTCTCCTCCGGCATCACGATCATCAGCGACGACTTCAATCCGAACGACCTCGGGCGACTACGACGCAACAACTACACCAATATTTTTGCCGGATTCGCTCACCAGATCAACGGCGGCGACCCCTTTGGTCCTTTTCGCCGCGCCTCCCTGCGCTTTTTCACCGGCGACGGCCTCTCCTACCGAGAAGGTCTCGATCTCGGCCTGGGATTCTTCTTCTTCTCCACCTGGCAGTTTCACGGCTTCCAGGAAATCGAATTGAATGTCAACAGCGATTACCTCTTAGGCGGGTATGACGTGAGCGAGACGCGCGGGCTGGGTCCACGAAGCAAGCCGCGCCAGATCTCCTTCCGCACTTCGTATGAGACGGACTCACGGCGCATCTGGCAACTACAACCTAGCGCACGGCTCGAACTGTTCGGCGATGGGGGCCGCGCCTACAACCTCGGTATGGGGGCCGAGTGGAACGTGAACGCTCGCGTGAACCTGTCCACGCGCGTCGGCTACGGATGGGATGACGGCGTTACGGCGTGGGTCTCGAACGAGGCGTTTACCCTCCTGGAAGACGGTTGGGGCATCGGCGAAGCCAGCCGGCGAAGTCCCGGCCCGGACGACACGTTTCGTGCCTTCGACGACCAGGGACGCCTCGATGACATCTTCTCCACGGTGGAACCCTACGACGACCTCGGACGCTTCTTCGTACCCGTCTTCGGCGAGCGCGACACCCGCTCGTTCGACCTGACGCTCCGGGGCGACGTCACCTTTTCCCCCACACTCTCGCTCCAGCTCTACGGGCAGTTGTTCGTCGCGCGCGGTCGGTACGACCGGTTCTCCGTACTCCGGGACCGCGACACGCTGTCGCCGCTTGATTCGTACCCGAAACAGCACGACTTCGCTTTCAGCAGCTTCCAGACGAACACGGTGCTGCGCTGGGAATATCGACCCGGTTCGACGCTCTTCATCGTGTGGTCGCAATCACGCAGAGGCAATCAAGCCCTTGATCCTTTCGATGAGACCAGCCATTCCCCCTTCGACCAGCGCTCTACGGATCAACTCCTCGACACGTTCGACATCTTCCCCACGAACGTCTTCCTGGTCAAGCTGAGCTATAAGTTCTTGCGATAAGCCCGGAGTTGCCCCTCACCCCTCGATCTCTGTGATGAGCTGGATTTCGCGGAGGACGCTCTGCACGCGAAAGCATTCCTCGAACGTCCCCTCGAAAACCGATGTTTTGCCTTCGATATGTGCCTGCCAGGCCAGGCGCTCGGCATCCTGGAGGGAGCAGCCGGTCGCTTTGATGAGTTGCATGATGACCTCTTCGAAGCTATGGACGTCGTCGTTGTAGAGGATAACGCGCCACGGCTCGTCTACGCGCTCTTCGGTGGCTACCTCGACGAGGACCTCCACCTCAGGAGCCGGAGCCGGTTTTTCCGGGCCGGCCACCTGCCAGACCGCAACAGGCTGCGGCGGAACGGGGTCCATATGCCGTGATTCCAATTCCCTCATGGTTAACGCGGGGTTACGCCGCTTCCGGCGCAACGGCCTCCAGCGAGATGGCTACGTCTTCCATCACTGGATTCGCCAGCAGCTTTCCGCTGGCTTCCCGGGCTACTCGCTCCGCCTCCTCCCGGCTCTCCGCGTCAATCCACAACTCGGCATATTTGCCCATCCGAACGCGTTCGACCGTGCTGTAGCCCAGTTGATCCAATGCGTGATGAACGGCCTTTCCCTGGGGATCCAGAATGGAAGGACGTAGGGTGATGCAGATATTGGCTTTGTACTTCATTGATTTCGGGCTATGGGTTCGTCGAAGATTCCGGACATGCGCTGCATAGTACGGTGATCAAAGAAAACAATTCACGCCCTGTCCTTCAATCCCGCCTCGTTGAATAATAAGCGAGAAGTGGTTGCACACCCTGCTCCGCCTCAGAGCACATCGTCCTCCTTCATGTCTTCCAGCGGCGTGTTCATCACGGCATGGGCGACATTGTAGATGGACCGGCCGATGCCAAACAGAATGTATACACTCAGCACGATGAGCAGACCGATCTGCAGAAGAAAAATGAGGAGGAGGAGCGCTACCCCGAAGGCCAGCGATTTGCGCGGATGCATCCGGATGTACCGGGGAGTCGGCCTGGGCATAGCATCGAACGAAATATTCGACACCATCAAGCCGGAAAGCACAAACACGATAGGAATGAGCAGCGACAGGTTGTTCAGGCTGAAGCGGCTGAATTCCCCGGCATCGTTGACATTGAGGATGAGCGCGACGATGGCGATGGCCTGTACCGGGATCGGGAGCCCGTCGAATACATCCTTCTTCTCACCGTCAAAATTGATATTAAAGCGGGCCAGCCGCACCGCGCCGCACACCGCCGGTAACGACGAGACGATCAGGCCCAGCACCCCGAATTCTTTCAACCCGAACACGTAGACGAGGTACGAGGGCGCAACACCGAAGGAGACGATGTCGCTGAGCGAGTCGAGTTCTACCCCAAAGAGGCTTTCCCCGTTGGTCAGCCGGGCCATCATGCCGTCGAGGGCGTCGAAGAAGCCGGCGAGCACAATCAGCCAGCAGGCATAATCGAAGCGCCCTTCGTGAATCTGAGTCAGCGCGAGGAACCCGCTGAACAGGTTCATCAGGGTAAAAAACGACGGCACGGCAGCGCGTGGGATGTGCCGCCGGGGGCGTTCCCGTGCCGACCGATAGGCACGCAACCGCCTCCGGAACTGCCGCTGCTTCAGTTCGGGATGTCGCCTCCGAATACTTCGTCGGGACCGTCGAGGCTCTGCCATCAATACGATACGTCTTGGGTTACGGCATCCGTGGACTCATCAACCGGCTCGGTAGTCTCAAACGGGAGATGACCGATGATCGTCTCTCCGGCTCGCACGCGGTCGCCCACCTCCACGTCGATCCGTACCGTCGGCGGCACCAGCACGTCCATGCGCGAGCCGAACTTGACTATGCCGAAGCGTTGCCCGGCCTTCACCTCGTCGCCGACCGTAATGTGGTAGACGATGCGTCGCGCCACGGCCCCCGCAATCTGCTTGAATAGAATCTTGGTACCACCCGGATGGCGCAACCCTAGCTGAGACCGCTCATTTTTCTCACTGGCCTTGGGATGCCATGCCACGAGATAGTCTCCCGGTACGTAGTGGTCATACTCGATAACGCCGTCGGCAGGCACACGGTTGACATGGACGTTTAGCGGCGAGAGAAAGATGGAAACCTGCCGGGCCGGGCCTTTCAAGTACAACGGTTCATCGACCTCTTCCACGACGACCACTTTGCCGTCTGCCGGAGCCAGAAGTAAATACGCGGCATCGGCAGGAGGGCTGCGTTTGGGATCTCGGAAAAAATAGAGGGTGAAGCCCAGCACGAAGGCCGCCGCCACACACAAGATGACTCGACCGACCTGGGAAAACCGGAAGCCGAGCAGGACCAACAACAGCGCCAGCACGAACGCGCCGGCCACGAGTACATACCCTTCGCGAGCGATCATAAGGAAGGTGACGGACCGTACATACAGATGTGAAAAGATACGCCGGGAAACGAAGAACGCGAAACGCGAATTAAAGAGACCCTCACGTTTCCTTTCCCAAAAACCGGGATCCTCCGACGCCCCACACCGTCTTCTTGATCCTGACGCAAGCCACAATCAACAAAAATTTATGCCGCGCGTCTCGTTTTATACCCTCGGCTGCAAGCTCAACTTTGCCGAGACAAGCAGCCTCCAACGCGACTTCGAAGCGCGGGCGTTTGAGGTGGTGCCCTTTGGCGTCGCCTCCGAGGTGTCGGTGATCAACACCTGCACCGTCACCTCGGAGGCGGACCGTAAATGTCGTCAGATTATTCGACGTACACTGCGAGCCAACCCGGACACCTTCGTCGTGGTTACCGGGTGTTACGCCCAGCTTCAACCGGAAGAGATCGCTGCCATCGAAGGGGTGGACGTGGTGCTCGGCGCTCAGGAAAAAGCACGCCTCTTCCAGCTTATCAGCGCCTTCGAAAAACGCGAGCAGACCCAGATCGCCGTCTCCTGCATCGACGAGGCGGCAACCTTCGGCCCGGCGTTTTCTACGAACGAACGCACCCGCGCCTTCTTGAAAGTGCAGGACGGCTGTGACTACACCTGCGCCTTCTGTACCATCCCGCTCGCACGAGGTAAAAGCCGTTCACAATCCGTTGACCAGACGATGGACCAGGCCCGCATAATCGCCGACCAGGGCTTCAAGGAGATCGTCCTCAGCGGCGTTAACATCGGCCTCTTCGGACAGGGCACGCACGACCGGCCCGGCGACACCTCGTTGCTCGACCTGCTCCGGGCCTTAGATACGGTGGA
>JBHHWM010000033.1:0-27444 GCA_046756545.1 Rhodothermales bacterium | reverse complement strand
ACCAACCCGTCGGCGTCAAACGAAAGCGTTATCTCCTGGGAGGTCTGTGGCGGTACTGTGCCCGCTTCCGGCGTCACCGTCATCACCTCGTTGTCGACGAGGATGCGCGCGCTGTCGATCTGAACGTACCAGTCCGAAGCGTCCGGCCAGGTTGCGGGGTTGGGACGGTCGTCGAAATAGTGCCAGCGGAGCAGAAAGTCGTCGCCGGACTGGACGTGCGGAGCCAGGTCCACGGACACGAGGCGGCCCGGTGCTTCAAAGATGCGCCCCAGGTTTTCGTCCCAGCGTTGCAGGTTGGCCCAGGTGAGGCCGCCGTCAGTGCTCAAGTCCAGGTCGAGGAAATCAAGGGCATCGCCGCCGCGATCCGCATAGTTTGCCAGGAAACTCAATCGAAGGTTCGAAGCGGTTGCATGCAGCAGCGGGGTGCGCAGTTCGGTGTCGAAGGCTTTGTTGGGCGAGGCATGGCTGCTGGCCATCGCCGCGATGGTACGTCCGCCGGTGTAGTTGCTATACTCGAGGGCGGGATCGAAGGCCGTATGCGGTTTCCACACGACGCGCGTCCCGGCGTTATCCACCACCTTCCACGAAGCGGGGATTCCTTGCTGAAACCCTTCGGCGAGAAGCGGCGGTTCGAGCGCTTCATGGAAGAGATCCGTGTCTCGTTCGATCTGGTAGGCGAGGTCGCTAGCGCCGGTGTTTTGGATCGTTAGGGTGGTGGTGTGTTGCCGTCCCACGACGGCCGGCACCGCCAGTTCGCTACGGTCGAGAGCGATTTCCGGGGCCGGAACTCCCTCGCCGCGCAACGCGATGGTTACGACGGGGGCGATAGCGTCATTGGTTTCCAGCGTGAGGGTTCCAGTGAAAAGACCCGGCGAGAGTGGCCTGAAGCGTACAGGCAGTACTTGCAGCGCGCCCGGTGGCACAGGCGGCAAGGGACGGTCGATCAGCCGCGCGTCTACCGAAAAGACCTCGTTGTCGAACGAGATTCGCGTAATTCGGAGCGCGTCGGACCCTATATTTTCGATGAGTAACGAGCGGCTTTCGAGGCCGTTCACGAAGACCGACCGGAAGTCGAGAGCGTCTTCGCTGATCTGCATGCTTGCGCTGCCCAGCACGTCCAACTGTACCGGAATCGCCACTTCGGAGACGCCGTTGTGTCCGTCGGCGGCGACCATGAGCGACGCCTCATAGCGTCCGGCCAGCAGTGCGCGGGCATCGAATATCACCTCCAGGTCCAGGCTGCTGCCGGGGGGCACGGTGCCGGAGAAAAGGCCGGGTTCAATAAAGCTGTTGCTCGGCAATGCCAGAAAGCCGAACTGGAAGCCGTTTTCGTAGGCGGCAACCAGCGTCGTCCGGCCGGTTTGCCGGTTCACCCTACGAAGCTCGGCGCGGCCGAGGTCATTGTTAAAAGCGGCCAGGTATAGCGTGCCGGTTTGCGGATCGAAATCCATACCCTGCGTCCTGTTGGCGCTGAAGCCGGTGGGGCCGATCTCGGTCGTGGCCCCGAGCCGCTTGTTGATCTGGATCAGCACGTCCGGGGTTTGCTGGCGGACCTCGTAGCCGTAGAGGATGCCTTCTTCGTCAAAGGCGATGGCGTTTACAAACGGGGCGTTTTTGATATTGCTGATAAACGTCGCACCGCCCGACTGAGGATCGAGGCGGTAGAGATAGGAGGTGTTGCCGGAGGGGTCGAAGGTGGCTCCGTAGAGGGTGCCGTCGGTGGGGTCCGTCGCCAGTTCCATCCAGACTTCCGTGGCCGGAGCGATCTGTGGTTCGGCACGTCCGATATTGGTACGGCGGCCCGTAACGAGGTCTACCGACTGAAAGAGATTTTTCGATGACTGCACGCGTTCGTCTGCGAAGGTAACGACGTACAGGCGGTCCGGGTCGCCGAGGGGGTAATCACCAGCATACAATAAAGGCACCGTGGCGAACACCTCGGTCGAGTCGGGCTGAGTGAGGTCGAAGCGGATGAGGTCGGCGTTTGCCCGCGTGGGTCCGAGAAAGACGTTGCTTGAGTAAGCGGTGCTTTCCGAACCCTGGGTTGTGCCCGGCAGGGAGGGGGTGTGCCTTTTCGAAGCCGCCGTAGAGATCCCTTCGAAGACTGATGCCGGTGATGCCGGATTGATCTGCGGGGACGCCTCCGAATCACGGGCTCCGCGAACGGTGAGGTTGAACGAATGGGCCTGGCCGGAATCGGTGTTTTCTATGGTCAACGTCCGCTGCTCCGTCATCCCCTGGTTGAGCGTCACATCGAACTGGGAGGGGGTGAGGCGGAAGGGGAAAGAGGGGGGGGCAACCGTCAGGGTGATGGGGAGAAAAAGGCGGGTCTGTGCAGGATGTGTGGTACCCACGCTCAAGCGCACGAAGTAGTCGCCCGGTGCCAGCCGCGTTGCATCGAATGAGAGGGTTATTTCTTGTTTACCTCTGGAAGGCACGATGCCCTCGGTAGGCGTAATCTGCACGAAATCGGGGGGCGGCATCAGGAGGAGCGCCAGGCTATCCGTAACGACATTCGGGCCTGAAGGATTGAAGGTGAATTCCAGCCCGTCGAGCCCCAGGTCATTTTCAATGCCGACGCTGGCACCGCTTGTGTTTCCCACCTCCAGGTATTGCAAGAGGATGCCCCCTTGCGGGTCGAGGATGACCTGGAAGGTATAGCGCCCATTCGTGGGAGTCCGGTGGGAGATGTCGGTGTATTGCACGATAAACCGGTCGCGGGCGGCATCGTGGTAGGTGTGGATGGAACCGCCCAGTTCGGGGTTGAGATTATCCCACAACGGGGCGATGAAATCATTGGGAGGCGTGACAAAAGGAATCGGTCGGTTTCGGGAACTGGACGCGCCGGCAGTGCCGAACGTCAGGAGTCCGTTCGAACTGAGGAAGACGTAGGTCTGGATATTGCCGTAGAACGGAAAGGAAAAGGGCAGCGAGACGATCTCCGCCTCGTCGTCTTCAAGGGTGTGCTCCCGACCGACGGACGTAATATCGAACCACTCGAAGGCGGGGCCCTCCGGGTCGGTGTTGCTCGTCCAGATATACCCGAAGGCATCTCCCCGCGACGGCGTCAGGAAGGAAGCATCGCCAAAGCCCAGGAAGGCGTAGGTGACGAGTTGCGTTCCCGGGTTGTCTAGGGTGACCGTTCGCGTTGTGGTAGCCCCGGCAGCGACGCTGACGGACATCGCGCGGGGTCGAAGCAAGGGAAGGAGGGTCTCGTCGATCTGAGCCTGCGCCGCTCGCGCCGGAAATAGCAGGGTCAAAAGCAGCAGACCTGCCGCGAAGCGGAGGTCCCGGAAAGGAGTGTTTCTCGCTAAACAAAAAGATTCCAGCATTCAGATAGATGAGCCTGTCACAGACGTGGCCGACGTCGGCGCGCTTAAAAAATAGAAGCTGAACGGTTCATTGTTCCGGATCGCGGCGCTTTCGGCGAAGTCCTCTGTACCAAAGCAACGGATTGTGTGGAAGCAAACAACAATGAAGGAACCGCCTCTTCTCACAACCATCAGCACGCCTTCTTGCGATCCCTCTAACGCAAAGAACTCCTAACGGTTTATCCGGCTCCTCTAGAAAAAGTAACGAACTCCTATCCTGGTGCAGGAAGGGACCGATCCGGGCCTCGCTGCGGTTCGGCGTCTGCCAACTTTTCTAGAAGCTCTATCCCCGGCGTGCTATTGACTTGCACCGGTGGGTTCGTACGCGTAGGTTTTGAGGCCAACATGGTTTCATCATCTCACCTGCATTCTATTATGAACGGCTACGTTTCGCTGCGGTATTTCACGGTGGGGCTCGTCTTGCTGCTTTTGGTGCCGGTTTCGGCCACGGCGCAACATGATGCCGACGAACCCCCTTCGCTCACCCTCGAAGATATCCACTTCTCCCGCAAGTTCACCGGTTCGTTTTTTCGAGGCGGACGCTGGGCCGACGAAGGGCCTGTCGTATGGTATATCGAGCAAGATGACGAGAGCGAGGCCAGCCATCTGGTCAGCTACAACCTGGAGACGGACGAACGTACCCGCCTCATCGACGGAGCCAAGCTCCACGCCGCCGACGTAGACCGGCTCATCCGGATCGAAAACTATCAATACAGTCAGGACGGCACCAAAGTGCTTCTCTACACCGATTCGGAGCGCGTCTGGCGGCAGAATACCAAGGGTTACTATTACGTCTTCGATTTCGAGCGCGAGGTGCTCACGCCCATCAGTGATCGGGAAAAAGGTTTCCAGATGTTCGCCAAGTTCAACCCGGCAGGCGATGCGGTGGCCTTCGTGCGCGACCGCAACCTCTTCCTGGTCAACCTCGACTCGATGGAAGAGATACCCCTCACCGTCGACGGGGCCGAGGGCGGCATCATCAACGGGACGTTCGACTGGGTCTATGAGGAAGAGTTCGGCCTGCGCGACGGCTGGCAGTGGAGCCCGGACGGGCGGCAGATCGCTTTCTTCAAGCTCGACGAGACGGGCACCCGAGACTTCGCCATGACGGACCTGCTGGAGCAGTATCCGGAGTACGTCAGCTTCCGGTACCCGAAGGCCGGCGAAGTCAACAGCGAAGTGAAGGTCGGGGTGATCGACGTGAACGCCCGAGAGACAACCTACCTCGACAGCGACACCTGGGATGAAGGCGGCGACCGGTATGAATACATCGCGCGCATGGGGTGGACTCCCGAAATCGACGGAGAGCACCGTGTCTGGATGTTTCGCATGAACCGCGATCAGAACGAACTGGATCTGCTGTATGGCACGACGGAGGACGGGGTTCAGACGGTGCTTCAAGAGCAAGAAGATACCTGGATCAGCGTCCGCAACAGCAAGCTGACGTTCCTCGAAGACGGCGAACACTTTGTCTGGGAGAGCGAGGTGGACGGCTACAACCATCTCTACCTCTACAAAAACTCGGGTGAACTGGTCGCGCCCATTACGTCCGGCGAGTGGGACGTGACGGCCTTCCACGGCATCGACGAGACCACAGGCACGGCCTACTTCACGGCGGCCATCGACGGACCGCTGGAGCGGCATCTCTACTCCATCAACATCGACACCGGAGGGGGCGAGGCCGAGGCAATGGCTTCGCCGGTGAAAATCACGCAGGATGCGGGCACCCACGGCCTCAACATGTCGAGCGACCTGGGCTACTACATCGATTCGTTCTCGAACACCACGACGCCCACCACCGTGACGCTTCACCGCGCCGACGGAGGGGAACTCAAGGTGCTGGAGAGCAATGAACAACTCATCGAAACCCTGGCCGTTTACCAGCCGCCTGCCCCGGAATTCATCAGCGTGCCGGGGGCCGACGGCACGCCGCTCAACGCCTACCTCATCCGGCCCACCGACTTCGACCCGGAGAAGCAATATCCGCTGCTGATGTACGTCTATGGCGGTCCCGGCTCGCAGACGGTGCGCAATGCGTGGGGCGGTTCACGCTACTTGTGGCACGCCTACCTCGCCGACGAACTCGACATGATCGTCGCCAGCGTGGACAACCGGGGCACGGGGGCGCGCGGCAAGGCGTTTAAAAGCGTGACCTATAAAAACCTCGGGCAGATCGAGGCCGAGGACCAGATTGCCGTTGCAAGGCACCTCGGCGCTCTGCCCTACATCGACGCGGAGCGCATGGGCATCTGGGGGTGGAGCTACGGCGGCTACATGACGCTCATGGCGATGCTCTACGGCGACGGGCCGGATACCTTCAAGCTCGGCGTGTCCGTCGCTCCTGTGACCGACTGGCGGCTCTACGACACCATCTACACCGAGCGGTACATGTCTACGCCGCAGAAAAACCCGGACGGGTACGAGGCCGGTGCGCCGCAGCACTACGCCGACCGCATGAAGGATCATCAGAAGCTCCTCATCATCCACGGCGACTTCGACGACAACGTGCATTTCCAGAACGCCGTTCAGATGGCCGATGCGCTGCAAGCCGCCAACAAGCAATTCGAATTCATGATGTATCCGGGCCGCAACCACGGCATTTTCGGCGGCACCACGCGGCTCCACGTGTTCACGCTTGCGACGAATTTCATCAAGGAGAACCTGTGAGGTTCGTCTCGGCAGGCTATATTGAGGCGATCCCTGATCTAGTCGGGGTCGCCTCTTTTTTTCATTCCTGGCTGGTGCGGGTTGGAAGAGGCTGTTCCCGGAAGATTGTATCCAGTGATTGCGGTTTCGAAAACCTATCATTCCCATGTCGCTAACGCCGGACCTTCTGCTCAAAGGCGGTACGCTGCTCGACCCTGCCACCGGCCATACGCGCCGCGCTGACATCCTCATCAAAGACGGCACCATTGCACAGGTGGGCGAAGGACTAGACGCCGACGCCGTGCCGGTCTACGACTGCACGGACCGCCTGATCTCGCCGGGGTGGATGGACATGCACGTACACCTGCGCGAGCCCGGCTATGAGCACAAGGAGACCATCGAGACGGGGTGCCGGGCAGCGGCCTTCGGAGGCTTCACCGCCGTAGCTTGCATGCCCAATACCGACCCGCCCCTGCACAGCCGCGACGTCGTCGAGTTCGTCATCGAGCGGGCCGAACCGATGCCGGTCGACGTGCATCCCATCGCCTGCGTCTCGAAAGAGCGGGCCGGGAAAGAACTGGCTGAACTGGCCGACCTGGCCGAAGCCGGGGCGGTGGCTTTCAGCGACGACGGTTCACCGGTGCAGCACAGCGGGCTCATGCGCCGCGCCCTCGAATATGCCTCCATGGTGGACAAGCCCATCATCAATCATATGGAGGACCTGACGATGGGGCCGAAGGGGCACATGAACGAAGGCGACGTGGCGACACGCCTCGGGGTGCCGCCGGTGCCTGCCCTCTCCGAAGAAGCCATGATCGCCCGCGATCTGTTGCTTGCTGAGTTCACGGGCGCGCATCTCCACGTGGCCCACATCTCTACGGCCCGATCCGTCGAACTGGTACGGCAGGCGAAAGCCCAGGGCATCAGGGTCACCACCGAAGTATGCACCCACCATTTTTCGTTGACGGACGAGGCGGTTGAAACGACGGCGTTTTCAACCCATACCAAGATGCACCCGCCGCTCCGCACCGCCGCCGACGTCGAAGCCATGAAAGAGGGCCTGCGCGACGGCACCATCGACGCCATCTGCACCGACCATGCGCCGCACGCATCGTTCGAGAAGGAGGTCGAGTTTATCGCTGCGCCGTTCGGCATCATCGGGCTGGAGACGGCCTGGGGCCTGGTCGGGCGCGAGTTGATCGCACCGGGTGTGCTTTCCGTGGCCGAAGCCGTGCGCAAGCTGACCGTTGAGCCGCGCCGCATTCTACGCCTGCCCCTGCCGAAACTGGCCGAGGGCGAAGCCGCCAACCTGACGATTTTCGACGCTACTACCTCCTGGACCTTCGAAGAACGGCACGCCCGGTCGAAGAGCCACAACACGCCGTTCATCGGGCACGCACTGGTCGGTCGGGCCTGGGCGATCTATAATAAGGGGCAGTTCGTGGAGGCGGAGTAGACGCCCCTCTATCGCTCCTTGCGCCTCTCGCCAATGGCTCCTACCATGTAGCAAAGGTGCACATCGATCCCAATTCCTTTACGAAGGGGAGTGAATGGACCATGATGAACAAAAAGTGGCTACAGATTCTCCTTGCGTTCTCCGTTTTGGGTACACTTGGCTGCTCAACAGGAGGACCTACCGGGGCCTTTGACGAGTGGGTATCGGACACCGGGGTTTCGCTCAGAGTAAAGGTGAAAATGGTGGAAGGACGCGAACTCCCAGCTATCGACATTGATAATCAGTCCGATGAGGGTTTCCCTGTCGCGCCGCTCACCTGCACGGCGTGGTACAAAGAGTCCGGCAAGCACGAAGTCACATGGGAAGGAGGTGACCGTGCCTTGATGGTCGAGGCCGGTGGTCAGTTGACCGACTTCTTTACCGTTGATCTCCCTGCACCCGCAGGCGACAAGCTCCAAAAGGTCCGTCTGGTGTATGGGCCTGATCCCGAACAAACCTTTACATTTGTACGAGAATAAGCCTGCTCTCTGGCCCGGTCCCCCTACACGCCCTGAAACAGCCGCTTGGCCAGGCGGCGGGGAAGCCCGGCATTGGTGATTTTGGCGGCGGCGGCTTCGATGTCATACGGCACGCGCACCAGTTCATAATCGAAGGTGTCGGTATCGAAGAATGCCACGCAGGCGCGGGGGTCGCCGTCGCGGGGCTGGCCCACGCTCCCCGCGTTGATGAGATAGCGCATGCCGGGACGCACGCGCACCACGCCGAGCTTGTTGCCCATCACCGCCGGCACATGCGAGTGGCCGATGAAACACACGTCGGTGCGGAAGTAGTGGAATTGCTCCAGGGCCACCAGGTAGGAGTCGAGGCGTTGCCAGGCGGCAGGGTTGCCGGGGGAGGCATGGACGAAGGTGCAGGCGTCGGCTTCCAGCGTGAGAGGAAGTCCGGCGAGGTAGGATAGGTGTTCCTCCGAGAGTTGCGTGCGGTTGTGGAGGGCGGCTTTGCGGGCGTCCCTCGGCAGGCTCTTGAGGCCGTTTCCGGTTGCTACAGCTTCGTCGTGGTTGCCCAGCACCGTCGCCGTACAGTGTGCGCGCACCAGGTTGACGCAGGTAGCGGGATCTGCTCCGTACCCGACCACGTCGCCCAGGCAGTACGTCGCGTCCACGTCGCGGGACGAGATCACGCGGAGTACTTCCGTCAAGGCCTCCAGATTGGAGTGAATATCGGAGAGGATGGCGAGTTTCAAGAAAAACAGGATGGCAATGTTACGAAATCCGATGCGCGGCGCGTAAGTTAAGAAAGACAACGGGAGGGTCCAATGTAAGCGTGTGGCGTATCTTCCGTTTTAAGGGTGTGCCGCATGCCGTTATCCACAGGAATTAATCTGCCCTGCAAGCTGTGTCAACCTCGCTGTTGAACGTCGGCGTTGCTTTCGGAGGCGTTGCTCCGGAGCACGAAGTATCCGTCATCTCGGCGCTGCAAGCCGCCGCTGCCCTGGATCGAACACGCTATCGGCCCATCCCACTCTACGTGGCGAAAGACGGCACGTGGTACACCGGCGACCGCCTGCTCGATTCCGATACCTATAAAGACCTCGACCGGTTGCGTGCCACGGCGATTCCGCTTGCGCTCGATCCGGCGTCTCACGGCACGCTCGAACTAGTCGAAGCCACAACGTCCGGGCTGTTCTCCCGGCGCCCCCGGCGGTTCCGCATCGATGTGATGTTTCTCGGGTTTCATGGAGGGGAGGGCGAGAACGGCGGCTTCCAGGGTCTCTGCGAGACGTTCAACGTGCCGTATACCGGGAGTGGGGTTTTCGGCTCGGCGCTCGGTATGGACAAGGTGCTCTCGAAAATGCTCTGCCGCGATCAGGACATCCCCATCGTGGATTTTCAATGGTTCCGAGAAGAAGATTGGGGCGGCGATGAAGAAGCGTGGCTCGACCGGCTCGAAGAACACCTCGGCTACCCCGTCATCGTCAAGCCGGCGCGGCTGGGGTCGTCCATCGGCATCGCCCGGGCCGATACTCGCAGCGAACTCGATGCTGCCATTGAAGAGGCGTTTCGCTACGACGACAAGATAGTGGTGGAACGGGCCGTCCGGTTGCTGCGCGAGATCAATTGCTCCGTGCTGGGTGACCCGAGCGACGCCGTGGCGAGCGTGCTGGAGGAACCCGTCCATACCCGGAAGGAAGACCTCCTGTCGTTTCAGGATAAGTACCTGCGCGGCGGCGGGCGGCCCGGTACCAAAGGAGCACGACGCGGCACGAAGCAGCGCGGCGGAGGCTCCGAAGGCATGGCGTCGCTGGATCGCATCATCCCGGCCCCGCTTACCGAAGAACAAACCCGCGACATCCGCCAACGCGCCGTCCGTATCTTTCAGCTTTTCGAATGCGCCGGTGTGGCTCGCCTCGATTTTTTGATGGACGGCGAAACCGGCGCGGTCTATTTCAACGAGATCAACACCATTCCCGGCTCATTTTCGTTTTACCTATGGGAGCCTTCAGGCGTCCCGTTCGACGAACTCACGCACCGCCTCATTGCCCTGGCGCGCCGGCGTCATCGCCAGAAAAACGGGCGTATCCGGTCGTACGATGTTAACCTGCTCTCCGAACACAGCCTGAGTGGGCTCAAGGGGGCGAAGTCGTGATGCCGTCGAAATCTGGGGGCTTCAGTCCTCTTCCGGCGTCGAGGAAAGGGTACAGGCGATCTGCGCCGCCACGCGGACGTTGTTTTCCAACAGGGCCAGGTTGGTGCGGAGGGAGCGTTCGCCCGTCAGTTCGGTGAGGCGGGCGAGGAGGAAGGGCGTCACCTCGGCGGAGCGGAGGCCGCGTTGTTCGGCTTCCGCCAGCGCGCGCGTAATGGCCGGTTCGATCTCGGCGCGGGGGATGGCGGCCTCTTCGGGCACCGGTACGGTAACGAGCGTGGCTCCCGGCAGGCCCTGGGTGCGGCGGGCGCGAACGATTGCCGCCACCTCTTCGGGCGTGTCGCACCGCACATCGACGGGCAGGCCGCTGTGCCGACTGTAGAAGGCGGGCATCTCGTCCGTTCCATACCCGATGACCGTCACGCCGTGCGTTTCGAGCACTTCACGTGTGGCAGGCAGGTCGAGGATCGCCTTGGCCCCGGCGCATACCACCACCATCGGGAGGAGGGCCAGGGCCTCCAGGTCGGCGCTGACGTCGAAGCCTTCTCTGCGATGCACACCGCCGATGCCGCCTGTTGCAAAGACCGAGAGGCCATTCCGGTGAGCAATCCACATGGTGGCCGCCACGGTGGTGGCCCCGTGCTGCTTTCGGGCGACGACCACCGGAAGGTCCCGCAGGCTCACCTTGCATACGTCGTTTGCCGTGGCGAGGAGATGGATCTGCGCCTCGGTGAGTCCTACCACCATCCGGCCGTCGATGATGCCGACGGTGCGCGGCTCCGCCCCGGTGTCGCGGGCGACCGCTTCGAGGTGTAACGCGGTTTCTACGTTGCGAGGATACGGCAGCCCGTGGGCAATGACGGTCGATTCGAGGACGACGGATGCAGGCATCAGGAGAGGGAATAGGGTTTGGAGGCGGCGGGCTGAATCAAGGACGCCGCCGCGTATTACCATTCAGCAAGGCATGCTTACCGTTCACGGTGAAGGATAGACGAAACACCCGCATAATGTAACCTTGGCGGATGGGTTCCGTAGGGGGCGTGCAGACAAGAACTTGAAAACAATAGCATACTCTTGGGAGGGAGGATCCGCTATGAAAAGAATCACGACGCTCCTGGCGTTGGTGGCACTGTGCGCTACCCTTGCCACCGCATCCTACGCTGATCCCGGCGACAAGGATAAGAAAAATAACACCAAGCTTGAAGCCCCCAAAACCGCCGATGCCGCCCAGTGGGAGGCGTTCAGCGGCAACTTGGTCCATGCCCTGCAATCCGATCATGAAGGGCTCAAGCTATCGGCGCTGCAACTGGTCATTCAGTATGGCGAGAAGGTCGATGTGGACGGCGCAGTCTTCGACGTGGTCCGGCTCTACCGGGATCACAAGAATGAAGGCGTACGACGGATGGCGGTCGTTGCAATGGGGAAGATGCAGAATGAGTGGGCCATGGACTTCCTGAAACGCTCCGAGCGTTTTGAAAAGTCGGCTCCTGTGTTGCAGACGATACAAGCCGTACTGGCCGACTATGGCCACGGCGCCATGGAAGCCAAGGTCGGAGCATAAAGCGACCGCGTTATCAGGCTTACAAGAGCCCGTGCTTCGGAGAGAGGCACGGGCTCTTTGCGTTGGGTGAAGAGTCCGGAGAACCAGGCAGGCTCGAACTTTTGAGACCGGAAAGCGTTTAGCACAAGCTATATTTTTTCGATTCGACCTTGCCGGTTTGCATGATAGAAGAGATCCTTTCCCTGTTGCTTGAAAAGGAGCGGTTTCTGATCACCACGCACGTTCGGCCCGACGGTGATGCCATCGGGTCGCAGTTGGCGTTGGGGCAGTTTCTGCGTAAGCTGGGCAAGCACGTCGCCATGATCAACAGCGACCCGCCGCCGGACAACCTCGGCTGGTTGCCGGGCGTTGACGACATCCAGGTCTTCGACGGTTCGCTCGCGCAGCACGAGCACATCGGCGGTGCCGACGTGATTCTGGTGGTGGACACGAACGTGCTGGACCGGGTGGGGAAAAAGATGATCGGGCCGGTCAAAAACAGCGGTGCGCTCAAGGTGCTCATCGATCATCATACCGAGCCGGAGACCTGGTTCGACAAGATGCTCGTCCGCGACACGGCCTCTTCGACGGGCGAGTTGATCTACGAACTCATCGCCGCGCACAACCTCCAATGGATCGACGAAATCATAGCGACGGCGCTGTACGTGGCCATTCTGACAGACACCGGGTCCTTCCGCTATAGCTGCGTGACCCCTGCCGTGCATCGCATCGTGGCCGACCTGATGGAACGAGGCCCGGTACGGCCCGAGGCCGTGTATGCCGCCCTGTATGAGAATCGCACGCCCCACTGGGTCCGGCTCTTGTCGCAGGTGCTCGATACACTCA
Source organism: Rhodothermales bacterium (assembly GCA_046756545.1). Classification (GTDB taxonomy): domain Bacteria; phylum Bacteroidota; class Rhodothermia; order Rhodothermales; family JBHHWM01; genus JBHHWM01. The sequence continues at coordinate 14,942 of JBHHWM010000033.1, read as the reverse complement.
CGCTGCGGTACGACGGGCAGCTATGCTATGTAGTGGTGTCGCGGCGGATGCTGGAAGAGACCGAGGCCACAACGGAAGACACCGAGGGCTTCGTCAGCTACGGATTGGCCATCGAAGGCGTGCGCGTGGCCCTGATCTTCACGGAAACGCAGCGCGGCACCAAAGTCAGCTTTCGCTCGAAGGGCGATACGGTGGTTCATGAATGGGCGCGGGCCTTTGGCGGCGGCGGCCATCGCAATGCCTCGGGCGCCTTTATCAAGCGCCCCCTGGACGTGGTGATCGACGAGGTGGTGAAATCAGCCCCGCCATACCTGGGTTTCCAAGGGGGTGATCCGGAGGATAATGGAACCCTCTCCTCGGAAGATGCCGCTTATCTCTCTACCTTGCTGGATATAAAAGCTCGAAAATAAACATGAAGGTTTCGGTAACTACCCTTCCACTGTCCGACCTCGATGTGGATCTTCTGTTGATCCCGCTGGCCGAGGGTTCCACGAAAACACTGTCTTCCCTTGCCGGGCAGATCGGCGAAGCGCTGCAACGCGCCGGTGACGATTTTGAGGGCAAATCGGGCAATGCCGTCTTGTTCTATCCCGACGGTGCGCGCTCGCGCCGGGCGGCCCTGCTCGGCCTCGGGTCGCAGGATGAAATCACGGCCGAACGGCTGCGCGAAGTGGGGGCCCGGGGAGCGGAGCAAGCCGCGTTGCGAAAGGCAGGCACCGTGGCGCTGCGTGTCCCGGAAACGCCGCTGGATGCCGAAACCGCCGCGCAGGCGTTCGTCGAAGGGTTCATGCTGGCCTCCTATCGTTTTGCCCGGTATAAAACCACAGAGGGAGACGCATTCGACGGGCCGGAGCGCCTCGTACTGCACGCCGAAGAGGACGACAAAGCATGCCGCCGCGGAGGCGACCGGGGACGTGTCGTCGCCGAAGCGACCATGACGGCGCGCGACCTGGTCAACACGTCGCCCCATGAAAAGACCCCGACCCTCCTGGCCAAAACCATCGAGAAGCTGGGCAAGAAGTATGGCTACGACGTGTCGGTGTGGGATAAGGCCCTCATCGAAGAGGAACAGATGGGCGGCTTGCTGGCCGTGAACCGGGGCAGCCCGGAACCGCCGGTGTTCATCGAACTGACCTGGCTGCCGGAAAACGCTGCCAATGAGAAAGCCGTCGTATTAGTCGGCAAAGGCGTCGTGTTCGATACGGGCGGGCTTTCGCTCAAGGAGACGAAAGGCTCGATGGATCACATGAAGGCCGACATGGCCGGCGCCGCCGCCGTCGTCGGTGCGATGGAGGCCCTCGCCAAACTGGATGTTCCGCTCTACGTCGTGGGGCTCATCCCGGCAACCGACAACCGGCCCGGCGAAAACGCCTACGTGCCCGGCGACGTGATTCGCATGCATTCGGGCAAAACCGTCGAAGTGCTCAACACCGACGCCGAAGGCCGCATGATCCTCGCCGATGCGCTCTCGTATGCCAAAACCTACCGGCCCGAACTGGTGATCGATCTCGCTACGCTGACCGGCGCGCAAGTCGTCGCACTCGGCTCGGAAGTCGCCGCCGTTATGACCAACCGGCGAAACGGCGAGGCGGAGCGTCTGGAGGCCATCGAAGCAGCCGGGCATCGGAGCGGGGACCTCGTCCACTCCATGCCGATGTACGATCATTATGCCAAGCTGCTGAAAAGCGACGTGGCCGACCTCAAAAACATCGGCGGGCGAGAAGCCGGCTCGATTACAGCGGCCAAGTTCCTGGAGCACTTTGTCGACTTTCCCTGGATCCACGTCGATATTGCAGGCCCCGCTTTTCTGGACGCTGAAAAACCCTACCGCCCTAAAGGCGCTACGGGGTTCGGTGTCCGGCTCCTGGTCGATTTCCTTCGCGAATACGCCAACCCGAAGAAGAAGCGGTAGCCGGACGCCTGTCTTCCGGTTCGCCACGCGTTTCGCCCCTTTTTCCTGCAACGCCGCAGGACGCGCTGCCGAAAACAGAGAACCGAGTTTGGGCAAATGGGTTTGCCAGGGGAGCCTGGGCCGGTCGGGGGCGTAGACTCGATGGATGTCACACCGGCACCATTGTTCTCCCCTTTTCAAGACAAGCATTTCTTTACATATGCAAGAGAAGGACCCCCTCGGTTCGATAGAAAGCCAAACAGCGCCGCCGCGCCGGAAGAAACGCCCTCGCATTGCAGTGACCCTGGGCGATCTGAACGGAGTCGGTCCGGAAGTCGTGCTCAAATGCCTGGCTGATTCCCGCTTGACGAAGTTTGTCGAGCCGCTGGTGGTAGGCTCGGCGCATGTACTGAAGGTTCACGCCAACAAGTTGGGCTATCGGGATCTGCGCATCCATGTGGTGCAGCAGGTGCCGGAACACTGGCAGGAAGGCGGGCTGACGGTGCTCGACGTGGCCCGGGGTGAGAAACCCCGCGTGCAATTTGGAAAAGTGATAGAAGAAGCTGGTCGCTTTTCGATGAAGGCGGTGGAGAAGGCAGCCGATCTGTGCCTGGAAGGACACGTCGAAGCCATGGTGACGGCCCCCATTTCGAAGGAGGCGGTGGCGCTGGCCGGCTACGAAGAGCCCGGCCATACCGAGTTTATCGCCCGGCGTGCCGGCAGCGAAACTCATACGATGATGCTCGTCTCCGACGATCTGCGCGTCGGCCTGGTTACCGGCCACATTCCGATCTGGGACGTGCCTAAACGGGTCACCCGCGATGCCATCCTTGACAAAATCCGAATCATCCATGCCAGCCTGGTTCGGGACTTCGGCATCGACCGGCCCAAGATTGCCGTTCTGGGGCTCAACCCCCACGCCGGCGACGGCGGTGTGCTGGGCCGCGAGGAGATCGAGGCGGTGCTCCCGGCTATCGAGCAGTCCTGTGAGGAAGGCAACCTGGTCTTCGGTCCGTTTCCGGCAGACAGCTTCTTCGGCATCGGGGGCTACCGGCTCTACGACGCCGTGCTGGCCATGTACCATGATCAGGGGCTCATTCCGTTCAAAACCCTGGCATTCGAGAGCGGAGTCAACTTTACTGCCGGGTTGCCCCTGGTGCGCACATCTCCCGATCACGGTACGGCCTATAACATTGCCGGTCAGGGCAAGGCGTCGCCGGGCAGTATGCGTAGTGCCATCTATCTCGCTGTAGATATTGCTCGTCGTCGCGTTCAGCAACTCGGCCAGCGCAAGGCCGGATAGCCTCCGGTAGAGAAGATGGCAGACACGAACCCGTCGATGCGAGCGATTCCTGGAGAGAAGGAGGTGCGCCCCTACAGCGTGCTGGCGGCGGGTTACGACGTGGTGATGGTCCATGTCGATTATGATGGGTGGGCGGAGTACGTCCACGGGCATGTGCAGGAGCATCATCCAGAGCCGAAATCGATCCTGGAACTGGGATGCGGCACCGGTTCGCTGGCGCTGGCTCTGCAGCCGAAGGGTCCCTATCAATACACGGCCACCGACGGTTCGCCCGATATGATACGCATTGCCCGGTGCAAGGCGGAACGAGCCGGTATCCCTATTGCGTTCGGGGTGGCCGATTTTTCTGCGTTCCGGGTGGTAGAGCCGGTCGATGTTGTGGTGCTCCTCTACGATGGGTTGAATTATTTGCTTGAATTCGACCGTGTCGAGGCGTTGCTCCGGAGAGCTTACGATGCGTTGCGACCCGGCGGCCTGTTTCTCTTCGATCAGAGCACGCCCCGGAACTCGCTCAATAATGCTGATTATTTCGAAGATGCCGGGCAGGCTCCAAATTTTACGTACGAACGCCGCAGCCGGTACGACCACGAGGCCCGGTTGCACACGACGATGTTCGACCTGACGGTGGGAGGGGTTCGTTTTCACGAACGGCACGTCCAGCGCGCCTACGAACTCGGTGAACTACGCGGGCTCATTCAAACCACGTCCTTCGAGGAACGGGCGGCGTACGAGGATTTCTCTACCCTGCCGGCTACCGCGGATTCGGAGCGGATCCACTGGGTCCTGCGCCGCCCGACCCGGTGATCCGGTGTTTTCGGTTTACTTATCATGGGATGTCGCTTCGTTCGTCGCTAGTTCATAGATTCTCACCGGGTGAAACCAGGAGCAAGCGAAGACTGGAGCTTGAATAGTTAACGGCACTCACGCTTTGATTGATCTGAAGAACGTCACGGCGTCCTATCCTCTGCCGGATGGGTCGCGGCGCACCGTGTTGGAAAATCTATCGCTCACCCTTGAACAGGGAGAGAGGGCCTACCTGATCGGGCCTACCGGCAGCGGGAAGAGTACGCTGCTGCGGCTGCTCTACATGGACCTGATGCCGGATAAGGGTGTGGTCCGGGTTGGCCAGTACCGCAGCGACCGGATCAAGCCGCGCGAGATACCGCATTTGCGCCGCTCCCTCGGCGTGGTGTTTCAGGACTTCCAGCTTCTGCCGGATCGCAACGTCTTCGAAAACGTGGCTTTTGCGCTCTATGCGACCGGGAAAAGTGGAGCGGGCGTCAAGACCCGGACGCTGCAACTGCTGGCGCGGGTGGGGCTCAGCCACAAGCAACGACGCTTCCCGCACGAACTGTCCGGCGGCGAGCAGCAACGCGTGGTGGTGGCCCGAGCCATGGCCAACGATCCGTGGATCCTTCTGGCCGACGAACCTACCGGCAACCTGGATCCGCACGTGGCGGATGAGATTCAAAAACTGCTCATCGGGCTGCACCGCCAGGGGATGACGTTACTCATGGCAACCCATGATTACCGCCTCGTCAAGAAGTTTCCCTTTCGTACCCTGGCGCTGATGAATGGACAAATCGTCGATGTAGATCCCCAGACGATTTGACTCGGTCCTTCATCCTTTCGTTTTTTCAACAGATGCGTGTATCACAAACGTGGGATTTCCTGCTTCGGCGGCGGTGAGTATCTTCGGTTTGAGACCGTTTCGCTGGAGCACAGGAACATGCGTCTTTCAGGTGATGCCGCGTCAAATACCCGATAGGCCACCCATCCGTGACGGCTACTCCATTCGACCCCCCCAACGACCTGCTATCATACATCACGAGGAGCTTTTTTATGACTAATCTACGGCGACGAGTGCGTAGCCTGGCGACCTGGCTCATGGTGGCTGCGTGCTGGACCATCTCGGACGCGCAGGCTCAGCAGCGCGTCAGCTACGACGAAGCCCTGTACGGTGCGCTCGAATACCGGAGCATAGGCCCCTACCGTGGCGGACGCTCGGCAGCCGTGGCCGGGGTTCCCGATCAACCCTTCACGTATTACATGGGAGCCACGGGCGGCGGCGTCTGGAAGACAACCGACGGCGGCCAGAGCTGGAACAACATCTCGGACGGCTACTTCGGCGGCTCTATCGGGGCCATTGCCGTCAGCGACTGGGATCCGAACGTGATCTACGTCGGTGGCGGCGAGGTGACCGTGCGCGGCAACGTCTCGCATGGCTACGGCATGTGGAAATCGGTCGATGCCGGCAAGACGTGGACGCAAATCGGCCTGGAAGATTCGCGGCGTATCCCGCGTATCCGCGTCCATCCCAAAAACCCCGACCTCGTATACGTCGCAGCGCTGGGCCATCTCTTCGGTCCCAATGAGCAACGCGGCGTCTTCCGCAGCGAGGACGGCGGCGAGACGTGGGAAAAGATCCTCTACGTCAATGACGAAGTCGGTGCCGTGGATCTGGCGATGGACCCGTCGAATCCGCGCGTGCTTTTTGCGAGTACGTGGCGCATCTTGCGCACGCCCTACAGCCTGGAGAGCGGCGGCCAGGGGTCCGGTCTCTGGAAATCCACCGACGGCGGTGATACGTGGGAGGAGGTCACCGGCCAGGACAACGGCCTGCCGCAGGGCACCATCGGCATCAACGGCGTGACGATCTCGCCCGTTAACCCGAACCGCATCTGGACCATCATTGAAGCGAAGGACGGCGGCGTCTTCCGGTCGGAAGATGGCGGCGAGACGTGGACGAAGATCAACGAAGAGCGGAAGCTGCGCCAGCGAGCCTGGTACTACACCCGCATCTATGCCGACCCGCAGAACGAGGACGGCGTCTACGTGCTCAATGTGCGGTTCTGGCACTCGAAGGATGGGGGCAGGACCTATGAGAGCATCCGTACGCCCCACGGCGATCACCACGACCTCTGGATTGCTCCGGAGGATGCCCGGCGCATGGTGGTGGCCGACGACGGCGGCGGGCAGGTTAGCTTCGACGGCGGCGAGAACTGGTCTACCTACATGAACCAGCCGACGGCGCAATTCTACCGCGTCACCACCGACAACCACTTCCCGTACCGCATCCTCGGCGCGCAGCAGGACAACTCGACCGTCCGCGTCCTCCACACCACCAACGGGCGCAACGAACGCGACTGGGAGCCCTCGGCAGGGGGCGAGAGCGGATGGCTGGCCCCGCACCCCGAAAACCCGGACATCGTCTACGGTGGCTCGTACGGGGGGTTTCTCACCCGCGTCAATCATGAAACGGGCGAACGCCGGGCGGTCAATGTGTGGCCGGACAACCCGATGGGCCACGGCGCCGAAGGCATGAAATACCGCTTCCAGTGGAATTACCCCATCCTGTTTTCGCAGCACGACCACTCCGTGCTCTATACCGCCGGCGACCACCTCTTCAAAACAACCAACGAGGGCCAATCCTGGGAGATCATCAGCCCGGACCTGACAAGGGCGGATTCGTCAAAGCTCGGTTCTTCCGGCGGCCCCATCACGCAGGACAACACCAGCGTCGAGTACTACGCCACGATCTTCACGGTGGCCGAAAGCCCGCACGACGCCAACGTGCTCTGGACGGGCTCGGACGACGGGCTGATCTACGTCACGCAGGACGGCGGGCAGAACTGGGAAAACGTGACCCCGTCCACGCGTATCATGCCGGAATGGATTCAGGTCAACGACATCGTGGCGCACCCGTTCGAACCCGGCGGCCTCTACGTTGCCGCGACGATGTACAAGTCGGACGATTTCCGCCCTTATCTCTACAAAACGACCGACTACGGGCAGACCTGGACGAAGATTACCGACGGCATCGACGACCTGCATTTCACGCGCGCCATCCAGCCCGATCCCGAGCGGCGCGGGTTGCTCTATGCAGGCACCGAGAGCGGCATGTACCTCTCGTTCGACGATGGGGCCAGTTGGACCTCGTTCCAGCTTAACCTGCCCGTTGTTCCCATCACCGACCTTGCCTGGAAGGAACACGACCTGATCGTCGCCACGCAGGGCCGCTCGTTCTGGGTGCTTGAGGATTTGATGCCGCTGCACCACCTCAACGACGAGGTGGCCGCCAGCGACTTCTGGCTCTACAGCCCGTACCAGACTTACCGGATGGGCAGCGGCTTCTTCGGCGGCAGCGGCGTGAAACTGCGTTACTATTTCAAGGATGCTCCGGATAGCAGCAGTGTCACGCTGAAAATCCTCGAAGAAGACGGCGACCTCATCAAGTCGTTCACGCCGAAGACGAGAGGAAGCAACCTCGCCGTCGAGGCAGGGATGAACGAGTTCGGGTGGAACATGCGGTATGAGGACGCCGAGACATTTCCCAGGATGATCCTCTGGTCCGGCAACACGCGTGGGCCGTCGGCGGTGCCCGGCATGTACCAGGCTCGCCTCATCGTCGGCGACGATTCGACCACCGTACCGTTTGAGATCAAAAAGGACCCGCGTTCTTCGTCCACCCTCGCCGACCTCCAGGCTCAGTTCGACTTCCTGATGGAGATCCGCGACAAGCTGACCGAAACGCACAAGGCCATCAAGCAGATCCGCGACGTGCGGAGCCAGACCAAAGGCATCACCAGCCGTCTGAAGGATCACGAAGGCGCGGATGAGATCAAGGCGGCGGGCAAGGAACTCACGAAGAAGTTGACGGCCATTGAGGAGGCGCTGTACCAGACCAAGAACCAGAGCCGCCAGGACCCCCTCAATTTCCCGATCCGGCTCAATAACAAGCTGGCCGCCGTTTCTTCTACCGCCTCGGTGGGGGATTATCGCCCCACGGCCCAGGCCGTGGCCGTGAAAGAAGAACTCACCGCTCAGATCGACGCGGAACTGTCCAAGCTTCGCACCCTGATGGAGGTTGACTTGCCGGCCTTTAACCAGCTTGTGCGCGACGCCGCCGTCCCGGCAGTGATCGTCGATAAGGAAAAGGCAGCGACGACGCCGGGGACGAACTAAGGGCTCGTTGTGAAGGAGAACTCAAAAGGCGGCTCTGCATAGCGCGGGGCCGCCTTTTTTAAGGGGAGATAGCCGGGACGAGTGTAGCCAAAACGTCGGCGGGATCTGGTAGGTCGATATCAGGAAGAAAAGGGCGTGAACCTTGTTGCAGACGTGCTTTACGGTCTTGTTAAGTTCTATGGTCAACGGAAACAAATTCTGTATATACAGTACATAATGGCACATTCGTGCAAGCAGTTGGTGCCGTTATGGAAAGTCCAAGCTCAGAACAACGCATCCTGCGCAACCTGGCGCTGATCTACATTGCCCTGGCTCACGGGGCGGATCAGGACCTCGATGACGCTGAGATGGATGTCATCGCGTCTCGGTTGCATGAGGCGCAATCGGGCGTCTCGGATGGGACCGTCTTGCGGGCGGTTAAAGGGGCACTCGAAGACTACACGCAAGAGGATGCCCCGCAGCGAATCGATCAGGCCGTGCGTCATCTCCGTGAGGCGGCACCGCCCACGCTGCGCAGGCGCATCTTGAAAGATTTGACAGACATCGGGAAAGCGGACGACCGTTTCCTTTTCGCCGAAGCCGGCTTCATCGGGCAGTTGATGGACGCCTGGAAAGAGGACACAACCGACGCCACGGAAGACTCCGATGCGATGTGGAGTGTATTCGGTCCCGGCCATCAAGCGTTTGGATGGACCCCCATCCATGACTTGGTCCTCATCTATGTGACGCTGGCGCATCAGACCGACGACAACCTGAGCCGAGTCGAAATCGAGGCCATCATCACCAAAATCAACGAATGGCTCCCGAACGCTGACGAAGAAACCCTCCGGCACGTCTTGAATGATGTACTGAATGTCTATGCCGAGGAGAGCGAGGAGCACACGCTTGACGCAGCGATTGAAGCCGTGAAAGAAGCCGTGCCGGCGCATCAACGCGCTGCCGTGCTAGACGACTTACGGTATATTGCCAACGCCGACGGTGTGTTGCTGGTGGAAGAGCGAGTGATGATCGAGAAACTGGCTACTGCCTGGGGATTCGAAATGGAATGATTTCCCCATCACTCCTGAGAAAACAGGGGACGACGGTCTGGTTTGACAGTCTGTTAGCTTGTTTCAGCCGCTAGGCCGCTCGTTTTCGGCGTTTCCGGTAGTACGTGCGGCACTCCGCTTCCCGGCCCCGCACTACGCGCTCGCCGCGTAGTGCGCCCCGCGTTTCCGTGACCACGGTGTATTGATATTCTCGCCCGTGGCATTCGCTGTAGATCACGACCCAGTCGTCCGTCTTTTCCAGTTCGTGCGCGCGTGCCGTATTCGAAAACATCGCCGTCAAAGACCACGGTTTTCGCTGTGTGTTTAAGATGGGTAGCCAGGCTCGGCCCAGGGGGTTGAAGCGGCGCGGTGCGATTTGGGGGAGTTCCCGGTAGGTGCTCCGATGCCGATACTCCCGGTCGATGCTGAGCAACAGGGCTACCGAAGGGGCATCCGATGGAATGGAGGCCGAACGACCGAAGCGGCGCGCCCGGCGGTGCGACTGGCGGGTCAGCATGGTGTTCAACTGGTCACGCAGGGCGCGGACCCGTCGCCGGCCGAAGCCTTCAACCTGTTCGAGCCTGCCGTCGTGGGCAGCCAGTTCGAGGTCTTCCAGTGTCTCGATGCCCAGTTCATCATGTATGCGTTGCGCGAGTTCGTGCCCGATGCCCGGCACGCGGGTAAACAGGGTGCCGGGAGAGAAGGCATGGTTTATTCGTTCGAGAAGCTGGAGCCGACCCGTCTGGATGAATCCGCCGATCCGCGAGGCCAGGCTGTTGCCGATGCCGGGGAGTTCTTTCAGCGCGTCCACCCCGTTCAGGGCGAATCGTTCGGCGAGGGCGTGCTCTTCCTGCCGAATGTTTTGCGCAGCGGTGCGATAGGCCTGGACCCGGTGGGGGTTGGCTTCGCGCTCGGCCAGCCGATCCGCTAATTGCTCAAGGGCTGCGGCAATGGCTTCGTTCGTGGGGCGCTGCATGTCAGGCTGCGAGTCTGGTTATGAGAGATCCTGTGAACGCGTCTTCGGCGCGCAGGGCGGCGGTGCGGGCGGCCATCCGCACACTGCCGGGCGATGCATCTTCGGGCAGGCACGCGCACACCGACGTGATGGTGGGGTCTAGCTGGCGAAGCCGTGCGCACACACGATTGTACCGGGCCGCGCAGCGCCGGGTGGTTTCGGGTTCGGCGGATCCAAGGAGGGCACAACCGGCATCGTACGCAATCTGACGAAGCACGTTGACGAGGTGGGTCTGTTCGGCTTTCATGGCTAGGAGCGGGCAGATTGGGGGTGATGTGGAGTATGCATAAAAGGGGGGTGTATGTCCTTTTCTGGTAGTAAAAATACCATCCAACGGTGACATCCCCTGTTCATATGTTAGAGAGACTATTTTGAATAAAAAATAGCTATAAAAAGATGAAAAAAGCCGATTTTACTCAGTGGGATATATGTGTAAATTGACAGGTATGACAGGCCCTTTTAACGATGTATTGAGGGTCCTTGCCGGCGCGCTCAAAAAGGGAGCGAACGGCTGTATCAAGGAGGGCGAAGGGGGGTAAAAAGGCCGGCTCATTGGGGCGAAAAGGAGGAGAAGATATCCTAACTTTTCATACGTCCTCAACCTCCCTGTTTTCTTGTTCATCTATCCCGGATATGGACCTGTTCACTATCCTTGCCGTCCTCCTTACCCTGACGGCGCTCTTTAGCTATCTCAACCATCGTTTCATCGGGCTGCCGACGTCTATCGGCGTCATGCTCATCGCCCTGGTGATGTCGCTGGCCCTGGTCATGTTGAACATCCTTGGGGTGGATCTGAGAGAACCCGCCGACGTGCTGCTGCGCAATATTCGATTTGACGAAGCGCTGCTGCAAGGGATGCTCAGTTTTCTTTTGTTTGCCGGAGCCCTCCACATCAACATCAATGATCTCGTGGAGCGTAAATGGGAGATCGGGTCGCTGGCTACGGTGGGCGTTCTCGTTTCCACCGTCCTGATCGGGGCAGTGACGTGGCTGGTGTTGGGATGGATCGGCGTAGAGGTGGCCTTCGTGTACGCTCTACTCTTCGGGGCGCTCATTTCACCGACCGATCCCATTGCCGTGCTGGGCATTCTGAAAACAGCCGGCGCGCCGAAAAACCTGGAGATGAAGATTGCAGGCGAGTCGTTGTTCAACGACGGGGTGGGCGTCGTCGTGTTTCTCGTCATTCTGGAGATCGCCACGGGTAGCGGCGAGGTGACGGCGGGGCATATCGGATGGTTGTTCGCCCAGGAGGCCCTCGGCGGAGCCGTGTTCGGTCTCGCTATCGGCTACGGAGCCTATCGTCTCCTTCGGCAGGTGGACAACTATCAGGTCGAGGTGCTCATCACGCTGGCGCTGGTTACCGGAGGGTATGCGTTGGCGATGGCCCTTCATCTCTCCGGCCCCATCGCCATCGTCGTGGCCGGGCTGTTGATCGGCAACCAGGGACGTCTGCTAGCCATGTCGGAGACGACGCGACGTCACCTGGATATTTTCTGGGAACTGGTGGATGAAGTGCTCAACGCCGTGTTGTTCGTATTGATCGGGCTGGAAGTGCTCGTGCTTACGGTGACGCAGCAGTACCTGCTGGCGAGCCTGTGTATCATCCCGCTCGTGTTGTCGGCCCGGTTCATCGCCGTGGGTATTCCGATGTTTCTGCTCCGTCCGTTTCGAGCGTTTACGCCGGGAGCCGTTCGCATCATGACGTGGGGCGGTCTGCGGGGAGGTATTTCCGTGGCCCTGGCCCTGACTCTGCCTGCCAGTCCGGAGCGCGACGTGATCCTGACGATAACCTACGCGGTCGTGGTTTTCTCGATCCTCGTGCAGGGACTTACCATCGGGAAGCTGGTCCGCAGCACGCTGGGGCCGGAAGCGATGCAGGAAGGAAAGAGCCCTCAATAAGAATATGTTGAGGGGTGGCATTCATCATGATAAGCAGGCCGAGCCGTGACATCCCTGAGGCCATCTGCATTGTCGATAATACTCAAAAACGATTATGGCGTGTGGCTTTTCCGGCTCGTCTTGCGGACTCGGATGTGTTCGCCAACAACATCTATTCGGAGCCTGTGCCCTATAGGGGCCAACCCTAACTTAATGTCTCATCTCCCGTATCAACACATCATAAACATCATCCTCAGCCTCCCCGAACATCAATGGTAATGGAGGTTCGATAGAATGACAAAACGTGGATTTCTTGCCAGGCATGGAATCGTACGAAATGCTATAAGAAAAGACATACTCCAGTTTGCTCTCCCTGGGTTGACGGTCTTTGTCATAGAGTTAATATTCTGTGTAAGAGACGGTATGTCAGGGTTTTGGGTATCCATTTGGGACCTGGTCAAGCATCCACAGACGCTGTCCACACTCCCGGTGCTGAGCCTCATTGGATTGGCTCTTTTTTTTATTGGACTAGTGGGTTTGCAAGATCATAATGTCGGGTTATCTTGAGCGATCCCGTTCACCACAACCCCGACGACTATGAGCCGCAAATTCTACCGCGTCACGCTCACCGAAGAAGAGCGACAAGACCTTGAAGAGATTATACAAAAAGGCCGCTACAAAGCCACCCGACTCAAAAGGGCCTACATCCTGCGCGCCGCCGATGAAAGTCCAGGCGGCTTAGCCATGACCGACGAGCAAATAGCCCAAGCCTACCACACCACCACGCGCACACTTGAACGGCTGCGTAAACGCTTCGTCGAAGACGGCTTCGAGATTGCTCTCAACGGCAAACCGCGACCGCCCAGGCTCGACAAGAAGATCGATGGCGATGTTGAGGCCCACGTGATTGCGCTATCACGCTCTTCGCCGCCGAAAGGCCGCCATCGCTGGACCTTTGCGCTGCTGGCCGAGCGCGTTGTTGCACTGGGCTACGTTGAGAGTGTCTCCGGGGAGTCGGTGCGGCAGATTTTAAAAAACCAACAAACTCAAGCTCTGGCGTAATCGAGCCTGGGTGATTCCGCCCAAGCAAAGCAGCCGCTTCGTCTGCAAGATGGAGCAGGTCTTGAAGGTCTACAAACGCCCTTATGATCCATCGTGTCCGGTCGTCGGCTTCGATGAGAGTCCCAAGCAACTTATCAAAGAGACGCGGTGTCCGATTCACTGCACCGATGGTACACGCCTCTATGACTATGAGTACGAACGCAAGGGAGTGGCCAACATCTTCTTGGCCGTCGAGCCGCTGGCAGGCAAGCGCCAGGTGCGTGTCTACGCGCAGCGCACGAAAGCGCAGTTCGTCTCGTTTATGCGATACCTGGCTGAGGAGATCTACCCGGAGGCCGCTTTGATCACGGTGGTGATGGACAACCTCAACACGCACACGAAGGCGTCGTTTTATGAGTATCTTCCAGCTCACGAGGCTAGCTGCTTGGCAGATCGATTTGAGTTCATCTTTACCCCAGAGCATGGTTCTTGGCTCAACGTAGCCGAGATCGAACTGGCCGTGCTTCAGGGTCAATGCTTGAATTGTCGCATGGACGATCAGGCTTGGGTGGCGGACGAGGCGCTGGCGTGGGCCAGCGCGCGCAATGCCTCAGAGCAGCGGATCGACTGGCAATTTCAGACACAGGATGCACGAATCAAGTTGAAACACCTATACCCGACACTGTAGCCTTGCAAACCCACTAGCAATAATGATTGTCGGCCAGATTACACTCTTTCGGAATTACTCTGGGACCGTGGTCATAAGGGAAAACCACCAACTCATTACTCACGGCATCTACCGCTTCACCCGAAATCCGATCTATCTGGGAGGCATCATGGCCGTCACTGGCTTGCCGGTGTACGGCGCTAGTCTATATGGCTTTTTAACTTCGTTAGTCCTCATCCCGATTATCCTTAACCGGATCAGGCTAGAGGAGAACTTGTTGAGCGAAGAATTTCAGGATGCGTATCAGCAGTATAAAGAGACTACCAAAAAACTGATTCCATTCATTTATTGAGATGAGGGGTGGCATTCATCATGATAAGCAGGCCGAGCCGTGACATCCCTAAGGCCATCTGCATTGTCGATAATACTCAAAAACGATTATGCAAAGCCCTATTGAGCCCTTTTGTGGTTTCTCCTTGGTTCGAACGAATTATGCCCACTCCTCAATAAGAATATGTTTACGCTATCATACTACGTCAATCCTGGGATAGGAGGTCAACATGATGAAGCAAACCGGCATGCTGTTCTTACTGGTTTTGGTCGTTCTGGGGGCAGAACCGGTAGCGGGGCAGGATCGCCCGCTCAACATCTTTATCTCGGTGGACATGGAAGGCATAGGGGGGATCGGCACCGGGAAGATGGTGAGTTCGAACGGTAAAGATTACGTCCTGGGTCGTCGGCTGATGACCGGGGAGGTCAACGCCGTCGTGGCTGCTATCTTCGAGCACGGACCGGCCCGGGTGCTGGTCAACGATTCTCACGGCGACATGCAGAATCTCCTGCATACCGAGCTGGATACCCGCGTGACCTACATCCAGGGCAACATCAAGCCGTTCGGCATGGTGCAGGGCCTCGACAGCACCTTCGATGCCGCTATCTTCCTGGGCTACCACACGCGCGCCGGGGCCGAAAGCGGGTTCCTGGCACATACCGGCTCCGGCTCGGTCAAAGGGCTCTGGCTCAACGATGTGGAGGTGGGCGAAGGCGGACTCAACGCCGCCTACGCCGGGGAACAGGGCGTGCCGGTGATTCTGGCTTCCGGCGACCTGGATTTTACGAAAGAGTTTCTGGCGCTCGTCGACACCCGGACGGTA
>JBHHWM010000032.1:0-28035 GCA_046756545.1 Rhodothermales bacterium | reverse complement strand
GAGCCTTAGCCGACATTAGTTATCCAAGCGGTTCGAAAAACGGGGCACAGATCCACGGGAGAGATTCCTGCAGAACTAGGCAATCTTACTAACCTCGGCGTCCTGGATCTTGGATTCAATGAACTGACGGGGGCGATTCCTTCGGAACTCGGCAATCTTTCTAATCTCACTGTCCTGGATCTCAGCAACAATCCACTGACGGGGACGCTTCCTCTGAGCCTCACCGGCCTCTCGATGCTCGGTACCTTTTACTACAACGACACGAATCTGTGCGAGCAGCTTGACGAAGCCTTTCAGGCCTGGCTCCGGGACATCGCCGATCTCCAGAACACCGGTTGCACTAATGTCGCCACCGAGGAACTCGCCGAAATACCGGCTGAATTTGCCCTGGAAGCGAACTATCCCAACCTCTTCAATCCCTACACCTTGATCCGGTATGCGCTTCCGCAACGCACGGCGGTGCGTCTGTCTGTCTATGATCTACAGGGGCGGCTGGTGTGGGTTTTCGTCGGGGGCGAGCGGGCAGCGGGGTGGCACGAGGTGCGGTTTGAGGCCGACGGATTGCCGTCGGGAGTGTACTTCTACCAGATGGAGGCGGGTGTTTTCCGGGCGGTGCATTCGATGATGCTGCTTCGGTGAGCGCTTTCGGCGGTCGCCGGTCAAAACTTCATTCACAAAGAAGAAATGGAGGAGAAACCATGTCAAAAAAAATCAGCATTCTCTGCACCACGTGTATCATGTTCTCAGTGGTATCTATACATACTACGCGGGCTCAGACCAGAGAGACTTTGCGTAACGATATCGGCATAGAATTGTTGGGCAAAGGAGCACTCTACAGCTTTTCGTACCAACGCATGATTACTCCTTCTTTGGGTCTGCAAGGAGGTTTGGCAGCCTTAGGTGCAACCGGTTCTACAGTTGTCCTTGTTCCCTTAGGTGCAAAGCTCTATTTCTTACCTAAAAATGGCTCACCGTACGTCACCGGGGGTATCGTAATACTAACAGGTACCATTGATTCAGGTCCAATAGAAAGCGCAACCTACGGTTTCGCAGGTCTTGGATTCGAGTACCGATCAACAGGTGGGTTCCTTCTTCGTGGAACAGCGTACGGATTGTTCTATGAAGGGGAATATGTGATTTGGCCAGGGCTCCACGTTGGTTACGCTTTTTAAGGCCGGTTCAGCCATAAACGAAGGTGTGGCTCTCCAAAATGAATCTCCCTGCCGCCGCTCTGGTCGGGTCTAAGCGGGCGGAGAAACTGCTGTTTTCAGCGAGAAGTGCGCTTGAATGCGTTGCCTCCATATCTCGTAGGCCGGCACCTTGTCGTCGTCTTGCGGGAGCTGGTGCAGGGCGTGGTCCGTGATGGTAGCAGCGTCATCTGCCGAAAGATTGCAGAAAAGCTCGCAAGCCCTATCCGTGTGAGGAGTCGCATTGTCAGCCCTCTGGCGTGCTTTTGCTGCGAACGCCGCCCCCTGCGCGAGGGATGGCCGGAAGGCCCCTGAAGCTTCCAGCAGGAGTTCGAGAGCCCTCACTTCAACGCCTCCTGCATAAGCACTGGCAAGCCCGATGCCGCTCCAGAGGTCGGAATGGCGCGAAGGAGAGAAGGACGCGATAGTTGAAGGGATGCGTTCCACGTCGGCTCCTTCGACGAACCATAAACACCTTCCCAGACCCTGGTCGAAGGCTTTGAGGGCATAGCCGGAGAGCTTCTTCGGGACGGTTTGCTCGCGTACATAGCGTGGCCAGTAGAAGTAGCCCTCGTGAAAACCGTAGCCGTCAACGGCCAGCCAGCGATAGACAGGGTCGAAGTACGCCAACGGTCGCTCGACGCGCCGCCGAAGCCGTGCCAGCGCCCACCCCATGCCCACGTGCACCATATACGAATGGGCGACTCCGGCACCCTGGAGGAATCGTTGAGCCCGTTTGTTGCGTCCGGGCAAGAGGTGATCCAGCAAGGCCAGCGCCATGGCGGCTCCCTCATAGGCAAAGCCCTGTAATTCACGCTCCACCCCGTTTAGTCGGATAGCCAGCGTATCAGAAACGTCGTGTTCCAGGGCCAGATGATAGCCGATGAGGAAGGTCTGCCCGATCCCTTCGAGTCTCGATTGGATGCTCGGCGGTGCTGTCCGAAAGCCTCTCCGCGCGAACGTGGTTTCCTCCGGTGAGATACTCAACGCTCGCATGCGGAGCCGTTTGAATGGACCGTACATCCCCTTCCTTTCAAGAGTAAATCGAGTGGCCTTCCCGAAGCAAGAATACTCCGGTTACCGACCAAGATACTATTTCGCGAAGAGCTTAGAAACCCGACCGATGGGGGTTCTTCGTGCAGGTTTCAGCAAAGAGATCGGGAAGATAGTCTGGTGGATGCCCGTGTGCGTTGAGTTTAGGTGTGCAGGTGCCTATCATATATTGGAACTACGGCGTACGCCGTTCTGGTCTCACTAAGAAGACAACCCCCCTTGCGCTATGGCTCCGATGAACAAAACATGGACACGCGCCCATGATCTTGCCCTCATCTACATAGCCCTGGCCTATGGCACAGACCAGGATCTGAGTGAAGATGAGTTGGCCATGATCACCGAGGTCTTGCAGGAATGGCGTGATAATTTCCCTGCTGATGAAGTCCAGGATGTCGTCATGGAGGCGGTCGCTATTTATATGAAGGCCGGTTCGGAGCGGGAAGTGATGCGCTCCATAAATGCGCTGAAAGAACAGCTTTCCCTCGAAGATCGCCAGCGGGCGCTGGATGACGTCGTGCGTATAGCAAAAGCGGACGGCTTAGTGTTGAGCACAGAACTCGACCTCATCCATCAACTGGCCGAAGCCTGGGAGATTCGTACGTTAGACGACGGCCTCATCGACAGCATGGAAGTCACCTCCGAGGGGGAATCGTCCTGGAGTTTGCTGCATGACATCGGGCTGATGTACCTCGTAGTCGCGCATAGCAGTGACAGTAAGATTACAGATCTAGAGATCGCCGCGATGATCGAGCGGCTGCAAGACTGGGGTCCCGAAATGGGCGAGGAAGACCTTCGCCGGGTCCTTCGCGAAGCCCTGGCTTATTATTCCGATGAACCAGAGCAGGAAGAGCTTCAACAATCGGTGCTCACCGTTCGCAAAAAACTCTCTATCGTACATCGCCTCGTTTTGCTGGACGATCTCCTTTTTATCGCGCAGTCGGATGGTGTGATCAACGCGATGGAGAAGGAATTGCTGGAAAACCTGGCGCAAGCCTGGGGCGTCGGCATTCGGCTCAATGGGAGCACCACAAAGCGGTGATCTGTGATCCCGCCGACCGGGAGCCGCGAAAGGAAACCCTTACTCCGGGTCGCCCTGTCCGGGGACCTGACGCGCTGTTCCTTGCCACTGAGGAGTATCGGAAGGGGAGCCGGGTGTACTGCCCCGGAAACCCATGAAAGTATAGGGATGGGACGACCTCGTCGTATCGAGCCGTTTTACTACGATTTTCCGGATTGCCGCTCGGGTAACAGGGATGAGTCCGAGAAAGCCGACGACATCGGTCAGGACGCCGGGGGTGATGAGCAGCGCCCCGGCCATGAGGATGATGACGCCATCGAGTAGTTCCTTCCCAGGGAGTCCACCCGTTGCCAGGCGCTGATTGAATCGTTTCCAAACCGAGAGGCCTTCGCGTCGGGCCAGGAAACTACCCAGAAGGCCGGTGATAATGATCAGGCCGAGGGTCGGCCAGAACCCGATCAGTTTATCCACTTGCACGAGTAGGGCAAGCTCGATAACCGGCACAAGAAGGAAAAGGGCGATAAGACGAGCGAGCATGGTCTCAATCGAAAAGGTGTCCACGATGAGGAGGCATACGGAACGTTCGGCAAAAGGCTTCAATGAGAGGAAGCTTCGCCAGGATGTTGAGATCGGTATAAGGGCTCCCACCCGGTTATGAAGTGCCGTCGGACAGCAGCCGGTTAATGATATCGACGGTGGTAATCCGGTCGGCCTCGGCGTTGAAGTTCGGCACGATACGGTGCCGAAGAACAGGGATCGCCATCGCGCGAACATCCTCAATGAGCGGCGTCAGGCGGCCGTCCAGGGCGGCGAGGGCTTTAGCTCCGAGAATCAGGTATTGAGACGCACGCGGCCCGGCCCCGTATCGGAGATAATTGTTGACAAAATCGGGAGCCGCCTCTCGATCAGGGCGCGTCTTTGAGACAAGCGAGACGGCGTACTCGATCACATTGTCGGCGACGGGGATCTGGCGGACAAAGGCCTGATACGTCAGCAACTCTTCGTGCTCCATGGCCGTCTCTACCTGCGCCTCACCGGCACTGGTCGTGCTGCGCACCACCTCGACTTCCTGCTCGAACGTGGGATAGTCGAGCCAGAGGTTTAGCATAAAGCGGTCGAGTTGCGCTTCGGGAAGGGGGTAGGTGCCCTCCTGTTCAATAGGATTCTGGGTGGCAAGCACGAAGAAGGGTTCGTCGAGGACGAAGGTGTGGCCGGCCGCCGTCACATGATGCTCTTGCATGGCTTCGAGCAGGGCCGCCTGCGTCTTCGGAGGGGTACGGTTGATTTCATCGGCCAGCACGACGTTGGCGAATACAGGACCGTGAACGAACTTGAAGGAACGCTTCCCGGTCGTTTGATCCTCTTCGATGATTTCGGTGCCCGTGATGTCGCTCGGCATCAGGTCGGGCGTGAATTGGATCCGGTTAAAGCGCAGGTCGAGGGCCTGCGATAGCGTGCGGATCAGCAAGGTTTTTGCCAGCCCAGGCACCCCGATGAGCAGCACATGGCCCCGAGCCAGCAGACAGACGACGACGTGCTTAATGATGTCCTCTTGCCCAATGATGACTTTGGCGATTTCGGCACGAAGGCGATGATAGGCTTCACGCAGGACGTGGAGCGTGGCTGGATCTGTAGTCCTGGAATGGGGCTGCATATAGACGCGAATCTTAAGGAACGTGGATGGGGGCCGTGCGGGTCACACATAAACGAGACTCATGGCGATCAGTTGCGCTGCCGGGCACCCGCATCCGCACTCCCCGGTATTCGGGATTTGATGTCGACTGCTTTCCCTCGTAGCTCGATATACACTTCCTTGCGTAGGTCATCGAGCCACTGTCGCATGATGCGGTTCTGTTTATTCTGAAGGGCTAACTGTTCAATCCGGGTAAAGTCCGTGACGATGTCTACGCGGTGCGTCGGTACGCGCTGCTGAAGGGTGACAATATGATAGGATCGACTACCATCCAACAATTCAACTTCTGTGGGCTGGCTGATGGTGCCGATCTCGAGCGTGTCGAGGGCTTGACGCCACGTCACACCGAGAGCATCCAGGAAAAGATCGCGTTCGCCCGTATTCGGATCGACGACGCGACCGCCGATCTCGGAAGAGAAGGCTTCCTGTGAATGCCGCCGGGCGATCAACTCGAAAGGGACGTTGTACGTGACGATAGAGTCGCGGAGGGTTGTCAGCGTAGCCAGCGCATTGGTCGGGTCAGACTTACTCTCGTCGATTTTGATCAGGATATGGTTGAGATCGAGAAGATCACCTCGCCGTGTATTCACTCGAAGGATGTGGTAGCCGTACGCCGTTTCGAAAGGTTCGGACAGGGTCCCCGGCTCGATACGGGAGGCGACCGCAGCAAATTCGGGCACCAGGTCGCGGAGACTTATCTCCTCGAAGCGACCGCCATTTTCTGCGGATCCGGGGTCTTCCGAGAAGCGGCGAGCCATGTCTTCCAGCATGCTGATCCCGGCTTCGACCGAGTCCCGGATGGTGGAAATGATTTCCAGCGCTTCCTCTTTGGCCTCTTCGGAAATCTCCGGATGGCGCACGATATGCGATACTCGGACCGTTTCAGGGAGCGTTGGGAGCGAATCGGTTGGGAACTGGTTGAACCAGTCTGCGACTTCAGAAGGTGTAATCTTTATTTGTCGGATCTTGGTGCCCTGCATTTGTTCGGCCAGCAGGCGTTCGTGGAAATCCTCACGGAGGTCGGCCCGAATCTGGATGAGGCTTTTTCCATAGATTTCTTCGAGTCGGGAGG
This sequence comes from Rhodothermales bacterium, assembly GCA_046756545.1. GTDB lineage: Bacteria > Bacteroidota > Rhodothermia > Rhodothermales > JBHHWM01 > JBHHWM01. Next base: position 22,012 of record JBHHWM010000032.1, on the reverse strand, counting down.
TACTTCCAAGCTGGCGTATGAGTTGATCGATCCGCCGGTTAAGGGCTTGATCGACCTGATCGTCCGACACCTGAATCGTGGTGTCTCGTTGGGCGTGGATGGACAGTACTTTCTGATCGATGATCTGATTCAAGGCATCTAGCCATAGACCATCCGAATACTCCAGGCCGCGTTGTTGTGTGAGACCGAGCACCATGCCGTCGACTTCGGAACGGAGGAGGATTTGGTCGCCTACGATGGCAACGATTTCATCCAACACCTGCTCCTGTGAGAAGGCTTGTTGCGGTGCGCACACGGTCGCCAGAACCAGCAGCAAGGCAGGCATTCTCAGGATCCGTAAGAGCATGGTTTTCAAGTTCATTAATACGTGCACAATTAGCGAAGGGAACAGCGTCGAATCGGTCGGATGAACGTGTCGAGGGGGTAAAATATTGCCCGGTGCCCTTGTCGCTGTGTGTGATAGTAGCAGAAGAGTGATGACCGGCCCCGACTACAACGCGCAACAGGAAAGGAGCTTCACCGGATCACGAGGGCGTCGCGCGACAGGGCTTCCGTCCTGAGCCGTTGAACCTGACGTTCAAACATCTGTTTCCGGGCGTCAATCGTCAGGCGGCGTCGCACATGATCTTCAATCCAGGCAAGTTCCGGGATCGTGCCCACCGGAACCTGATCCGCAAGGTGTATGAGATGCGTTTGCTCTTCCAGTTCGATGAGAGGGCTCGTCTGGCCGACGTTGAGTTGCAGCGCGGCTTGACGCAAGGCGGGTTGTCTCATAAATAGCTGACTTTCAGGGAAGTAATTGCCGGAGAGCGTCAATGAGCCTTCTTTATCTCCTGCAAATCGTTCGACCAACCGGGGCCATAGCGAATCGATGTCGGCGGTGTCTACTCCCTGTTGCAGGAGGCGGCGTGCATACCGAACCGAGTCGGCCTCGGCAGAAGATAGATAGAGCACCCGGAGGAACGGTTCACGCGTGCGTAAACGCTCTTTGTTTCTGTCATAATACGTGAGGACTTCAGCAGATGATAAGGTTTCAACCTCCTCCTCGAAGAGTTGGGTGATTACGGCATCGATAAGAACGGACCGTTCGCTTTCTTCAAGGCGGCGTTGTATGGCTTCACGGGTGCGCAGGTTACGCCGGGTGGCTTCCTGGTAGAGCAGTTCGTTGGTTACCCATTGATCCACAAACTGCCTGCGTGCTTCTGCCGAGTCTTGACGGGCGGGAAGCGCGGCGAGGGCGGCTTTGAGGGCTTCCTGCGTCAGATATGCCTCGCCGACACGGGCTACGTAATCGTCGGAATCATCGCGGGTTTGACAACCCAGCCCGGCCCACGCAGCGAGCAATAGAAAGAAGAGGGAGAGCACTCCTTTTCTCGTGAGAAGCTGTAATCGGACATCAAACATGGTACCGGGAGTAAGAAATACAGAGCGCCGGTTCTGGGTCTTTACTGGGTTGAATTCGATGTGGTAGGCGTTTCGGAAGCAGAAGCTTGAAACGCACGGATCAGGTGGTTTGGGAAGAGGCGTGCTTTGTATTCTTTCCGAAGTCGTTCCGTCAGGCGCTCCTCTAATAATTGCTGATAGTCGTTCGCAACCTCGGTGCGCGCTTCCTCGAACGTCTTGGAGCGAGGGGCTTCGGTGCCGTCTTTGAAGAGCACGATATGACCGACGCGGTTAGGCACGAGCGGGGTGTGTTCCTTGTCTGCGAGGCCCAGTGCCTGGTCATAGACGGAATTGGTCGCTCCGGCGATCAGCATGGTGTCCACCGCTAACGATGCAGTGGAATCCTGTTCCAAATCGGACAGGAGAGTGCCCAGCGCCACTCCCTCATCGAGCCGGGTGATAACCGATTCTAACAGGGAGTCGGAACGGCTCGAAAGGCTGATGATGCGCATGCGTTCCGGGAATTGATACCGTTCGCGATGGGTTTCGTAGTAAGCGGCTAAGCCCGCCGAGTCCTGTGCCGCCGCCGTCCAGACGGAATCTTCCATGAGTTTAAAGAGCACCAGGCCGTTGCGGAATTCGTCCATGACCATACGGAATTCTTCGTCTCGATTCTCAAGGGCGGCAGCTTCGTACGAGATGGCGGCGTTGTCCAGAAAGTCGTTCGCCAACGTCACGAGCTGCTCTTCTTTGTCGAGCATTCGCATAACCTGGTTTTCCCTGGCGAACGTGGCTACCTGGCCGAAAGCATAGGTCGAATCGCCCAGAGAAACCACGGGAACGGTTCGGAGGGAGTCGTCGAATTGCCCGTTTCGGACTACCCTCAAGAGCGAATCGACGCCAACGGATTCGAACAGCGACATGAGGCCGGTCGTGTCGATGCGGGTGTGATAGGTGGCCCGGATCTCGGCAGCGAGTTTCTTTTCTGCGTTCCGGGTTCGCGGCAGGCGCGTAGCCAGGCTTTTCAGCTCTTCGTATTTCTCTTCATAGGTTCCGGGTTTTTTGCGCTCGGTGATCATCAGTAAGTGAAGGCCGAACTGGGTCTCCACCACATCTGATATGGTATTCAATTCCTCAATCGCAAAAGCGGCTTCGCGGAAAGAGGCGGGGACCTGGTAGTTATCGTAGCGCAGCCAGTTCAGGTCGCCGCCGTTCTGAGCCGAGCGCTTCTCGTCGGAGTGGACGCGGGCGATGTCCTGAAACCGTTCTCCGGCTTCGATGCGCTGCTTATAACCGAGGATGCGGTCGAGCGCAGCGGAAGAGTCCGCCGGTGTCGATCCGTCGGGTGTGACCATGATGTGCCAGACACGCACATCGGAGACGGCTTCTTTACGGTCGTGTACATAGATGATGTGATATCCGTATTGCGTGCGAACAACCGGAGAGATTTTGCCTATCGGGGTCCAATACACCCAGTCTTCGAACGGTTTCACCATGCGGCCGGCCATGGTATAGCCTAACCATCCCCTGTAGCCCAGTTTGCCCACGTTTCGCTGAGCCGAAGGATCATGCGAATGACGCATGGCCAGGTCCCCGAAGTCGATCCCTTGCAAGGCCGAATCGCGTATGGCTGTCATCTGATTGAAAATGGCCAGGGTATCAGAGGGTGAGGCTTCCTCCGGGACGCGCAGCAGGATATGACTTACCTCTACCATTTCTTTCCCCTTCTCATAGAGATCGGAAATGATAGGATTCAGTACTTCCTTGTCCATGAGAAACGGTTTGGCGAACGAGCCTCGGTAGCTGTTGATTTCCTGCTCGATGGATGAATGCTTATCATACCCAGCCGCTTCTCCTTGAAGCACTTTCAGGCGGAAGTTGACATAGCGCTCGAGGAAGTCCTGATATTCTTCCAGGGAGTCGTCCTGAGCCAGATCAAGCCCCCCGACCGCACGCGCATACTGCATTTCGAAGTCGGCGAGGGTCAGCGTATCGTCGGCGAAAAGGGCGACGACATTGGGGTCCTCGGAAGTTGCCGGTGTGTTACGAAGTGCGCCGCATCCGGCGGTACTCAGGATGCCAACGAACAGTAAGAGGCTCGCTGTGGGGAACAGGAGGGAGGGTCGGTTCGCCATGAGAATCAAGGCTCGCATCAGTCTGAAGAGGAAGGAGTCGAAGGTGAGATCAACCGAAAAGTAGCCGCACAAAGTAGAGCGCGGCGGCCGTTATTGCAATAGAAAAAACCCTGACCGGGGGGAGGCTAGTTCCAACTTTCCCGATTTTTCGAGAAAGTTAGCCGCGTAGCGATGGCAACCGGTGAGTGTGTATCCGGTCAGAGAATGGCTTCAGGTTGTACAGAAACTTCCGTTGTGCAACGATGGGTACACTAACACAGTGCACGCGTTCGTTACAGATAAAGCGTTCTTTCCCGATACTGAAATAAGGAAGAGACAGGTACGTGTCCTGAAGCAACTTTGTGTCCTTTACGGGGTCTTCTTATATACCCCCACCTGGAGTTACAGGTTAACCTGACCCGATGCTGCATGCATACCGACGACAAAGCATTGATCGAAGCCTTTCAGGCGGGAGATGAATTTGCATTTATCTCGCTCTACAACCGCTATAAAGGTCCGGTCTACGCCTACTGTTTGAAGATGCTTCTCGATAGCGAGCAAGCACAGGACATCATGCAGGAGACCTTTCTGCGTATTTACGAAAATCGAGAGCGGCTGCTGAATACCAGTTCCTTCAAAGCATGGACGTTCACGATTGCGCGCAATCAGTGTCTTAATCAGTTCCGGCGTACGAACAAGCATGTGGGGCTCGATGAGGATCACACGCGTGCCATGCGCGAAACGGCAGCGCTGAAGCAGATAGCCGACCTCGAAAAGAGCGAGCAGATTCGACTCGTGAACTATTTCCTTGGACGTCTCAAACCTGAATATCGTGAGGTGATCGTCTTACGGGAGTATCAAAACCTGACCTACGATGAGATTGCAGCCATCACGAGGAGCACACTAAGCGCCGTCAAGTCACGCTTGTTCAAGGCGCGCCGCAAACTGGCTGCGTTCATGGAGCCGGTGATGCTGCGCGAACAGCAGCGCGTTGTGGCGAGCCGACTGGAGAAAAAGGCTCCGTCATAGGCGTGGGGGTATCGATAAATCCGACCAGACTACCTGTTGATAGAACCATGACAGATTTAACCAATGCGCCGTCATCCGAGCTTGCCTCGTGCAGCGATGGGAGGGAAGAGGCGCTCAACCTGTACATGGATGGCGAGTTGCCTTTTGTAGACCAACCCTCGCTCTTTGCGCATCTTGCTACCTGTGATCATTGCCGTCGTACGCTCAGCGCCATGATGGAATTTCGCCGGATGAGCCGGCAAGAAGTGCTGACCGTACCCGTTACCGTCGATGATGCGTTTTTTAAACGCCTTGACAAGATGAAGCGCGGTTCGAAGCGAGTGGACCGCTACGTAGATCGTCGCCCGCTCTGGCACGTTCGAGCGCCTGTGTCGCTTCGGGCGGCCACCATGGCGGCCATGGTCCTTTTCATCGCCGGGCTTATGTTTCCCCGGAATGCCGGCGAGCCTGCCGGCATGGCCCTCGTCGAAGGACTGGAAGAACGTGTCGAATTTGTCGACCAATCGCGGTACTGGCGCGAAGCCGTGTACGTCTTCTACCCAGGCCTAACGGTCGAAGCGCCTCGCCTGGATGAAAGAGCGGTAACGGATCCACTCTAACGCCCTGCGATATCTTCGGACAAAAACCCCTGCGGGCTTACGGCCTACAGGGGTTTTTTTCTTTAATTATGCAGAGACTTCTACGAAGAGATGGCGGCGGTGACGTATTCTATACCTTCTCCCGAGTCCTTTCGCTTCATCAGCAATGTCTTGATAGATGGCACCTCCTGCACACAACCCTGTACGTGTTCGCTTTGCGCCGAGTCCTACGGGCTTGCTGCACATCGGCGGGCTGCGAACGGCGCTCTACAATTATCTCTTCGCCCGGAAGCATGGCGGCCAGTTTATCCTCCGCATCGAAGATACGGATCGGGGTCGCTACGTCGAAGAGGCTGAACCCGACATCCTCGACTCGTTGCGATGGGCCGGGCTACCCTATGACGAAGGGCCGGGTCGTGAGGGATCGCATGCCCCGTACTACCAGTCGCAGCGAAGCGAAACGTATCAACACTATGCTCGACGACTCGTGGAAGCCGGGCATGCGTACTACGCTTTCGATACGCCGGAGGACCTGCAGGCCATGCGGGATCGGCTGCAGCGAAGCGGCAACCCTTCGCCGAAGTATGACACGGCCACTCGGATGACGATGACGAATGCATTGACGCTGTCCGAGGAAGAGGTCCGACGCAGGCTCGACGCGGGCGAACCGCACGTGGTACGACTCAAAATACCTTCTGACGAGACGGTTCGCTTCGAAGATATGATCCGTGGCTGGGTGTCGTTCGAAACCAACGGCCTCGACGACCAGGTGCTGCTCAAGTCCGACGGCATGCCCACCTATCACTTGGCGAACATCGTCGATGATCATCTGATGGAGATCACGCATGTCATCCGGGGCGAAGAATGGCTTCCGTCTACGCCCAAGCATATGTTGCTGTATCGCTTTCTGGGTTGGATGCCGCCGAAGATGGCTCATCTGCCGCTCATTCTAAGCCCCACGGGGGGAAAACTGTCGAAGCGAAATGCGGAGAAGATGGGTATCCCGGTGTCGGTTCGGCAATACCGGGATGAGGGGTACGAGCCCGAAGCGCTGCTCAATTTTCTGGCATTCCTGGGATGGAACCCCGGCACGGAGGACGAAGTGTTTTCTCTCGACGCCTTGATCGAGGCTTTTTCCATCGACCGGGTCGGCTCCGCCGGAGTACAGTTTAACCTGGACAAGCTGAGATGGTACAACCAGCAACATCTGCGGCGATTGTCCCTCGATGAACTTCTGGCGCGCGCGCATCCGTTTCTGGAAGCCAGGGGCTACGATGCCGGCGGGGCGTATCTGAAGCAGGTAGCCGGGCTTTTGCACGAACGAATTTCTTTTGTCGAGGAGTTGGCCACCACCGGTAGCTACTTCTTCGAGGATCCTGCCGACTATGACGAGAAGGGGGTCAAGAAGCGGTGGAAGGATGATTCGGCGGCGTTGTTGTCAGCCTATGCCCATCAACTCGAACAAACCTCCTCCTTTGACGAAGAGACGGCGGAGCTTGCATTGCGCACGTTGGCGGAAGAACGTGAAGTCGGTGCCGGGCGCATCATTCACCCGACTCGCCTGGCCGTCAGCGGCACCTCTGCCGGCCCGAGCCTGTTCGCCATGATGGAAGCGCTGGGGCGTGAAACCTGCGTTCGTCGCTTGAGAAAAGCAGTGGACGTTCTGGGATAGCGGACATTTTGAGGGAGAGGACTGGCTGCGGGAAAACTCTTTCATATATTGCAGATAAGCGAGATTCTGTCCCTGAAAACCCTGGATAGAAGGAGGAATACTGATGGGTAAAGGAGATCGGCGTACCCGGCGGGGCAAGCTCTTCAAAAGTTCGTACGGCAAAACACGCCCCCGAAAGAAAAAACGCAATCCAAAAACCAGATCCCGGAAGAAGTAAAAACGCAGCGAAGCAGCCCGATGTCCGTCGGATCGGGCTGCTTGCTTATGATCGGCTACGCCTGTTAAGGAGTGGTCTGCCTCAACTTCTCTTGCACCAGCTCCTTCACCAGCTGCGGGTTGGCTGTGCCGCGTGTGGTTCTCATTACCTGCCCAACGAAGAAACCTAGCAGGCCCGTCTTGCCGGCCTGATACAGCGCGACTTTGTCCGGGTTTTCCGTCACAAGTTGGTTGATGATCGGTAGCAAGGTGTCGGGATTGGCGAGTTGCTGAAGGGCTTTTTCTCGGACGATTTCTTCGGGATGGCTACCGGACTGTATCATGTCGGCGAGCACCTCTTTGGCCGTCCTTCCAGATATCGTCCCCGATTTGATCATAGCTACCAGCGCCCCGAAGTGGTCTCCTGAAAAGGGGATTTCCTCAATGCTTTTGTCATCCAGCATGCCGAGGAGTTCGTTTACGATCCAGTTCGCGATGTCCTTCGGATGATTATGGACGGCGAGGGCTTGTTCAAAAAAGTGGGCCAGGGGGCCGTAGCCGGCCAGTACCCGAGCGTCATTCACGGAAAGACCGAATATGTCGGTATATCTCGAAAAACGTTTGGCGGATGCAGGGGATAAGGTCTGCAGTTCGGCAATCACGTCTTCTTTCGAGCGTGTCACCGGTGATTTCTCGCTTTCCTTCTGGCGAGGTGGTTTCTCAGCAGGTCTGGTTGACACGTCTGAAGGGTGGGGCGCTTTCTCCAGCTTAGCCCACGTGTCGCGGAGCGGGACGATGCGGTTGAACACCAGGCTGTCTGGCGACGATTCGACGGGGTCAGGCCAGAAATACCCTTGCCGTTCGAACTGATACCGTGTTTCCGGCGGGTCGTCTTTTACACTCGGCTCAACGCGGCTCTCGGGCAGTATGACCACGGACTCAGGATTCAGATATGCTTTAAAATCTTCCGATCCTTCTTCCGGATTTGCGACACGAAACAGCCGGTCGTACAGGCGCACTTCGGTGGGGATCGAATGGTTGGCGGAGACCCAGTGCAGGGTGCCTTTCACCTTCCTCCCGTCGGGAGCATCACCTCCGCGTGTCGCAGGGTCGTAGGTGCAGTGTAGTTCGATAACCTCACCGGTGCTCTCCTCTTTGACGACGTCAACACAGGTGATAAAATAGCCGTAGCGCAGACGCACTTCGCGTCCGGGGGCAAGACGATAGAACTTCCTGGGCGGGTCCTCTCGGAAGTCCTCTCGTTCGATGTAGAGTTCTCGCGTAAAGGGGATTGGGCGCGATCCTTCGTTCGGCACGTCGTGCGGCCAGTACGGCGCATCGAGCCATTCGACCTGATCTTCCGGGTAGTTGGTGATGATCACTTTGAGCGGTCGTAAAACGCACATCACGCGCGGAGCCCGGTAGTTGAGGTCGTCGCGGATGCTGTGTTCGAGCATACCGATGTCGACCCGGCTATCGACCTTGGTGATTCCGATCCGTTCACAAAACTGGCGGATGGATTCGGGGGTAACGCCTCGCCGCCGCAGGCCGGCTATGGTGGGCATACGCGGGTCGTCCCAACCGTTGACATGGCCTTCCTCGACGAGTTGTAAGAGCTTGCGCTTGCTCATGACCATATAGTCCAGGTTGAGGCGTGCAAACTCGTACTGGAAGGGGCGTGGGTTGATTTCCAGATTATCCAGAAACCAGTCATACAACTCACGATTATTATCAAACTCCAGGGTGCAAATAGAATTAGTGATGCCTTCGATGGCATCCGACTGGCCGTGGGCCCAGTCGTACATGGGATAGAGGCACCAGGCATCGCCACGCCGGTAGTGGGTAGCATGACGAATCCGATACATCAGCGGGTCGCGCATCTTCATGTTCGGCGAGGCCATGTCGATTTTGGCGCGCAGAACACGTGATCCATCTTCGAATTCGCCGGCTCGCATCTTTTCGAACAGGTCCAGGTTCTCTTGCACCGAGCGATCCCGATACGGGCTTTCAAGGCCCGGTTCGGTCACACTGCCCCGGTAGGCGCGGATTTCTTCCTCGCTGAGGTCGTCCACGTACGCCTTCCCCTTCTTGATAAGCGTGACTGCCCAGTCGTAGAGTTGTTCGAAATAATCAGAGGCATAAAACTCCTTGTCGTTCCAATCAAAGCCGAGCCATCGAACGTCCCGCTTAATGGCTTTCACATACTCGATGTCTTCCGTCTCCGGATTGGTGTCGTCGAAGCGGAGGTGGCAGGCACCGTTATAATCGAGGGCGAGTCCGAAGTTGAGGCAGATAGCTTTGGCGTGTCCGATGTGCAGATACCCGTTCGGCTCCGGGGGAAAACGCGTGACGACGCGCCCATCGAAAGTGTTATTCCTCAGTTCTTCCTCAATGACGGTGCGGATAAAATTAGATCCTGTTCTGTTCGCAGGGACGATGTCTGTGCTTTCTACGGCTGCCTTCGTCTCATCGTTGTTCGGTGTGTCCACAGTCTAGTTCCCCGAGGTTAAAGTGTGGCGATGCGTCGTGATGGTCGTTATATGATGACCCTCTTGAACGCAGCCGAAAATAAAAAAATCCCGATCAACTACGGCCCATTTTCAGGCGTCTTCCTGCTGATCTGATAAATAGATGGATATGAGTTCCCTGGCTGCCGCGAACGAACTCAGTCGACCTTGAACGACGTCTTGCTCGAAACGGGTCAGGGTTTTTCGAACGTCGGGATGGGAAAAGAAATGTTCGCGGAGTTGATCTTTGATCGTATCCATCATCCACGCACGGGCCTGTTGCTGTCGATTCCATTTCCAAAAGCTACTCTGCTTCATCTTTTGCGAGAAGGATTCGATGGAATCCCATATGGCGGGAAGGCCGTCTCCGGTCAGGGCCGAACAGGTCAAGACGTTGGGTTTCCATCCGGAATCTTTGGGAGGGAAAAGCGTGAGGGCGTTGCGATAGTCGGCTACGGCATCGTCGGCGTGCTGTACGTTGGCTCCATCGGCTTTTGTTACGGCAATGGCGTCGGCCATCTCGATGATTCCGCGTTTGATACCCTGGAGTTCATCTCCCGCACCGGCCAGCACGAGCAGTAAGAAAAAATCGACCATGCCGTGCACGGCAACTTCCGATTGCCCGACGCCTACGGTTTCAACGAAGATGGTATCATAACCGGCCGCTTCGCATAAGAAAATGGTTTCTCGTGTGGCGCGGGCAACACCTCCCAGAGAACCGGCTGTGGGTGACGGGCGAACGAAGGCGTTTGGGTTCGCCGAGAGCGTAGGCATGCGTGTTTTGTCGCCGAGGATACTACCCTGGGTCCGGGCGCTGGTCGGATCGATGGCCAGCACGGCCAGGCGGCGACCGTTCGAAATGAGGTGATTTCCCAGGGATTCGATAAACGTGCTCTTACCTACGCCCGGGACCCCGGTAATTCCGACGCGTATCGAACGGCCCGTTTGCGGCAGGCATCGGTTCAGAATCTCTTGCCCCAGTTCCTGGTGATCGTGCCGCGTGCTTTCGATGAGGGTGATGGCCTGGCTGAGGATGACGCGGTCTCCCTCCCGGATGCCCTGTAGGTAGGCGTCGAGGGGCAACAAGGGCCGTCGTTGCTGTTGCTTGAGATGGGGATTGATAGAGGGGACGGAATCTACTCCAGGGGTGAGGTGTAAAGCGCTCTCATCAGATTGCTCGGCGTGTTTTTTTGCCATGATGTGCGCTGCTCCCGATGATTTCTGACCTGGCTATCTAAACTGTCCCAGGCGATATATCAGGCGGACTCCGGAAACGTTCCGAATAGGATTTAAATTCGAATACAACTCGAATCCCATGTTGATCTCCCGGAAGAGCACCTGGCCGATTACGTTCATCGAAGCGGTATGGTAGGAGGTGCCGGGAGAGAGGAGGTCGGCCCCGCGAGTACCCCAGATATACCTCGGGCCGATAGAGAGCGACGTGAGGGCAGTATTCGTATAGAATCGAACGCCGACCGACGGTCCAACGGCATAAACCGAATGCCTGGTGATGTACACATCTTTGGTAGCGCTGACCGTGGCCTGGATGAAGAACGGGCCCTTCATCACGAAGCTATAGCTCGCGCCCATGTTGAAGCCCATGGGTGTGCTCAGCCCGACCCCGGCAGTATGCCAGTATTCAGAGGAGGGAGATAGCCGCTGCGCTGAGGCAGGCGTCTGGGTGGAGATGAGTCCAAGAATGAGAAAGAGGCAGCCGGCAATACGTTTCATCGTCACTCCGCGTCTGGCACAGATACACCTTGTTCTCTCGAACTGCGGAGGCAGTAAACAAGCATCAAAACGCTTAATTCAGCCTATTTCAGAGGGGCAGGCTGTGAGCCGTCCGGGGTAGGTGAGGTTTCCTGTGGCCCCTCCAAAAGCAATTCGAGGATCTTGATAGCTGCTTGCGCAATTACGGTGCCAGGGCCGAATACACCGGTTACCCCCTCTTGATAGAGGTAGGCATAATCTTGCGGTGGGATTACTCCCCCGACAACGACCATGATGTCGCTTCGTCCATATTCGGCAAGGGCCTGGACCACCTGCGGGACGAGCGTTTTGTGAGCGCCGGCAAGACTGGAGATGCCGAGGATGTGGACGTCGTTTTCAACCGCTTGCCGGGCGGCTTCCGGGGCCGTCTGGAAAAGCGGGCCGATATCCACGTCGAAGCCGACGTCGGCAAAGGACGTGGCGATGATTTTTGCGCCCCGGTCGTGCCCGTCCTGGCCCAGCTTCGCGACGAGGATGCGAGGGCGGCGGCCTTCCTGCTCGGCGAAGGCATCCGATAGGGCCCGCGCCCGGGCGAAGTGCTTATCGTGCGCAACTTCGGACGCGTAAATGCCCGAGATCGAACGTGTAGTCGCCATGTATCTGCCGAATTCTTTTTCGAGAGCGTCGGATATCTCGCCTAGGGTAGCGCGGGCGCGGGCCGCTTCGACGGAGAGGGCCAACAGGTTGCCTTCGCCGGACGCCGCGCAACGGGTCAGGGCATCGAGGACGACACGAACTCGCGTTTCATCCCGAGTGCGCTTTACATGAGTCAGTCGAGCAATCTGTTTCCGCCGTACCGTTTCGTTGTCTACCTCCAGCAAGTCGATGGGAGCTTCTACCTTCCGACGATAGCGGTTTACTCCCACGATGACGTCTTTCCCCGTGTCGATCCGTGCCTGTTTGCGTGCAGCGGCTTCTTCGATGCGTAGCTTGGGAATCCCGCGTTCGATAGCCTTTACCATGCCTCCTACCTCTTCGATCTCCTTGATCAGCGACCAGGAGCGGCGGGCCAGGCTGTCGGTGAGGTACTCGACATAATAAGACCCACCCCAGGGATCAACAGCGCGGACGATGTCGGTTTCTTCCTGGAGATAGACCTGGGTGTTCCTGGCAATGCGGGCTGAAAAGTCGCTGGGTAGTGCCAGGGCTTCGTCGAGGGCGTTGGTATGGAGCGATTGCGTGTGTCCCAGGGCCGCTGCCAGGGCTTCGATGCACGTGCGGGCCACGTTGTTGAATGGATCTTGCTCGGTGAGGCTGAACCCGGACGTCTGACAGTGCGTGCGCAGCGCCATCGACTTCGGGTTCTGAGGGGTGAAGAGCCGGACGATGGACGCCCACAGCAGCCGGGCGGCTCGGAGCTTGGCGATCTCCATAAAGTGATTCATCCCCACCGCGAAAAAGAACGAGAGGCGCGGCGCGAAGGCGTCGATGTCGAGCCCGGCGGCCAGGCCGGTGCGGATGTATTCGAGGCCGTCGGAGAGGGTATAGGCGAGTTCGAGGTCCGCCGGTGCCCCGGCCTCGTGCATGTGGTAGCCGCTGATCGAAATGGAATTAAAACGCGGCATGTGCTGCGAGGTATAGCCGAAGATATCTCCGATGATCCGCATAGACGCCTCCGGGGGATAGATGTACGTATTACGGACCATAAATTCCTTGAGCACATCGTTCTGGATCGTCCCGCTCAGCATGTGAGGCGACACCCCCTGTTCTTTGGCAGCAACGATGAAAAAGGCCATGACGGGCAAGACGGCACCGTTCATCGTCATCGACACCGACATCCGGTCGAGTGGGATGCCGTCGAAAAGGATTTTCATGTCCTCGACCGTGTCGATAGCGACGCCTGCTTTGCCTACGTCGCCCGTGACGCGTTCATGGTCGGAATCGTAGCCCCGGTGGGTAGCCAGGTCGAACGCTACCGAAAGCCCTCGTTGCCCGGCTGCCAGCGCGCGCCGGTAGAACGCATTTGATTCTTCGGCTGTGGAGAATCCGGCATACTGGCGAATCGTCCAGGGACGGACGGCATACATCGTGCTGTAGGGGCCGCGAAGAAAGGGGGGAAGCCCTGCGGCATAATCCAGATGACGCAATGCCTCAAGGTCTTCTGGCATGAAGGAAGGCTTCACCGGGATCTGTTCCGGGGGCATCCACGGCTGTCGCTCCTGTTCCTCTCCGCCAGACGAGGACCGAAGTGTTCGGTACGGAATGTGTGAAAAATCAGGACGCATCTGGTTTCATTTTTTCAGTCTGAATCGATGCCGAGCCTTTCCTGGTAGCTCGAAAGTGTTTCCAAGAGGTTCTGTCCGCGGTGGATGAAATCGTCCACGCCTGCCGACTTCAGGGCATGAATGGAGGCCTTCGGATACCCGGCAACAACAAGGAACAGGGGACGCACTTCTGATTTGACGATTTCCGCCAACTTGGGTATAGCCGTCTGGTAGTCATCGTCAGAGCTACAAAGCACGACGATGTCGACCTGCTGGTTAGAAGCATCGGCCCATGCTTGATCCACGGTTAGAGAAGGGGGCGCTTCGAGAATGTCGAAACCGGCACATCCGAAGAAGTTGCGCGAAAACACGGCGCGTGCATTGGCCGACCCCGGATGGCCGAACGGTACGAGAAGAACAGAAGGGCGGCGGCCTGTTCGAAGCGTAAAACGTTCGGTGCGTAGACGCAGAGTTTCAAATGGTTCGCCGGCACGCATTGCCGGAATCGGCTCCACGGTCAAGGCTTCTTGAGAAACGGGAGGCAAAGGAGCCTGTGTGGAAGGGCCGGATTGCAGTAGAGATTCTTCCACGTTCGGGTACTGATTGGTACCGACTAACACCCGCCGCCGGGTGGCAATGTCGTCGGCTCTTTGGAGTCGAGCCCTCCTGAGCGTGTCCTGAATAAAGCCGCTCCGAAGTGTTTGAAGAAAGCCGCCCCGGGCTTCGATGTGCTGGAATAGTGTCCATGCGCGCTCTGCGAGGCGGTCGGTCAGTAGTTCGAGGTAATACGAACCGGCTGCCGGATCAGAGACGGCGTCGAGGTGGGCTTCGTGCTTCAGGATGAGTTGGATGTTTCGTGCCAGCCGGAAGGCATCGTCGCTCGGATGTTCGTTCGTAAGGTCGAACGGACGGATCGTTAATTCATCACAGCCGCCGATGATCGCTGCAGCGGCCTGGGTCGTTGCGCGCAGCAGGTTCGTATGCTGGTCGTAGCGCGTAAGGCTCCACCGCGATGTGACGGCTTCGATGAAACAATAGAGAGGAGCACTCTCCTGATCATAAGCCTGGACGAGCAATGCGAAGAGCCGTCGCAAGGCGCGAAACTTGGCAATTTCCATGAAATAGCTCGTGCCGACGGGCATCCTGAAGCGAAGCCTCCTGGCGAGTTGTGTCACAGTGAGGTCATGGTCGGTTCCGCGTGCGAGATATTCGCTGGCCGTAGCAAGAGCGAAGGCCAATTCATGGACGGCAGTGGCTCCGGCCTCATGATATTGTTCGGTATCGGCCAGGAGCACATGCAGGTTTGCCCTTAGAGGCTCGACCCTTTCCATGATTCGAACGGATTCATCGAGTGCTGCGGCCACGTCGAAACGACCATGTCGTACCAACCGGCTGAACGGGTCGTATGCCGCCGAACCGCTGAGAGAGACAACGTCCAGGCCGCGTCGTGCCGCCTCGTGCAACAGCATGTCGATCACCGGTGGCACCGCCGAGATGCCGTTGAAGTGCACGGGAGTCCCTTCTAAAGGGATGGTCTCAAGAAGTCGCTCGAAGTCGGTTTGGGAAGAGACAGGGATGCCAAATCTGTCGCCCGCTGATGTAGCCAAAACGAACCCAAGCGACGTCGCTCCCTGGGTCAGGGCCTCACAGGCACGACGATGGGCTGCGGGAAGATCGGGGAGGGAGATATCTTGTCGGATGTGCCATTGATTCTCGGCTCGTTGAAACGATGCATCAGACTGGGTCGCTTTTCCTTGCAACGATGCCAGATCTTCGGTTCGATAGTAGGGCTGCACCTGAAAGCCTTCCAGTGGCTTCCATACAAGGCATTGCTCAAAATCCGCTCCCTTCAGATCCTCCAGGACCTTTCGATGCCAGGCTTCCGAAGAAACAGGGGGAAAGGCATGGAATAGCGTCTCCAGGTCATCGTCAAACATCGCTTTGTTTTCTTTCATCCGGCCGTCCACAAGTCGATTCTGAGCATAAAATAGAATGGAAACGGAAAGGCACAGGTTAAGGATTCGAGAAAACAATAACCCTGGTCGGTCAGCCCCCTTGATAGGGTATTTGCTTCAGTTTCTTCCGGCCTTATTTCGCCCCATTGAACGCAACATGCTGAAAGGCACGATACCGGTCGATCAGGTCGAAGACGGCAATGCCGTAGGCCACAGCGACATTCAGTGATTGCTTGGCACCGTATTGTGGTATTTCGAGGGCCAGGTCGGCCAGGGCGACGAGTTCTTCTCGGACGCCGGAAACTTCGTTGCCAACAATCAAGCAGAGGGGAAAATGGACCTGTGTGACGGCGCTCGTAGGTGTTGGCTCATCGGTGATTTCAAGAACGGCGATAGTATATCCACGCTCACGAAGGCGTGAGACTACCTCGACGGGGTCTTTTTCATACGCCCAGTTAACCGTGTCCTGTGCCCCCAGAGCCGTCTTGTGAACGCCTCGGTGATCGGGTGTACCGGTGATCCCCGTCAGGAAAAGGGTGTCGATGAGGGCTGCATCCGAGGTACGAAGGATAGAACCCACGTTATACAGCGACCGCACGTTATCGAGCACCACGACGACGGGGTGTTTGGGCAATACCTTGACTTCTGCCGGGGAACGTCGCGGAATTTCTTCGTGCTTTAGTTTGCGCATGAAATTTACACGTTGGAGTGGTTGATGCTATCCATGAAACGAAACCGTAAACAAGGGTTTCCCAGATGCTATCTACCAAGCGACACCATTATATTGAATCCTCTTGTTCTATACACTCATCATCATGCAAGCGCTGCAATGAAACGATGCTATCCGTGGATATTGACGGCAACCCTGCTCATCCTGGCCGGTTCGGGGTGTCAGACCCTGCGCGAAATCGCTCAGCTACGAAACGTCCATTTTGCTATCGACCGTGTAGCCGATGTGCGCCTGGCCGGTGTTGATCTACAGCGCATCCAGTCGTTTGAGGACTTGTCGGCAACGGATGTTCTGCGCCTGGGAGCCGCTGTTACCCGGCGGGAAGCACCGTTCGATCTGAAGGTCCATCTGCGAGCGGAGAATCCCCCGGAAAATCAGGTACAGGCCAGGTTGGTTCGGATGGACTGGACCCTGTTTCTCGATGACAGAGAGACCGTCAGCGGTGTTCTTGACCAATCGTTTGTGTTGCCGCCCGGCGAGGCTACGGATGTACCGATTCCAATCAGCCTCGACTTATTCGAGTTTTTTGATCATGGTGCACGCGATTTGGTGGAGTTGGTGCTGGCCGTGGCCGGGCAAGGAGGGGAGCCCAAACGGATCAGGCTGCAGGCCACGCCCACGATAGATACCCCGATAGGCTCGATTCGTTATCCCCAACCCATAACCATTATCAGCCAAGATGTAGGGTCCTGATCGTACTCCTTCGCGTTCAATGAAAAAAAGATATGCCATTGCGTATAGGAAAAGCGTAGCTTAAAATATTAAGCTTCCAAAAATTCGACTAGACAGACGTTGATTGTAGCTATTGATGGCCCTGCGGGTTCGGGGAAGAGTACGACGGCGCGGGCCGTTGCGCGTGAACTAGGATATGTCTATCTCGATACCGGCGCACTCTATCGCGCGGTTGCGCTTGCTTTTCTTCAAACGGAAACAGACCCATACTCGCAAGATGCGGCCCGTCATCTGCGGTCTCAAAACATTGACGTTTACTATGAGCGGGGCGAGATGCGGCTTCGGCTGAACGGAGAAGAGGTTTCGGAGAAAATTCGACATCCGGAGGTTGGGAAGATGGCCAGCCGGGTTGGAACCCTTCCTGTGGTACGTGAGATGCTGGTAGCCCAACAACGACGCATCGGCAAGGCGTATGCCGATGCGCCGGGTGTCGTACTGGAGGGCCGTGACATCGGTACGGTAGTTTTTCCGGATGCGGACGTCAAGATCTTCATGGTGGCCGATCCCGAAGTGCGAGCCCGACGACGGCAGGCCGAACTCGCGGAGCAGGGCACCCATGTGACGCAGGAGCAGATCCTGGCCGAGATCCAGCAGCGAGATCGTCAAGACGTCGAACGTACGCTCTCGCCTTTACTAAAAGCAGACGATGCCGTAGAACTCAATACGACGGGTTGTTCTTTCGATGAGCAGGTTCAGTTTGTGATAGATCGCGTCAGGGAACGCGAAAGACGGAGTGCGGTATAAAATCGTCTCTCTACGAAGAACGCCTGGGGCCTCATCGAGGCTTTCTTCCCGCGCAGGCAGGTTTCTTCATGGTCCTTACACCCTCAAAGCCTGGATTTCATCGGGGCGGGGAGCCGGTTTGAAATCCTGAAGGCACAGGACCTACGGGTTCTGTGAACATTCCTTAACCTTTATGACAGAAGAGCAGCAGAACGAACTCGAGACGCCGGAGGCCACGGAAGCACAAACAGAAGTGGCAACGGCGGAACCGGTCGGAGAAACACCGGACACAGCATCTAGTGAGACGTTGGAATCGACCGAGCCGACCCCTCAGGAGGCTACCTCAGAGGTCGAGGCTGTCCCGGATGCGGAAGCTCAACCGGAAGCTACGACTCCCGAAGAGAAGATTCCGGATACCCCGACCCCCGCAGAAGAGGAACAACCACTCGCCGACGTGCCGGAAGAAGACACCGCCGTCGCAGAAGTATCTGAGGAAGCTGTGACGGAGAGCACGGAAGACGTCGTGGAAGCGGCTTCCCCGGCAGTTGAGGCTGTAGCCGACGAGTCCCCTGGCACTGAAGATGCAGCCGAAGTACAGGAAGCCGGTGCAGCAGAAGCCCCGTCCGGAGAGGACGTAAGCCCCCCTGATGCTGTAGCGGTAGAAGCTGTTGCGGCTGAGGAGCCCGCCGAGACAACAGTGGAAGCCCCTACGTTTGGCTACACCGGCGAAATCGTTGGGCGCGTAGTCAAGCTGGAAGACCTCGAAGGAGAAGTTGTCAAGGAGGAAACAGGCCCTGAATATGACCAACTCAAGGCGCTGATCGAGCAGACCCTGACCGACGTCTCGGAGCATGAGATTGTTAAAGGGCGTGTTGTCAGCGTGGGAGAGAAGGACATCGTCATCGACATCGGCTTCAAAAGCGACGGCGTTATTTCCCGGAATGAGTTCCCCGAAGAACTAGAACCGGGTGAAGAGGTTGAGGTCTACCTGGAGCGTATCGAGGACTATCACGGGCAGCTCGTTCTGTCGAAGACTAAAGCCGATAAGTTCCGTCGCTGGGAGCATATCGAGAAGGCGTTCGAGAACGAGACGGTACTGGAAGGGACCATCGTCCGCCGTATCAAAGGCGGCATGATTGTCGAACTCATCGACGGACTCGAAGCGTTCTTGCCGGGGTCGCAGATTGACGTGCGACCGGTGCGCGATTTTGACGCGTATCTCGAAAAACGGATGGAGTTCAAGATCGTAAAGATCAATCCGACCAATGAGAACGTGGTCGTCTCGCACAAGGCGCTGATCGAGAAAGAACTCGAGTCGCAGCGAGAGAGCATCCTCGCCACGATGGAGCCCGGCCAGATATTAGAAGGGACCGTCAAGAACATCACCGATTTCGGAGTCTTCATCGATCTCGGAGGCGTAGACGGACTCCTGCATATCACGGACCTCTCCTGGGGGCGTGTCTCTCATCCGTCCGAACTCGTCGAGTTGGATCAACAACTCAAGGTCGTTGTGCTCGATTACGACAAGGAGCGGCAACGGATCTCGCTGGGTCTCAAGCAACTCCAACCGCATCCCTGGGAGAACATCACCGAGCGTTTCAAAGAGGACGATGTCGTCGAAGGCAAGGTGGTTTCGATCACCGACTACGGTGCCTTCGTCGAACTGGAGAAAGGCATTGAAGGCCTTGTCCACATCTCGGAGATGAGTTGGACCGATCACATCCGCCATCCCAGCCAGAAAGTGTCGCTGGGCCAGCTCGTGAACGTCAAGATTCTCAACATCGACCACGAAGGGAAGAAGATCTCCCTTGGGATGAAGCAACTGGAGAAGAATCCCTGGGATGGTCTGTCCGAACGCTATCCTCCCGGAACGGTACTGGGCGGGAAGGTGCGTAACATCACCAACTTCGGCGTCTTTGTGGAGATTGAGCCGGGTATCGACGGCCTCGTTCATATCAGCGACCTCTCCTGGACCAAGAAGATTCATCATCCCGGCGAAATCGTCAAGAAGGGACAAGACCTGTCCGTCGTCATTCTGGACATCGACGAGGATCGTCAGCGTGTCTCGCTCGGACACAAACAGATCGAGACGAATCCCTGGAATGACTTCGCCAACGTGTACGCCGAAAGAACCGAGCACACGGCCAAAGTCGTTCGAGTCGAAGACAAGGGTCTTGTGGTGGAACTCGCCCTCGACGTGCAGGCCTTTGTGCCGGCCAGCGAACTGAAAAACGGTCCGCAAAACTTCCAGGCCTATTATCACGAAGGCGACGAATTGGAACTGAGTGTCCTTCGGTTCGACCTGGGCCAGAAAGAGATCGTTCTCAGCGAAACGGCCAAGGAGCGCCAGGCGGTGCGTGCGCAGCGCGAGCGCGAACGACGCGAAGAACGCAAGGGGCGCGAACGTGAAGAACGCCAGTTGCGTGACTTTAAGAAAAGTGCCAAATCAACATCCGGCCCGACTACGCTGGGCGAACTCAGTGGCCTGGAGGATCTGAAGGCACAGATGGTAGCCGCCGAGAAGGCAGCGGAAAAAGCGGAAGCGAAGGGGAATGAAAAAGCCAAAACCGGCGATGCTTCGGAAGTAGAAGCACCGGACGAAGCAGCAGAGTCGGCACCCCCGGCCGTTTCTGAAGAAGCCGAAGAGGTCACCGACCAGGCAGCGGAAGCTGAAGCGGAGGACCAGGGGGAAGAGGGTGCGGTGGAAGCCGCTACCGATGTCGCCCCGGAGCCTGCTGAAGTCGTCGAAGAAGCCGGAGAGCCTGAAGAAAAAACGGAAGGCTGAGCTTCTATTCTTCATCAGATCAAGGGCGGTGGCTTTCGAGTTACCGCCCTTTTTCGTTCGAGAGGTTGGTTTACACTTTTGATTTAAGAAAGAATCGTCCGCACCGTACGTTATACACAGGAGATCCACCGAGAGATAAAATCGTAACGAGGCAGGAAGAGATGTCTATGGCAGACCGACGAGTCCCCGATGAGAAGAGCTTCCCTTTGTGGAATGCGGTCAGTGTTAAAGAGGAGCGAATAAACGAAGCCCTGCTGGATCGTTCGGAGGGCCGGATACGGATGTTGCTTGAGTCCTTGCTGAGCGACGAGGCGCTTCACGTAAACCAAAGCTACGCCAATGTCGTCTCGGTTCGGCGGTTAGGTTACAATGACCACGGACCGGTCCACGCGCGGCTTGTAACATACAATGCACTTAAGATCCTCCGGCTGCTGCATGAGAAAGGGATTTCCACGTCCTTGCAATCTGAAGAAGTGGCCGATTACGAAGCATCCCAGGTAGTCGTAGCATTAGGAGCGTTTCTCCACGACTTCGGGATGGGGGTCGCGCGTGAGGCGCACGAGTGGCATTCCCTTACGTTGGGTGATCATTATATCCGGCACTACCTCAACCTCCTCTACCCGGATGACCTGGCGCTTCGTGAGGTGCTCCGCGCCACGGTGCATGAAGCCATCGTGGGGCATATGGCAAAGGTGCGCATTCATTCGATTGAGGCCGGAGTCGTGCTCGTGGCCGACGGGACGGACATGGCACGGGGGCGCTCCAGGATTCCTCAATTGCTGGAACGCGACCCCGTCGTTGGTGATATGCACCGGTTCTCGGCCAGCGCCGTGACGCGGATCGACATCGGGGCAGGCGAGCAAAAGCCCGTACGTATTACCATTGCGATGAACAACGAGACGGGGTTGTTCCAGGTAGAAGAGGTCTTGATGACAAAAGTCAAGGCTTCTCCGATTATGCCGTACCTGGAAGTGTGCGCCGTGGTTGGTGACGAGGCTCCTCGGTTTTATCTGAGTTGAGGGGGACGATCTCCGGCAGCAGCCAGGGCATGTTCCCGAACGCCTGCCTTTTGGTAAACCGTTTTACCTGGGCTGTTTGATGGAACGCTTCCCTGGTTTTGCATTTCCTCGTTGAGCTTGAAACGAGCGATCAAGGCGCGCAGTTCGTCCATCAGACGATTCAAATCCTCAGATGAATGCGCGATCTCGGAGATGCCCCGCGTCGATTCAATCGACACGGTAGAGATGGCTTCCACGCTTCGCGAAATCTCCGCACTCGTTGTTGATTGCTCCTTGCTGGCAGCGGCGATTTGATTAATCATGTCCACCGTATTTTGGGTGCCGGTGACGATCTCTCCCAATGCTTTCCCGGCCTGATCCGCAAGGCGAATGCCCGCGTTCACTTCCTGGTTACCTCGCTGCATCACCTGCACCGCTACTTGCGTTTCCGTCTGGATGGCGTTTATCATCGCAGCGATTTCCTGGGTTGCTCCGGTAGTCCGTTCAGCGAGTTTACGCACTTCGTCCGCCACCACGGCAAAGCCTCGCCCTTGATCACCGGCACGGGCAGCCTCGATAGCGGCGTTTAGCGCCAGGAGGTTCGTCTGATCTGCAATCTCGTCGATCACGGAGGCTA
>JBHHWM010000031.1:0-29275 GCA_046756545.1 Rhodothermales bacterium | reverse complement strand
CGCTGACCGCTGACCGCTGACCGCTGACCGCTGACCGCTGACCGCTGACCGCTGACCGCTGAAAACCCATGCGCATCCTTTTTATGGGGACGCCCGATTTCGCCGTCCCGTCCCTGGAACGTCTCGCCGAGCATGGCTACATGCCGATAGCCGTGGCCACGGGGCCGGACCGCCCCCGGGGAAGGGGCCGGAAGATGACCCCCACCCCGGTAAAACAAGCCGCCGTGCGCCTGAGCATCGAACGCATCATGCAACCCGAGTCCGTCAAAAATCCGGCGTTTGCCGAAGAGGTGGCCGCGCTGGAGCCGGATGTAATCGTGGTGGTGGCGTTCAAAATCTTGCCCCCCGCCGTCTATACGCAGGCGAAGCAAGGAGCCTTCAACCTGCACGGGTCGCTCCTGCCGCGCTACCGGGGAGCGGCTCCCATCAACCGGGCGATCATGGCCGGAGAGACGGAGACCGGCGTCACCACGTTTTTCTTGAAGCAGAAGGTGGATACCGGCGAGATGATTCTGCAAGAGCGGATGTCCATCGGCCCGGACGAGACTGCCGGGGAGGTCCACGACCGCATGATGGAACTCGGGGCGGAGGCGGTGCTGGAGACGGTGCGGCGCATCGACGACGGGACGGTACAAACGCAGCCGCAAGACGATGCCCTGGCCACACCTGCTCCCAAGATTTTCAAAGAGGATTGCCGCATCCCGTGGGAGGTACCGGCCCGGCGCGTTCACAACCACGTACGCGGCCTCTCGCCATTTCCAGGCGCGTGGACGATGCACGAAGGCACCCTGATCAAAATATACCGGACCCGTCGCGTAGCCGGAGCGGGAACGCCCGGCGAGGTGCTGGAAGCCGGAGATCGGCTGGTGATAGCGTGTGGCGAGGAGGCCGTTGAGGTGTTGGACGTTCAACAGGAAGGCCGCCGCCGCCTGCATGCCGGGGCTTTTCTCCGAGGGTACGATTTACCGAAGGGGGCGCGAGTAGGGGAGGCGTAGACCGGAGACGGCCTGCCTGTCAGCCTGGTTCGGTAGACTGAGCCGGCGTGGCGATGCCATGGTGTGAAGACGGCGGCTGGACCGCTGCCGGGCGGAGGTGCGTTTCCGGACCGAAACGATAGAGCAGGGCCGGCAGCAAGAACAGGTTGGCGACTGCTGCAACGCCGAGCGTGAGGGCCGTCAGGCCGCCCATGTTGACGGTGCCGCCGAAGCTGGAGAAGGTGAACGTAAGAAAACCGCCCAGCAGCACCAGCGACGTGAAAAGGATGGCTTTGCCCGTCGCGCTGAGTGTGGCCCGGATGGCCTCTTCCTTCTTCAGCCCCTCGTCCCGGTACAGGCGGTACTTGGCCAGGAAGTGGATCGTGTTGTCGACGGCGATGCCGAAGGCGATAGAGAAGATGAGGGCAGTTGAAGGCTTGAGGAGGATACCGGTGAGTCCCATAGCTCCGCCCACCATCACCAGAGGAATCACGTTCGGCACCAGGCTAATGAGCATCAGCCGCACCGAGCGAAACAGCAGCGCCATCAACAACGAGATGATCACGAGCGCCACCGCCAGGCTGATGAGCAGGTTCTGCACCAGGTTTTCGCCCGAGCGCGTGGTGCGGATCGCAGTACCTGTGACGAAGACGTGGAATTGATCTTCCGGAAAGAGGGCAGTCGCCTGCGCGCGCGCGGTGTCCGTCAGGGCATTCATACGCTCGGTGCCGATGTCCAGGACGCCGAGATAGACCCGCGTGATGCTAAAAGTGGAATCGACCAGCAACGGCAGGTTGCGCGTCAGATGGGTCCCTTCCTTCCGGGTCAGAAAGTCTTTCAGGGCCGTTTGCAGGAAGGGAAGCTCGTAGCTGGAAGGCAGGCGATAGGCCGCCGGATTGCCGCCGAAGTAGGCCTGGTTTGCCAGTTTGACGAGATCCGTTGCCGCCAGCGTGGTGCCTACCGATTCCAGCGTATCCAGGGAGCTTTGCAACGTTTCGATGCGCCGCATGGAACCCAGTGAGCGAAAGGCACCCGGTTTTTTGGCCTCGACGACCAGTTCCATGGGCAGGATGCCGCCGAAGTGCGTTTCGAACACCGCAAGGTGTTGCCGCACCGGATCGTCTTCCCGAAAGTCGGAAAACACGTAGATGTCGGAGGAGATGCGGGTGAGGCCGAACAGGCCGACCAGGAATAACCCCGCAGTCAGCGTCAACGTGAGGCCGGTGCGTTGCCGGATGCCGAGGGCCAGCCGGTTGAGCCAGCGTGCGAGGCCGTCGTGGGTGGTCAGAGGGGCGGTACGCGTGGTGGACGCGCGATAGCCCACAAAGGCGATGGGCACGAGCGTGATGGAGAGGACGTAGAGCAACATGATGCCCACCGCAGCCATCTGCCCGAACGCGGACAGCAAATGAGAGCCGGAGAGCACGAGCACACCGAAACCGATAGCCGTGGTCAAACAGGTCAAAAACGTCGCCAGGCCGACGGTCCGGATGGTTTCGACCAGGGCCGCCCGTTGATCCTGGAGCAGGCGATACTGGTCGAAGAATTTTGTGCATAAGTGAATGGCGTTGGCCATCCCGATGATGACCAGCAGCGCCGGAAGCACCGAACTGACGATGGTGAGTCGGTGGTCAAAATACGCCATCAGGCCGATGGTCCACGCGATGCCGAGTCCTACAATCACCGTAGGGAGGACGACGGCACGCCAGGCACCAAAGGTGAGGTACAGACAGACGAGGGCGACGAGCAAGGCCAGCAAGGCGAACAACGGAGCCTCGCGTGTGATGCGCCGGGCGTAGTGGCTGCGCAAATACGGGAATCCGGCCAGCGCCACGGTGCCCGGCAGGCGCTTTGCCGAAGCCTCAATCTGGTTGACAAGGTCTATACGAGCCGGGGTGCCGTTGAATACCTCGTCGATCTTTACCATCGCCGCCGTGGTAGAGCCGTCGTCCGAGAGGAGCAGGCCGCGCAGGAAGGGTTGATCCATCAGGCGTCGGCGGATTTCCTCCGGGGGCAGATCGGGCGAATAGAGCGGCTGCGCCACGATAGTCCGGCCGTCGCGGACGAGGGCCGGGACGTTCGTCAGACTCAGCACATACTCGACGCCCTCATAGGTCGAGACGTTCTGAGTCAGCGTGTCCAGGGCCTGTAGAAAAGGAGGGTCATACGGGTCGGCATCCTCAAAGATGAGGTAGAGGATCGTCTGGCTTTCTCCAAAGACCTCGCTGGCGCGTTGGAAGTCGTGAAACGCTTGCGATTCAGCCGATATAAAGTTGCCGGTGGTATGATCCGTTTTTACCTGGGTAGCCCAGTAGCCCAGGAACACCGTAAGCACAACCAAAAGCAGCACAATGGACCGTCGGTGATCCAGGATCCAGTGTGCGATGTGGGACCACATGGACATTACAACGGGCGTATCAAGGCGAAGAGGGTGCGACGTGAAAGCACGAGAAGCAGCGGAACATAAACATAAAAAATACAAGTTCCACCATACGGCTTTGAACGGAAAAAGAACGCGTTGTGTAAAATCTCGCCGAAATATAGGAGGTTTTCCTGCATTAGAGCGTGAGGGCGCGTAGACTCTGTCCAATGCCTCTGTTGGTAGGCGTCTTCCCGATTCATTCGTCTTTCTCTACCCTTCCGTATTGTGCGGGTGGGTGCTCCCCCTGCGTTATCACATCATGTCGGACCCACCCATTCGCCCCGAACGGAGAGGTACCCCTCCGTCCATCAAGCCGTATTTGCAACGTTTCGACCGTATGCAGCAGCGCGAGGCGTTGCGTCCGGATCAGATCACAGACCGGGCGGGCGCGTTGCTCGTCGAGCGGTGTGGGGCATCGAGCCAGAGTACGGAGGCGGCTTTTGCGCACGGACCGGTGGGCCTGCTCAACGGGCATACGCATTATTTCAATGGATTCTCGGTGTTGATGCCGCTTCTGCACGGCACGGCGGTGGCGGTTCGCCGGGCCGGGGACTCGGTATCCCGATTGACCTTTGAAGGGAGCGATGAACTGTGGTCCTTCGATCGCACGGTTCCTGCTCCTGATGCGGCCCGGCGGGATCGTCCGGTGTGGGCCTGCGTCGTAGCCGAAGTCGTGCGGTACTTTGGCCTGGACGATACGCAGGTCGAGGTAGCCGTGGTCAGCACAATCCAGGCAGGGTGCAGGGAAGCGTATCTGGCGGCTCTCGGCGTCGCTACGGCTCGTGCGTTGCAGGCGCTTTTTGCGTTGCCCAACAGTACGACCGACTTGCTTGAGGATCTGCGCCGGATTATTTCGGAATGTGTCGAGTTGCCCTTCAGCATAGCCTGTCTTATTGCAGCAGAAGCCGGGCGGCCTCAAGCCTTTACCCTCGTTGACACCGACACGCACGAACAAATGCCCGTCGAGGCACCGACGCGTGAGTTGCTGGGATGGGGCGTGGTGGATGTAGGGAGCGGACAGTTGCACACGGACGCTTCGTATTGGGAATACAAAGAAAAAGCCGACAAAGCCCTTATTCAGCTTCAGAACAAGGGGTTCGAGCATCTGACGTCTTTTCGTGAACTCGAGCACCGGGATCTGCAACACGCGCTGGAGGTACTGCCGCGCCGGCTGCGGCCCGTCGCCCGGCATCTGGTGACGGAAAACCGCCGGGTGCAGAAACTGGTTGTTGCGATGCGCCGTAGAGACTGGCAAATGCTGGGGGCGCTGTTGTTGATGTCGCATGCCTCGCTGCGCGATGACTGGCGGCACACCAGTGAAGAAGTGGACTTTGTGGTAGACCAGGCAATGAGCATCGAAGGCATGTATGGAGCCACCGTCACCGGGCGGGGCGGCTGTGTGCTTGTGGTGGGCAAACCGTTTGTGATGCCCCTGTGCCTCGACCGTATCCAGACTTCCTTCGAGGCGCGCTTCCAACGGGTACCCGAGTCGCTGATGCTTTGATGCATTCGGGCGTCAGGTTCGTGTTGTGAATGACGTAGGAATCACCGAGAACAGGCAATAGGTCATTTTTGGTGAACCTGGTCTCTTCATTTGCGTACCTTTCCGACTTTAAACCAGATTCTCTCAAACCGAAGCTTGCATGACTCAGTTCGACCTCGCACTTATCAACGAGCGAATCACCCACGAAAGTGCCTTTATCGATGATTTGGTGGCTGAAATAAGCCGTGTGATGGTAGGGCAGCGGTACATGATCGAGCGTCTGTTGATCGGCCTGCTCGGGGCCGGACACGTGTTGCTCGAAGGTGTGCCGGGGCTAGCCAAAACCCTCGCCGTCAGTTCGCTCGCCGGAGCCATCGGGACGCACTTTCAGCGGATCCAGTTTACGCCGGACCTGCTTCCGGCCGACCTGCTCGGCACGCTCATCTACAACCAGAAAGACGGCAGCTTTTCGATCAAGAAGGGACCGATCTTCGCCAATATCATCCTGGCTGATGAGATCAACCGCTCACCGGCCAAGGTGCAGAGCGCTTTGCTCGAAAGTATGCAGGAACGCCAGGTTACCATCGGTGAGACGACGTTCAAGCTGGAAGAGCCGTTCCTGGTGCTGGCCACGCAAAACCCGATTGAACAGGAAGGCACCTACCCCCTCCCCGAAGCACAGATAGACCGCTTTATGATGAAAATCAAGGTGAGCTATCCAACGCGGGAGGAAGAACTGGAGATCATGCGGCGCATGGCCCGCACCGGAGAAAAAGAGGTCGTGCGGCCCGTCGTCCAGCCCGACCGGATTCTGGCGGCGCGCAGGGTTTTGAACGATTTGTATATCGATGAACGGGTGGAGCAGTATATTGTGGACCTGGTGATGGCTACCCGCGAGCCGAACCGCTATCGCCTGGCCGCACTCGAACCGTTGATCGACTTCGGCGCTTCGCCGCGTGCCACGATCAACCTGAACCTGGCAGCCCGGGCCCATGCGTTTTTGCACCACCGCGCCTACGTGACGCCCGAGGATGTCCGCTCCATCACGCTCGACGTGATGCGCCATCGCATTGCTATTACCTACGAAGCCGAAGCCGAGGAACTGACCAGCGAAGACATTATCCAGCGTGTGCTGGAAACCGTCGAAGTACCCTGATCCGTTGGAGGGAAACCCGCTTCGATAGCCCCATCCCTATTGCCCGCAAGGAACGATGGATCGTGCAGCGAAAACGTTTCGAAAAGAGTCGATCCCAGTCCCCTTTATGATCGAACAGCTTCGGGGGGCCGTGGGGCTGGTGATCAATGCCGTCAACGAGGTGGATTCGGCAAAACGCCATGTGACCGAAAGCAACCTGCACCGGCCCGGCCTAGTGCTGGTGGGCTATGCCGAGCATTTCACCTATCAGCGCGTACAGATCCTGGGCAATACGGAGAACCAGTATCTCAACCATCTCTCGGCGGAGGAGCGGCGCAACGCGTTTCGTAACCTGCTTCAGTTCACTATTCCCTGCATTATTCTGACCAATAATAACCAGCTGGACCCCACGCTGGTCGAAGATGCGACCGGGGCGGGTATTCCCATCTACTGCACCCCCATGCCCTCGACGCGTTTTATGGCCTTTTTGCGCGATTTCCTGCACGACCAGTTCGCGCCGCAGCAGACCATCCACGGCTCTCTGGTGGCCGTCTACGGCATCGGGTTGTTGCTCATGGGGAAGCCCGGCATCGGCAAGAGCGAGGTGGCGCTCGACCTGGTCGAGCGGGGACACCGGCTGGTAGCCGACGACGTGGTGGTCGTCACGAAGAAAGAAGAACAGCTATTGATGGGATCCGGGACCGACTTGGTGCAGCATTTCATGGAGGTGCGCGGCCTGGGCCTCGTCGATATCCGGGCCATGTTCGGCATTCGCGCCATCCGGTTTCAGAAGCGGGTGGAGGTGGTGGTTCAGATGCAACTCTGGGATGAAGAGGAAGAATACACACGCCTCGGCATGGTCGATGAATCCTGCTCGATCATGGGGGTCGACCTTCCAGTTGTGAAGGTGCCGGTCACGCCGGGGAAGAATATCACGGTGATTTGCGAGGTCATTGCCATGAATCACCTGCTTCGGCATTACGGCTATGATCCGGCCGAAGTCTTTTCGAAGCGGCTGGCCGAACAGATCAGCAAAAAAGGCACGTTGCGGCCTTCACGCGGGATCGAGTATTTTGAGCATGATTATGAATAGCGAGTTTTTGCCGGGGCGTTTTTTAGTTGGATGTACTTGGAAATACTCGCAAAGACGAACGGCCCGCAATGGAGCCTGTTGACATACGGCGTACCGGCGGCTATATTCCAAACGCTTTGATGGGGCCGCTTTTTCAGAGCGGGAACGGAGGTGCACCCGGCCGCCGTTCTTGAGCAGGCTCCCCGCCACCTGTATGAGCCTGTCCATCACCTGTACGTTTGATCGAAAAATAGCACGCTAGCATACGCTGAAAAGATCGCTTTTTATGCCTAAGAACCGCTATTACCATTACGACCACGAGTCCTGCTCTTTCGTTGAAGTCAAGCCAGATCCTAAGAAGAGATACGCGAGGCTTTCGATCCTTACAGTGAGTACGGTGGTGCTGGCTTTTCTATGGTCGCTGGGATATGATTATGCTACTGGAACACCCGAAGAGTTGGCTTTGCAAGAAGAGAACGAGGTGTTGCAGGAGCAACTCATGCTCAACCAGAGGAGTATTCAGGACTTTTCCGCCAGGCTAGAGGAGTTTGCGGAGATCGATCAAGATCTCTACCGCACGATGCTGGGAGCCGAGGCTATTTCGGAAGATGTACGCCAGGCCGGTGTAGGCGGTACGGATCCCTATGAAGAGTTTAATCGCTTCAACACGTCCGACCTGTTGCGCACGTCGGCACAGCAACTCGACCAGCTTGAGCGGCAGATCCGCCTCCAGAATGAGAGCTACCGCGAACTGGCCGAACTCGCCAAAGCGCGGGAAGACTGGCTGATTCAGATGCCGGCTATCAAGCCGGTCAACGGGCGGGTAACTTCGGGGTTCGGCATGCGCCATCACCCCATTCTGAAGGTGTATCGGCTGCATCCGGGCGTTGATATTCCTACTCCTACGGGTACGCCGGTCTATGCCACAGGCGATGGTATTGTAAAGAAGGCGGGACGTAACTCGGGAGGCTATGGTATCCACATCATCATCGAGCATTCACAGGCCGGCTATCAGACGCTCTACGGCCATTTGTCGAAGATTCCTTCTCACATCAGGCCGGGCCGCAGGGTCAAACGCGGCGAGCAGATTGGACTCAGCGGTAATACCGGACTTTCTGCAGCACCCCACGTGCACTACGAAGTGCGTACGTTGGAGGGCAAGCTGCTCAACCCGGTCCATTTCTTTGCCTTGAGCATGACGCCGCAGCAGTACAATACCTTGTTGGCGGAGATGGAGAAGTCAACGATCTCACTGGACTAATATCAGCCTGCGGAACGGCTTTTCTTTTTTTCGATGGGTTCCAGGCCTTTGGGAACCCATTCTTTTCTATGGCGAATGAGAGATGAATAGCCGACCTTTGACGAAAGATGCGTTCCGAAAGCTTGCTTTTTTCGGACGTGCGTGCTATCGTGCCTGCCCGTTGGTGCTATGTTCGTCGACGACCATGAACCTCTCCTGAGCATTAACTCGTTTTAGCGGATGGGATACTGGACACTAGAACTGGCCTCGTATCTGGAAGATGCCCCCTGGCCTGCTACCCAGGATGAACTCATCGACTATGCTGAGCGTACGGGGGCCCCACTGGAGGTGGTCGAAAACCTCCAGGAATTGGAAGATGACGGAGAGCCGTACGAAAGTATTGAGGAAATATGGCCGGACTTTCCTACGGCCGACGACGACTTCTACTACGCGGACGAATAGCGCGCCGTCCACATCGGCTTCATTCATCCGGTGAGTGGAGCGGCCTGCGGCACGCCTCACTCGTGCAGATCGTGTTTTTGTTGCGTAACGTGGCACCTGGTAAGCGTGAACCTTCGGGGTCACGCGTTTTTTTTGCAGGCTGGCTCCTTGCCCTGGCCGTGCTTCCTTCCATGGCCCAGGCACAGCCGCGTCCTTCCCCGGATTCCACCGGTCAGGTTCTTGTCTCCGATGTGCACTTCGTCGGGGATGATTTCTTTGCCGAGGACGTGCTTCAAGCCCGTGTGCGTACGACCCACAACCGGCGTTTCCTCGGCGTGGGCGGCTTTACGTGGTGGCTATGGATCTACCGCCTCGGGGCCTCGGGCACCTTTGGTAAGCGGATAGGACAGGCGCTTATGGCCAGTGGCGAAGCGCCGGCTTTGCTTGATAGTTCAGTGGTGGTGGCCGATACCGAGCGGCTTCGGAATTTTTATCAGCAAGAGGGCTTTCGTCAGGCCCAGGTCTTCGCACGTGTCGATACCACGCACAAGGGCAGGAAGGCCGTGGTCACGTTCGAGATCCATCCGGGGCCGCCTACCTTCATCCGGCGGGTGGTGTATGCAGGCTTCGAAGCGCTCGATGCCGACCGGCAGGTGCACCTGACACGCGAATCGCTGCTGCGCCCCCGGCATATCGACCCTGAAACCCCGCTCCGGTTCGAGGCGCGCCGGCAGCGTTATTCCGGATCGTTGCTGCTCGAAGAACGGGGGCGGATCCTTGCGTTTCTGCGCGATGAAGGTTTTGCCGCCGTCACCCGCGATTCCATCCGCGCCTTCATCACGCCCTACAGCCTGGATTCGTTCGACGTGACCCTGCGTGCCCATCCGGGACCCCGCTATCGCTTCGGGGCCGTGCATTTCGAGGTCGTCGGGCCGGAAGAACGCTTTCGGCCACGCGTCGATACGCTCGTTGTCGATACGACCAACGGACTCATTACGTCGCAGATTCAGTATGAAAGCAGGCTCGATCCGGATCTGCTTGCGCGCTCCCTCCAATTTCGTCCGGGCGATTGGTACAATCAGTCGCAACTGCTGGCCACCAAGCGACGGCTGGAAGGCACCGGCGTCTTTAGTTTTACCGACATCGTCTCGTCGCCACCTGATACCCTCCATACGTCGCTCGTTGCGCCGCGCTTGCCGCTTCGCATCGAGGCGCGCACGCAGCAGCGACACCGGATTCGGTTCGAGACGTTCATGGTGCAGCGAAGCGGGTTGTTGAGCGGGGCCGACAACGAGCTAGGGACCGGCATCGGCGTCTCCTACGAAAACGCCAACCTGTCCGGCAATGGAGAGATCTTTCGCCTGAGTACCACGGGGTCGATTGCCGCCGACGTCGATTCGACGCTGTTCACGTCGGCGCAGGCGGAGGTCACAACGTCGCTTACGCTGCCGTATCTCATTACTCCGTTTCGCGGGTTAGATCGTCGCTTGAACCTGTACCGGGCGCGCACGCGCCTGTCGTTGAGCCTGCTGACGGCGCGGCGCGAGGATCTGCGCCTCGTCATTCGCGGGCGCGGGGCCGCCCGCATGCGCCTCGACATGCAACATACGCCCACGGTCACATCTTTCGTCGATTTGCTGGATGTCAGCCTTAGCAATCCGGATACGCTCGGAGGCTTTCAGCAACGCTTCCTCGACCGCATCCTCGGCATCGGGGATAGCCTGCTGGTAACCGATCCTGTGCAACGAGCGCAGATCCTGGAAGATTATACGCAACCGCAGATCAACAACGCCTTGCGTTACACGTTCCGCTCGGCCACCGTCAATCCGTTGCGGCGGGAGCGGGGCTATAGCTACGAGGTATCCTTCGAAATAGGCGGCAACCTGCCGTATCTGCTCGACCGCTTTGTCTTTTCTCCGGACTCGGTCGAGGGTAGTCTGCCCGGCTTGCCCTTCTTCAGGGGAGATCGCCTCAGCAACCGGCTTGTGTATCGGCAGTACGTCCGCTTCGTCGGCGACCTGCGGCGCTACCAGCCGTTGAGCCGCACGACCGTATTTGCCTGGAAGCTCATCGGGGGCATTGCCCATCCGACCAGCCGTTCGGAGGTGGTGCCGTTCGACCGGCGCTTCTACAGCGGGGGGGGCTCCAGCGTGCGGGGGTGGCGGTTGCGCGAACTGGGTCCCGGCGGTGCCAGCTTCCGCTCCGTCGCCAGCGATGGGGCGACCAACATCCTCGGAGGCGACATTAAGCTGGAGGCGAGTGCCGAACTGCGCCATACCTTCCTGCGCAATACCCTGGCCGCCAATTGGATATTTACGCTCTTTGCCGATGCCGGCAACGTCTGGTTCGGCCCGCGCAATCCCGGTTTTCGGAACCTGGAACAAGGTGCACCGAGCGGGCAATTCCTGCTTCGTTCCTTTTACAAAGAACTGGGCGTGGGGACGGGATTCGGCCTGCGCCTCGCATGGGAATACCTCATCCTGCGGTTCGATCTGGCGTATCGTGTCTATGACCCCGCCGTGCCGGGCAAGGGACTGTTTCCCAATGGTTTAAAAGACCCCACGCCTTATTTCGGCATCGGCCATGCCTTTTGAGAAACGGGGAGCGCAGGAGAAAATTCGTAGTATTCCCTTCCCTGTTTTTCAAGTTGTATCTTACGGCATTCACTTTTTCCCCGACGCGCCATGTCCATCCCCCGAAGAATAATCGACACGCTGCGGTACACGTATCAGCGCATGTTTCAACGCCAGGAAGACAACCGCGCGCACGAGGTCGTCGAGGTGCTGAAGCAGGTTACGCTCTTTCAGGGCTTTTCGCAAAACGCCTTACGCGAACTGGCCGAGGTGATGCATCGTCGCAGCTACAGGCGCGATGAATTTCTCTATTACGAGAACGATCCGGGACTGGGTCTCTACATCGTGCAACGTGGATGCGTGCGCCTGCTTGTCGAAGACGAAAATGGCGGGGTTCACGAGCGCTATCAGGCCGTCGAAAATGAGTTCTTCGGCGAAATATCCATTCTGGGCGACTATCGGCGTATGGAGACGGCCCAGGCGGCCACCGAAACCAAAGTCCTCGGTTTTTTCAGCCCGGATCTCAAGACGATCCTCAAACGCAATCCGTCGCTGGGAGCATCTATGGTGATGGCCCTGGCCCGGCACCTGGCTACGCAGCAAGTTTCGATGACGCAACGAGTGATCGAGGAGCGAGGCAAAGTACCCGCGCTGCGATTGCTTGCAGGAGGCACCCAGCAGGCGGAACGGGCCCATTCGATCACATAAGCCGACGGGTAGCTCCTCGCTTTTGTTTGGCGGAAGGGGTCTTGGAAACGTTGCCGCGTGCTTGGAGTAGGACGCACGTTTCGACGAGCCGGGCTCACAGGCCGTATTGCGGCAAGGCAGGGGCGTTGGGTGGCTCTTCGGTGTTTGGAGGATCGTAACTACCGGTTTGATGCAAGAGAAGGAACAACAACGTCGATTAAAGCGCGGCGTAGAGGTCGAGCTTACCATCGAGAAATTCGCCGACCGTGGCAAGTCGCTGGCGCGTCTCGACGGCTACGTGGTGTTTGTGGCGGGGACCGTGCCCGGCGACCGCGTGCGTGCGCGTGTCGTCAAGAAAAAAAAGAACTATGCCGAAGCACGCCTGATCGATGTGTTGACGCCCAGCCCGTTGCGCACCGAGCCACGCTGCTTCTACTTCGAAACGTGTGGCGGGTGCAAGTGGCAGCACGTGGCCTATAGCGCGCAACTGGAGGCCAAACGCCAGAGTGTGCAAGAGGCGTTGACCCATCACGGCCAGTTCGAAGGCGTTGAGGTCCGGCCTACGATGGGGGCCGAGGAGGTCTATTTCTATCGTAACAAGATGGAATTCTCCTTCAGCACGCACCGCTGGCTGACCCCGAAGGAAATCGCCACGGGCCGGGACTTCGATACCGACTTTGCGCTGGGCCTGCACGTGCCGGGCCATTTTTACAAAGTGCTCGACCTGCACGAGTGCCACTTACAGTCCGAACTCAGCATCCGCCTGGTCAACGGGGTGCGCGAGTTCGTGAAGGTGCAGGCGTGGAAACCGTGGGACATCCGCCAACACACGGGCTTTTTACGCCACCTCGTGATTCGCCTGGGAACGCACACCGGCGAGGTGATGGTGAACCTCGTCACGAACGGCTATGACGAGGCCCGCATGGCCGAACTGGCGGTGTATCTTCAGATGGAGTTTCCCGAAGTCACGACGCTTGTCAACACGATCAACACGGGCGTGGCACAGACGGCCTACGGCGAGGCCATGCATACAATCTACGGCCCCGGGGTCATCCACGACATGATCGGGCCGTACGGCTTTAAGATTGCACCGAACGCCTTTTTCCAGACGAACACCCGTCAGGCCCAACGGCTCTATGAAGTCGCCCGCGACTTTGCCGATCTCCGGCCGGATGATTTACTCTACGACCTGTATTGCGGGGCCGGTACCATCTCCCTTTTTATGGCCGGAGAGGTACAGCGGGTCGTAGGCGTGGAGTTGATCGAAGAGGCGATAGCCAACGCGCGGGCCAATGCGCGCGATAACGGGATCGACAACTGCACCTTCGCCGCCGGCGACCTGATGAAAATGTTTACGCCCGGCTTTGTGCAGGAGCATGGCCGGCCGGACGTCTTAATCGTCGATCCGCCGCGTGCCGGGATGCACCCCAGGGTCGTTAAGCAGATTGCGCAGTTGCGGCCCGAGCGATTTGTCTACGTGAGTTGCAATCCCATGACGCAAGCCCGCGACCTGGCGCTGCTGAGCGATGTCTATACCATCGAGGCCGTGCAGCCCGTCGATCTGTTTCCCCACACGCACCACATCGAGAACGTGGTGAAACTGAAACGGTGCTAGGTTTTATGTGCGAGCGCTCGCGGGAGATTCTACGGTGAACTAAAACCAACATCTACATGCCGAAGGCATTCGTCACCGGAGGCACCGGGTTCATTGGCAGTCACCTCGTCGAGGCGCTTCTGCAGCGCGGCTACGACGAGGTACGCTGCATGGTGCGGACGAAGCGGAAGTGGCTCGACGGGCTGGACATCGTGCCGGTCCGGGGCGACCTGGCACATGTCGAGGCGTTGCGAGAAGGCGTCCGGGGCGTCGATTACGTGTATCACGTGGCGGCCGTCACGCGCGCGCCGGATTGGGCGGTGTTCGAGCGGGCCAACATCACTGCCACGCAGACACTGCTCGACGTGATCAAGGACGTGAATCCCGGTGTGAAGAAGGTGCTGGTCACCAGCAGCCTGGCCGTGGTCGGGCCGGTGGACGGCGGCATCGCCGATGAGCAGACGCCGCTGAACCCGATCAGCCAGTACGGCCGCAGCAAGGCCGAGATGGAACGCGCCCTCGCCACGCCTGCCGCCGACGGTTCCGTCTATCTCGACGCCCTGCCGCTCGTGGTGATCCGTCCGTCTGCCGTCTACGGCCCTCGCGAAGCCGACATATACACCTTTTTTAAGACGGTCAACGCGGGCTTCTGTCCGATCGTGGGCAGCGGGCGGGCACCCGAGATGAGCCTGGTTCACGTCCGCGATCTGGTGCGAGGCATGATCGACGCCGCCGAGTCGGACGCGACGACGGGGGAGACGTTCTTTCTGGGTAGCGAGGCGTACTATTCATGGCGCGAGATCCGGGACGCGACGACGGCGGCGCTCGGCAAAAAGGCCGTTACGCTGCCCATCCCCGGCGCGTTAGTGGGGGCCGTGGGGACGGTAGTGGAGGTGGTCGGCAAAGTAGTCGGGCGGTATCCGCCGCTCAACCGGGAGAAGGCCCGCGAAATCCTGAAGGCGTGCAAGATGTGCTCCGTCGAAAAAGCCCGTCGCGAGATCGGGTATCGCCAGCAGGTCTCGCTCGAAGAAGGCCTCCGCGAGACGATGGCCTGGTACCGAGAAGCAGGATGGCTGTGACGGCGGCGGTTTGCGGTCTGTGACCCGGCTCGGGAGCGACCGTCCTAAATCAATCATCGGAGAACACTTCCCTTTCGGGCTTCGTCTAAAAGCGTTGCCCCTGAGGTCCATTCGCATAAAACGGATCGATACCGTGAGTTCGCTTGGATTTAATACCGGTTACGTCGAGGAACTCTACAAGCAATACCTCGACAACCCTGAGAGCGTCAGCGAGAGTTGGCGTGGTTTTTTTGCAGACTACCGGCCCAGCGCGTCGTTCGTGGCGGCCGCCGAGGCTCGTCCCAAGATGGTTGAGGTACCGGCTGCGGAGCCTGTTTCTCGCGAAGCCCCGGCACGTCCGGGAGGCGACGGGGCCGTGCAGGAACCCGTCAAACCGCCCCCCGTGGCCGACGATGCGGAGTTGAAACCGCTACGCGGCCCGGCAGCGAAGATCGTCGAGAACATGGAGGCCAGCCTGGGCGTGCCCACGGCGACCTCGGTGCGTACCTTCCCGGTCAAGTTGCTGGCCGAAAACCGCGCGTTGATCAACGAGTACCAGCGCCACGTCGGCGGCGAGAAGGTGTCCTTTACTCACCTCATCGCGTTTGCCGTAGTGCAGGGGTTGAAGGCGTTCTCCAACATGAACACCACCTTCTATCGGGACGACGGCACGCCGCAGCACGTCGTCCCCGGTGCGGTCAACCTGGGCATAGCCATCGACATCGAGCGGCGAGGGCGGCGCACGCTGCTGGTGCCCAACATGAAAGGGGCGGATCAGATGAACTTCGCTCAGTTCCTGGGAATCTACAACGACCTGATCCGCCGGGCGCGCACTAACCAGATCGACCTGTCCGACTTCCAGGGCACGACGGCCTCGCTGACCAACCCCGGCATGATCGGCACCTCGCTGAGCGTGCCGCGCCTGATGCCGGGCCAGGGCGTCATTGTCGGCATCGGTTCCATCGGCTACCCCCCGGAGTATCACGCCTTTCCACCCGGAACGGTCAGCAAAGTCGGCCTTTCCCAGGTGATGACTATCACCTCGACCTATGACCATCGCGTGATCCAGGGAGCCGAGAGTGGCGCGTTTCTCGCCTACATCTCGGATCTGATGCTGGGCAAGCACGATTTTTACCAACACATCTTCGCGGATCTGAACATTCCCTATGCCCCTTACGCGCTCACCGCCGACTCGACACCGCGACTCGGCTATGCCGAAGAAGGGAGCGAGATGGATATGATCCAGAAGCAGGCGCGTGTGCTGCAACTCATCCGGGCCTATCGCGTGCGGGGGCACCTGCAAGCCGATATCAATCCGCTGGGTTATGAGTGGGTCTATCACACCGAACTCGATCCGGCTCGCTACGGCCTGACCATCTGGGACCTCGACCGCACCTTCGTCACCGGTGGGCTGGGCGGCAAGGATGTGTTGCCGCTCCGCGAGATCCTCGACATCTTGCGCGAGACGTACACGCGCCGGATCGGG
Source organism: Rhodothermales bacterium (assembly GCA_046756545.1). Taxonomy (GTDB): domain Bacteria; phylum Bacteroidota; class Rhodothermia; order Rhodothermales; family JBHHWM01; genus JBHHWM01. The sequence goes on along the minus strand of JBHHWM010000031.1, from coordinate 13,110 downwards.
GTCGCGTTCATGCATATTTCGGACCCGCAAGAGAAGAACTGGCTCCAGGAGCGCATCGAGCCGGTGCGCAACGCCGACCCGATCTCGCCTGCCGCCAAACGGCGAATTTTGCAGAAGTTGAATTCGGCGGAAGCGTTCGAACGGTTCCTCCACACCAAGTACATCGGCCACAAACGATTCTCGCTCGAAGGGGCCGAGTCCGTGATTCCGATGATCGATGCGATTATCTCGGATGCCGCCGACCAGGAGGTGCACGAGGTGGTCATCGGGATGGCGCATCGCGGGCGGCTGAACGTGCTGGCCAACATTTTGCAGAAACCCTACGAGGTCATCTTCTCGGAGTTCGAGGGCAGCATCGACCCGGATACCATCTACGGCTCGGGCGACGTGAAGTATCACCTCGGGGCACGGGGCGAGCATGTAGCGCCCAGCGGGGCGACGGTGCAGTTGCGGCTGGCCTCCAACCCCAGCCACCTCGAAGCCGTCAGTCCCATCGTCGAAGGGATGGTGCGAGCCAAGCAGGATCGGCTGCGCAGAGAAGACGGCAGCGCGCCCGGCGGCGACATCCGCGATGCGGTGATCCCGCTGCTCATCCACGGCGATGCGGCTTTCGCGGGCCAGGGCGTCGTGGCCGAGACGCTGAACTTCAGCCAGCTCCGGGGCTATCACACCGGCGGCACCGTCCACATCGTCATCAATAACCAGATCGGTTTCACCACGGGGCCCGCCGATGCGCGCAGCACCACCTACGCCACCGACATCGCCCGCATGATCCAGGCCCCCATCTTCCACGTCAACGGTGATGACCCGGAGGCGTGCGTGCGGGTGGCTCGCCTGGCGCTCGACTACCGGCAGGTGTTCAACAAGGACGTGGTCATCGACATGCTGTGCTACCGCGTCCACGGTCATAATGAAGGGGACGAGCCCACGTACACGCAGCCGCTCTTGTACCGGAAGATCGAAGAGAAGCGGTCGCCCCGGAAGCTCTACACCGAGGCCCTGATGCGGCGCGGCGAGATGGAGCCGGAAGAGGCCGAGCAGATGCTCGACGACTTCCGGAGCCAACTCCAGGAAGCCTTCGAACGCACGAAGGATCTGAAAGAAAAAGACCCCGAAGAGATCGTCGAGCGGCACCTGGCCCGGCAAGGACGGGAGGAACGGCTGCCCGACGTAGATACGCGGGCAAGCGGAGAGGATCTGGACGCCACGGTGGCGGCCCTGGTCCAGTTGCCGGAAACCTTCCACGTGCACAAAAAGCTGCTCCGCCAGTTCAGCCGCCGCGACAAGCTCTTCCACGATGACCGGCGGATCGACTGGGCCTTTGCCGAGGCGCTGGCCTTCGGGTCGCTCCTGCTCGAAGGGACGTACATCCGCCTGAGCGGCCAAGACTCGCGCCGGGCCACCTTCAGCCAGCGCCACGCCGTCCTCTACGACCAGGAGACGGGCGACGAGTACATCCCGCTCAACCACATCCGCGAAGGGCAGAGCCGCCTGTACATCTACGACAGCCTGCTCTCCGAATACGCCGTCTGCGGGTTCGAATACGGATACTCGGTGGCCGATCCGCCGGCGCTGGTGATCTGGGAGGCCCAGTTCGGCGACTTTGGAAACGGCGCGCAGATCATCTTCGACCAGTTCCTCTCAGCAGCCGAGGAAAAATGGGGGCAGAAGAGTAGCCTCGTCGTGTTGCTCCCTCACGGCTACGAAGGGCAGGGGCCGGAGCATTCGTCGGCCCGGCTGGAACGGTTCCTCCAACTGTGTGCCGAGAGCAACATGATCGTGTGCAACCTCAGCACACCGGCCAGCTACTTCCACGCGCTCCGTCGGCAGGTGAAGCGCGAGGTCAAGAAGCCGTTGGTGTTGATGACGCCGAAGAGCCTGCTGCGCCATCCCCTGGCTATCTCGTCGCCGGACGAACTGTCGGAGGGTCGCTTCCAGTGCGTCATTCCCGCCGCTACCGATCCGAAGGGGGCGGAACGGCTGATTTTCTGCAGCGGGAAGGTGTATTACGACCTTGTGAAAGCGCTGCAAGCAGACGAGGCAGGGCAGGGCAAGATTGCCATTGCCCGGATCGAACAATTCTACCCGTTCCCAGGAGACGAAGTGCGGGCCGAACTGGAGCGGTACGGCGCGGTGAAGGAGGTGTTGTGGGTGCAGGAAGAACCGGCCAACATGGGCGCGTGGCCTTTCCTTCGTGCCCGCATCGACGAACTGTTGGAGGAGCTACACGGCGATTGTGCGCAACAGGTCCGTTATGTGGGGCGTCCGCCGAGTGCCAGCCCGGCCACCGGAAGCGCCAAGGTGCACGAACTCGAACAACGGAGGCTCGTGAACGAAGCCCTCGCTGTATGACATGGAACGCGCGTCGATGAAATAGCAAAAGGCAACCCTCTCCGTTGGAGAGTTGCCTCGACGAAACGCAGCCGACATCCAAACGATAGGGTCGGCTGCTCCGCGCTTTGCAGGTTAGTCTACTAGTACCGCCGGTTATGCTTACGTGCGTTGCGGGCCGCCTTTTCCTTGGCCAGCCGACGTTCTTCCGACGGCTTTGTGAAGGACATGTTTTGACGATAGAGGCGCAGCACGCGGCTGCGGTTTACGGCACGCTTGAAGCGCCGCAGGGCGCGGTCAATGTTTTCCTTGTCGCGGACTTTAACGCCTACTCCTACCTGAGAGCCCAAGACAATCTCCTCCTTCAATAGGGTTCAAAAAAACGTGTTTGTGTCTCACCGTAATGTGCAAAGAGACCACTACAACACTCCCTATTCTCTTGAGGTTCCGCAGGCTGGAAGATTAACGATGGCGTCGAGGCGAGAGCGCGGGCATTGAAGCGCCCCCGCCTCTCAGACTGCCGTTACAAGGTGCGCGCTCGGGCATAATCTGCCAGCGCAGCAAACGTAAGCTCCCGAACCCGAGCCGACTGCTGCATACGCGCATTCTCGCCCAGGTAGCGTATGATACTCTCATGGCCGATGGCGCGCAGGCTTGCCAGCGCCAGGATGCGAAATCCTTCCTGCTTATCCGATTCGTAGATTTCGATCAACTTCGGCGTGGCCCCGGTCAGGTCGATCTCATCGCGGTGATGGGTAGCGAAGAAGTTGATGTGTTGCAGGGCCTTCTGCCGGATCTGCGCGATGGGCGAATCGAGCGAGGCAATCAACTGGTTGCTGATGCGCTCGGCCAATGCGGCATCGTAGGTCGCGGGTGAAACCTCCGAGATTTGCGCAACGGTCGGTGTTGCAGTGAGTAGCGCGACGGCACAGACAAAGCCATACGCAATGAAGCGTTGACGTACGTGGATAGTCCGTTTCATGGATGTACCCTCCCTCCGGGTATTGATGATTGCGAGATGGGGCAAGGCTACGGCTAGAAGAATCGAGATGTTACGCGTAGCGGCGATTTAGGAGGAGAGTGGCTTGTTTTGGGGTAAAAAGGCCGATAACGAAAACCGCTGACGGTCGTACCAGTGGTTCGTGAAGTCTCGTCGAAGGGCAGAAGGGAATCGGGGAACGCCCTATTTTTCTTTCCCAACCCGTGTTGGTGTCGTCCCTTTTCTTACCGTTTCTAATCCCTGTGCAGCGTCATGGATACCAGGCTGGAGATTGTTCTTGCGACGCACAATCCGGGGAAGGTGGCCGAGATGCGCGCGTTGTTGGCGGCGTTGCCGGTGCGCCTGATCATGGCCTCGGATCTGGCGGGCGTGCCGGAAGTGGAAGAGGATGCGCCGACGCTGGAGGGCAACGCCGCCAAGAAAGCCCGGACGTTGCACGCCCACACCGGCCTCCCGGCCCTCGCCGACGATACCGGCCTGGAAGTAGAGACGCTCGGCGGACGCCCCGGCGTCCGTTCGGCTCGTTACGCCGGGCCCGAGGCCGATGATGCCGCCAACCGGGCGTTGCTTCGTCGCGAACTGGACGGGCAGGCGAATCGCACCGCACAGTTTCGTACCGTCATCGCTTTTGCGGAAGGCAGCGAGGTGCGGTATTTCGAAGGCATCTGTACAGGTCGGATCCTGGAAGAAGAGCGCGGCACGGGGGGGTTCGGCTACGATGCTCTGTTCGTTCCGACAGGCGAGGTGCGCACCTTTGCCGAACTCAGCCCGGCGGAGAAGAACGCCGTCAGCCATCGGGGGAGGGCGCTCCGGGCTTTTGCCGAGTATATGCGAGCACGCTTTGCGTAGCGCCGTACCGTTCCGTTGCTCAATCATTCACACGAACTATGGTCGCACTGATTCAACGGGTACGGGAGGCCTCCGTCGTGGTCGAGGGCGAAACCGTCGGCGTTATCGGGGAAGGCTTGATGATCCTGCTCGGCGTCCACCGGGACGATACGGGGCAGGAGGTCGAATGGCTGGCGCGCAAATGCGCCAACCTGCGCATCTTTCGTGATGCCGAGGGCTTGATGAACCGGTCGGTGCAGGATGTAGGCGGCGAAGCGCTCGTGGTTTCGCAGTTTACGCTCTACGGCAATGCGATGAAGGGTAACCGGCCCTCGTTCATTGAATCGGCGCGGCCCGAGAAGGCGGAAGTGCTCTACGAGCGGTTCGTCGAGGCGTTGAGCGCGCATCTCGGCAAGCCGGTGGCGACGGGGGTCTTCGGGGCCATGATGGATGTCCGGTTGGTCAACGACGGCCCCGTGACCATCTGGGTGGAGCGAAAGCCCGGCTCGTGAAAGGCGTTGGATTTGGGGTCATTTATTTTTCCCTACCAGCCGGGTAACATCACGTGCCGAGCGTCTACTAAGAGGCGAACCTATCAGGCAGCCTGGAACCCGGATACACATGTTGTTGCCCCTGAGGCATAAGGTGACAGCGTTTTTTGTCGCTGCGCTGCTGTTGCTACAGTATGCACCGGTTGCGGCGCTTGTGATGGGGCACGGGCAGGATACGTCCTGCACCCATTGCAACGGTTCCTTCTGCCTTCGCACTGCCCAGGACGGCGATACGAAGTGTGCGCATCATCACGCGGCGCAAGGTGCGCGCTCTCATACCGGCACGATGCACCACGATCAGCAGCCGCCGGCATCCCGGCACGCTGCGCACGGCACCCATCCTGGCGGACATGCTGTGACAAAAGGTAAGGTGGATACGGCTGATACGGTGCCCCAGATCTGTGGATGCGACCATCGGAGGCCCGAAGCACCCCCGGTGATTGCGCTGGATAAGGTCGTCGTCGGAGAAATAACTCAGGTGACGCTTCGCCTCCCGCATCGCTCGCGCTTCGCTTCCTTGCAGACGGCGAAGCCCGACCGCTTCGCTACCGAGCTTTTTCATCCTCCCAGACGGCACGTCTAGCAGGTTACCCCGCGTCTAATTCCGGGGCACCTGTCATCTCTCTGCGACGGGCGGTGTGTTGCACGCGCCCGTCATGGTTAGTTCTGGATTCATGATGCTGACCGGGCCTCTTTGCCGAAAGAGGGCACCCGGCTGGTGGATCGTTTCTGTACGCATGGTACCGGGGTGCCGTTCATTTCCGGGTGGTGTCGCCGGTCGGCGGTTTTATCTGAGAGGCCCTGTGCTCCCGCCATGCGTCGTGAGGTCAAGTTTCAGGAGGATAGACTATGAAACGCTTCGGGATACTCCCTTCCATGGTAGCAATATCCGTCTGGTTATTTCTCTGCGCTTGTTTTTTGTTGAGGGCGGAACAGGCGCTCGCGCAGCAGCCCGGCGTTGTCGAAGGCGTTATTCTTGCCGGGGAGACGCAGGACGCGCTGCCCGGTGTCAATGTGTATCTGGAAAACACGGGCATCGGGGCGATCACCGATGCCGAGGGCCTCTACCGCTTGCGCCACGTACCGGCGGGGACCTACACGCTCACGGCTCGGTTCGTCGGATTTGAAACGCAGCGGCAGACCCTGGAGGTGCGGGCCGGTGGGGTGCTGGAAGTCAACCTGACGCTGGCGGAGGGAACCGTCTCGCTGCAAGGGGTGGTGGTCACCGCAACCGGCGAGCGCCAGTCGAAGGCGGAGATTGCTGCGACCATCGGGACGATCAACCGGGATCTCATCGCATATACCAAGCCCGCACATCCTGCCGAGATCATGCGGCGCATCCCCGGCGTGTGGGTCAACACGACGTCCGGAGAGGGTCATATGACCGCCATCCGGCAGCCGCTGACGACCAACCCGGTCTATCTCTTTCTCGAAAACGGCGTACCGACGCGCTCGACCGGATTTTTCAACCACAATGCTCTCTACGAGATCAACGTGCCGATGGCTGAGGCCATCGAGGTCATCAAGGGACCGGGCACGGCACTCTACGGCAGCGATGCCATCGGGGGCGTGATCAACGTCACCTCGCGCGCGGCTCCGCTTTCGCCGGAGGTCAATGCATCGGTCGAGGGTGGCTCGTACGGCTTTAAACGCTTGCTGGTGAGCGGCGGCTCGGCGGTGGGCAACAACGCCTTTCGCCTCGATGTGAACGCCACGGAGTCGGACGGGTGGCGCGATGCGACGGAGTACCAGCGCCAGAGCGCCACGCTTCGCTGGGATCTGCGCCTGCCCGGTGCCTCCCGCCTGCGCACGGTCGCGTCGTTTTCCAACGTGGATCAGGAGCCGGCCGGCTCGTCGGCGGTTTCGAAGGATGATTTTGAGGGGGACCCGACCGTCAACTATACGCCGGTTTCGTTCCGCAAGGTCAAAGCCGTTCGCCTCTCGACGGAGTACGAGCGCTTCACGGCTCGTTCCAACCTGAGCCTCACGCCGTACTTCCGTTTCAACGAAATGGACATCCTGCCCAACTGGTCGCTCTCGTTCGATCCGGCCATCTGGGAGACGCAAAACGTTTCCTTCGGCCTGCTGGCTAAATACCGGCACGATTTCGAGCCGCTGCGTGCGCGCCTTGTCACCGGCATCGATCTCGACCTGAGCCCCGGCGAACGCTTCGAGCACCGGATTAGTCCTACCCGCGAAGGGAGGATTTTTACCTCGTTTGAAGACGGGGAAGCGATTTACGACTACGACGTCACGTATCGTCAGGCCGCGCCTTATGTCCATGGCGAAATCTCACCCGTCGAGCACCTGCGTATTAGCGGCGGCCTTCGCCTGGATCTACTCGGCTACGACTACGAAAACCATCTGAGCGTAGCCACCGAAGGGCGTCACCGCCGGGCGGCCAGCACGGAAAGGAACTACGCCCACCTGAGTCCCAAGCTGGGCGTCACCTACCAGTTTAGCCCCCGTGTGAATGCGTTTGCCTCGTACGCGCACGCTTTCCGCGTGCCGTCCGAGGGGCAACTGTTCCGGCAAGGCTCGACGACCAACACGCTCGATCTGGAACCCGTCAAGGCCGATAATATCGAGGTCGGCGTCCGGGCGCAGGTAATCGACGAAGTGCAGGTGGAGGTGTCGGCCTACACGATGACCAAGACCGACGACATCGTCGGGTTCACCGATGCAAACGGCGTTCGGATCAGCACGAATGCGGGTGAGACCCTGCACCGGGGCGTGGAAGTCGGGTTGCTGATTCAGCCGGTCGCAGACCTGGACGTGCAGGGCAGCTTTTCCTACGCCGAGCACACGTATGAAGACTGGCAGCCGAGCGCGAGGCTGGACCTGAGCGGCAACGAGATGGAAGTCGCGCCGCGCGAGATCGTGAATGCCACGGCTACCTACCGCCCGTCGTTCCTGCCCGGAAGCAGCCTCTCGCTGGAATGGACCCGTCTCGGTTCGTACTGGATGGACCCGGAAAACACGGCCAAGTACGACGGACACGACCTGTTCAGCCTGCGTGCAACGTACGCCGTGGCCGGGGGTGTTTCGGTCTTCGGGCGGATCATCAACCTCACCGACGAGCGCTATGCCGAGCGGGCGACGTTCAACGCGCGCCGTGGCGAAGAATTCTCGCCGGGCCTGCCGCGCACGTTCTTCCTCGGCCTCCAGTATAACCTGAGCCGCCGGTAATGATGGATCTCCGTACGAAGCAACCCGAATCGAAACGAGCCGCCATGCGACGCATACGCCATCCATACCTCCATCTTCTAGGGGTTGTGTTGCTCCTCGGTGCGTTGGCCGGATGCGAACCCGCGCCGCCAGCATTTACTCAGATGACCGTGGCTACCGGGGAGGTAGGCGTTCCGACCACCGCCGTTGATCCTCAGCAGGGAACGGTGTACTGGGCGTGGTTCGGAAAAGAAGACAGCCTCACCAACGTGTACCTGGCGCGCCTGGAGTCCGGCCATGAAACGATCAGCGAACCGGTGCAGGTGAACCGGCTGCCGGGGAATGCCAACTGGCATGCGCAGGCTCCGGCGCAGGTAGCCGTCGGGCCGGAGGGACAGGTGTACGTGGCCTGGACGAACAAGATCGACGTCGAAGGGCGGCGCTTCCCGGCCAGCAACCTTCTCGTCGCTCGCTCGACGGATGGAGGCCGGACCTTCGAGTCCCCCACCACGGTGAACGATGATGCTGCTGGACGGCCTACCAGCCACACCTTCCACAGCATCGCCGCCGGGCCGGATGGGACCATCTACGTTTCCTGGCTCGATTCGCGGAAACGAGATCACGCTCGGGCCGCCCTGGCGCATCACGGACAGCCGACCCTTCAGCAGGCGAGCCACAGCCACAGCACGGCGCAGCACGACGCGATGCCCGGCACCGAGTTACGCGTGGCTCGCTCCACCGACGGCGGGCAGCATTTCGGGACGAACGTGGTGGTGGCTCAGAATACCTGCCAGTGTTGCCGGACCGCACTCGATGTGACCGCTGACGGAACGGTCTATCTGGCGTGGCGGCACGTCTTCCCGGACAAAAGCCGCGACATGGCCCTCGTTCGCTCTACTGACTACGGGATGACGTTTTCCGAGCCGGTGCGTGTGCACGAAGACGGCTGGACCATCGAAGGGTGCCCGCATAGCGGCCCGGCGCTGGAGGTGGATGGGAAAGGGAGCATCCATGTGGCCTGGTACACCGGTGTCGAGACCGGTGCGGGCCTTTTCTATGCCGTCTCGGACGATGCCGGGGCCACCTTCGGCGCGCCACACACCCTCCTTGCCGACGTGCCCGTCTCGCAGGTCAGCCTCACGGAAGATCGCGGCGGTGGCGTATGGCTGTCGTGGGAAGACAAGAAAGAGCACGTCGTCCGCCTCGCCCGTGCCGAGGGCCACGATCTCCGCTTCGACGCCTCTTCCCCCGGCTTCTCCGGCGACCTCCCCGCGCTGGCTGCTGCCGGGGGCGTCTGGACACTCGCCTGGAAGGGTGAGCACGGCATCGAGACGCGTGTGGCGAGGGAGTGACGCCTGATGGAACCCTCAGCCATGTTCTGTTCCCCGGCGTATCTGATCGTAGGCTTCCTGCGTGTCCACGTCCTGGAAGAGGGCTTCGTTACCCGTTTCCACCTCAACGACGGCCTCGGCATGGGCCTGGATGACGGCGCGCGCGCCGACGTCGCCGCGTAGGTGCAAGAGGGCGTTCCGGTAGGCGCTGTCGAACAGGACGGGGTGGCCTCGCCGGCCGTCCGCCGTGGCGATGAGGATAGCCGGACGCGGTGTGTTTGCAAAGGTGTCGCGCAGCCGCGTTATCGTTCGGCTCGAAAGGAAAGGCATGTCGCCCAGGCAGATCAGGAAACCGTCGGTGGCGGAGGAGGCGGCTAGCACGCCGCATGCGAGCGAGGAGGCCATGCCGTCGGCATGCCGGGCGTTGTGTGCAAAGCGGACCGGGTAGCCAGCCAGTGCGGCTTTTACCTGTTCGTGCTGATGCCCCGTCACCACCACCACGTCCTCGACCGGCGCGGCGCAGATGGCGGCGGCGACGTGTTCCAGGATGGTCTTATCTCCGAGCGGGAGCAGCAGCTTGTTCGCCGTGCCCATCCGGCTGGAGTGCCCTGCCGCCGGTACGATGGCGGTGAGGTGAAGCAGCGTACTCATCGATGGGGCGGGCCTGTCCATAACACACGGCGAATGGGACATCCTTCGGGCTATAGGACCGGTACGATTTCGTGGATCGCTTCGGCGCGGTCGCGCAGCATGCCGCCGGCGCGGGCGTGGTGCACGGCCTGGATCTCGGCGATCATCGACAGGGCGATCTCTTCCGGCGTTTCGGTGCCGATGTCGAGCCCGACAGGGCCGTGGACCTGCGCCACCTGCTCGTCGGTGAGGGTCTCGTTCTCGGCGCATAGCTCGCTGAGGATGCGCTCGGTGCGTGCTCGTGGCCCCAGCGCGCCGATGTAAGGCAGCGGCGATTGCATAAGCGTGCCCACCAGCGTCTTATCGCGCAGGTAGTGATGGTTCATCACAACGGCGGCGCTGCGGGTGTCGAACGTCACGTAGTCGAGGGCCTGCTGTGCGTGCATCAGGAAGACGTAGTCGTCCGCTTCGGGGAACCGTTCGGCCAGCACGTCCGGCGGCTTGCGCCCGACAATGGTGACGGGCCAGCCCATCGTTTTGGCAACGTGGACGACCGGCGTCACGTCGTGGCCGGTGCCGAAGAGGACCAGGCGCACCGGCGGCCGCACGACTTCGAAGAGCACCTCGGCGGGTTCTTCTTCGCTTTCCACCCGGCAGATCCGGTGGCGTCCGGCGTTGAGCGTCCGGGCCGCCTCGTCGAGGAGCATGTCTCGCAGTGGTGATTCGGGCAGGTCGCCGTGGGTGTTTCCGTCTTCGAACAGCAGCACGCGTCGGCCCAGGGCGAGGCTTTCTTTCGGGCCGTCGATGACGGTGGCCAGCACCCCGATTCGGCGGCTTTCGAGGCAGGTTTCTACCAGCAGCGTCGGGTCGGTGCGGTTGGGAGCGGGCACGGGTTCGATCAACACGTGGACGATGCCGTTGCAGCCGGTTCCGAAACCCAGGATGAGGTCGTCGTCGCTGAGATCGAAGGGGAGGAGTTGGGGGGTGCCGTCCTCCATAACCTGAAGGGCTTGTTGGGCCACTTCTTGTTCGAGGCAACCGCCGCTGATGGTCCCCCAGGTACGGCCGTCCGGGTCGATCAGCATCCGGGCACCGGGCCGCCGATACGTCGAGCCGTTAATTTTTACGACGGTTGCCAGGGCAAAGGGCTGCTGTGCCCGGCGCAGACGGTCGGCTTCGGCGAGGAGACGAAGGAGTTCTTTCATGGCACCAACGAGCGATACCTTGTATCCGGTGATGAGGGGCTGTGTCCATACAACGACGCTTGCGCCGGAGCGTTTCGCACCGACCGTGCTTCGATCTTGCTCGGTTCCGTTTAGCCGTAAAAGTGCCCTTTGTGCATCTGGCTGAGGACGAGTTGCTTAAACTGTTCGAAGCGCTTCATTTTCGATGTGTCGATGCGTGTGCCTCTACGCGCAGGCCGGGCGGCTCCGTAGGCGCGTTTGGTCGCGCGGGCTTGTTCCTGCGCCTCCCAATGGGCCAGCGTTGCGCCGATTTCTATGTCCTGGGCGCGGGTGGTGCCGATGCGCCGCAAGGCACGGACAGCCGCCAACGACACGATTTTAATAGGGTCCGCCAGCGCCGTTCGTAGCAAATGCACCGAGGTGTCGTTCTTGATCGCGCCCAGGGCGCGGACGGCGTATAACCGGTGCTGGTAAGACCCATGTTCCAGCGCATAGGCCAGCATCTGCACGTTTTCTTTTCTCCCCCACTTCTGGATGCGCCTGGGGCTCATTTTTACCAGGCCGAGCATAATCAGTAGCTTCCAACCTGTATTCATGTTTGGAGGGCCCTTACGGTTGTCGAAATATCTGATAGGCAATACGGTGAAGATCCGTTTCAGATGCATATCAGGAGAACAACAGGGGATCAGGTATAAATCTATGGAAGACCCGGCTGGGAGTACGTGACGAACTCTAAACATTTTCTCGAAAAACATTGAACCTCGTCTAAAAATTTAGTACATGATACAAGTACGGGCTTTTGTAGGACTTGTCGCTTCTTCTCACACCGGCTATTGAGTCGCAGGCGTTTGTCTCTCCTCCGGACGTGTTTCGAGCCCCGCCCCCTTACGATTACTATGATTCTCAGCCAACCTATTTGGAGGAGCAGTATGGGTTATCCTATCAACGTGACCGTCAATGGCGTCTCGTGCGAGGTTGAGGTCGAACCCCGCATGTTGTTGGTCGATTTTCTTCGCGAGACGCTTGGACTCACGGGCACGCACGTAGGCTGTGATACGAGCCAGTGTGGTGCTTGCACCGTCCACGTCGATGGCATGTCCGTCAAGTCCTGCACGATGTTTGCCGTGCAAGCCGACGGCAGCGACATCACGACCATCGAAGGCATGGCGAGCAACGGCACGCTCCATCCTTTGCAAGAAGCCTTCCGGCAGGAGCACGGGCTGCAATGCGGCTTCTGCACCCCCGGTGTCATCATGGCGGCTGCCGATATGCTCCAACGCCATCCGAACCCCAGCGAGGCGGAGATCCGCCATGCGCTGGAAGGCAATTTCTGTCGATGCACGGGCTATCACAACATCGTCAAAGCCATTCGCTATGCGGCCGAGCATATGCACGGGGCGGCTATGGATCCGATGAAAGCCGAAGAATCGGCGGGCGGCTAGTCCGTCATAACGAGTGCCCCTTCATTTCCCCTTTTCATTGAACATGCAGGTCGATCATGACGGATTATATTGGAAGCCCGGTTAAACGCGTCGAGGACAAGCGCTTCCTCACCGGTCGGGGCCGTTATACGGACGACATCGTACTGCCCAACATGGCGTATGCAGTGATTGTGCGTAGCCCGTACGGCCATGCTCGCATCAACAGCATCAGCACCGAAGCCGCTCGCAATCACCCCGGTGTGGTGGCCGTCTTTACGGGGCAGGACATCGCCGCCGACGGCATCAACCCCATTCCTACCGGTTGGCAGATCGGGGAGAACATGAAGGAGCCGCCACACCACACGCTGGCTATCGACAAGGTGCGCCACGTCGGAGACGGGGTCGCGGTGGTCATCGCCGAGAGAAAAGCAGAGGCCAGGGATGCGGCGGACCTCGTGGAGATCGACTACGAGGTGCTGGACGCCGTCGTTGATGCTTCGGAAGCCCTCGAAGACGGCGTGCCTCTCGTACACGAAGGGGCTCCGAATAATCTCTCCTTCGAGTGGGAACTGGGGGACCGGGACGCCACCGATCAGGCGCTGGCTCAGGCACATCACGTCACGACCTACGAGTTTGTCAACCAGCGTCTCATTCCCAATGCCATCG
>JBHHWM010000030.1:0-29635 GCA_046756545.1 Rhodothermales bacterium | reverse complement strand
CGGATCGAGATACGTACGAAAGGCCTGGTCAATAACGTTTTTGGAGGAGAGTATCACTCGGCGTTCAAGGGACGCGGCATCGAGTTTTCGGAGGTACGTCCGTACCAGTTCGGCGACGATATCCGTAGCATCGACTGGAACGTATCGGCGCGAACCGGCGAGACGTACGTAAAAATCTTCGAGGAAGAGCGTGAGCAGACGCTCATGCTCGTGGTCGATATCTCCGGCTCGGAAGACTTCGGCTCGCAGAACAAGTTCAAGCGCGAGATCGCTGCCGAAATTAGCGCCATCATCGGCTTCAGCGCCATCAAAAACAACGACAAGGTGGGCTTGCTGCTGTTTTCAGACCAGGTAGAGCTTTTCGTGCCGCCCAAGAAAGGACGCCGCCATGTGCTTCGTCTCATCCGCGACTTGTTTGCGCACGAGGCGCAATCACGACGCACCAACCTGTCGGTGGCTCTGAACCACATCCTGCACGTGCTGCATCGCCGCTCCATCGTGTTGATCATCAGCGACTTTTTCGATACCGACTTCGCCAAACCGCTCCGTCTGGTCGCTCAGCGCCACGACACGGTGGCCATCCATATGCAGGACCGGCGCGAAAAGGAACTGCCTCCCCTCGGCCTGGTTGACCTGACCGATCCGGAAACAGGCGAGACGCTGATCGTGGATACGCATAGCCGCCAGGCCCGTCGGGCCTTTGCCAGGCATGCCTATAAGCAACGCACCAACCTGGCCGACCTGTTCCAGCGCACCCGGGTCGATGCGGTCAAGATTCGGACCGAAGAGAACTACGTCGATCCGCTCATCCGCTTCTTCCGTCACCGCAGCAAGATGTTCTGATGGATCTAAGCTTCAACATACACCCTTGCAGGGCACCATGGCTGGGCACGGCGCTCTTGCTCGCCGTGCTGCTGACGGCTTCGCCGGCCCGGGCTCAACGCGTAGAGGCATACCTGTCGGCAGACAGCGTCACCGTAGGCGACCGTTTTTCGCTGACGCTCGTAGCCATGCATGGGGCCTCGCTCACTCCCTTGTTCCCCGACCCTGCCGCCGACGATTCCTCGTTCGGCGACCTGGACGTGCTGGGGGTGACGACATCGGGCGGCTACCCGATAGGCTCGGGGGACTCCCGCATCGATAGCATCGTCTACGAAGTCACGACGTTCGCGCTCGACACGGCGTACGTACCGGCCCTGCCGGTCGTCTTCTCGGCTGATGAAGACACGTTATCTGTGGCCTCCGGCTCGCTGTTTCTGCCGGTAATCTCGCTCGTCCCCGATGAAGCGGAGGGCATCCAGGAGCTAGCGCCGCTCTTCGAATTTTCTACCCCGGTTTGGCCGTATGCGCTGCTGGGGATGGCATTGTTGGTGGGGACCGGACTTCTGCTCTATTACCTTCGCCAGAAACGGCACGCACCGGAACCCGAACCGCCGCCCCCGCCGACCCTACCGCAGATCTCGCCCTATGAATCTGCCATTGAACGGCTTCGCACGCTTGAAGCTACCGCCAACCTCAACGCTTCGGAGCAAATCAAACCGTTCTTCGTGGAGTTGTCGGATGTGCTGCGCACGTACCTGGAGGACCGTCTCGACGTTCCGGCGCTGGAGCGTACTACGCGTGAGTTGATGCACGAGCTGGACGGACGTACCGTACGCTACAAGCTACCCGGAGGCGCTCCCCAACGCGTCCAGAACATCCTCGAACTGGCCGACCTAGTCAAGTTTGCCGACATCAAGCCGCCCCCTCCGCAAAGCCGCTCGACGCTGGACGGCACCCGGACCACTGTGGACCTCATCGAAACCAAGTTGCGCCAGATTGCCATGGATCACGAACGCATGGCTCCGCGCGTACATGTAGAATCCTCGACTCCCTGACCCGCTCCCTCAGCCATCACGACACCCTTGTCCCACGCACCCTTCAGCCAGGAACTCGTCAACCGCCTCGCCCACGCGCAGCGCGTCGCCGTGCTGACGGGGGCAGGTATTAGCGCCGAGAGCGGGATTCCGACGTTTCGGGATCCGGGGGGCCTGTGGAAACAATTCAAGCCCGAGGAACTGGCCAACGTCCGGGCATTCCTCAACAACCCGGAACTGGTGCAGGGATGGTACATGCACCGGCGTAGCATCGCCCGGGAAAAAGCGCCGAATCCGGGGCACCGCGCCCTGGTAGACCTGGAAGACATCGCGCCGGACTTTACCCTCATCACGCAAAATGTAGACAACCTCCATC
This sequence comes from Rhodothermales bacterium, assembly GCA_046756545.1. GTDB lineage: Bacteria > Bacteroidota > Rhodothermia > Rhodothermales > JBHHWM01 > JBHHWM01. The sequence continues at coordinate 27,403 of JBHHWM010000030.1, read as the reverse complement.
AGCGGGCGGGCAGTAAAAACGTCGAGGAGTTGCACGGCAATATCACCCGCAGCTACTGCATCGACTGCGGCACACCGGCGACCGAGGAGGACCTGTCGCCGCTTGCGTCGGGATCGGCGGCCCGGTGCAGTGCGTGCGACGGATACACCCGCCCCGACGTGGTCTGGTTTGGCGAAATGTTGCCCGAGGGCGTGATGGAACGCGCCGGCGAAGCAGCGCAACAGGCCGAGGTGTTTCTGAGTATCGGCACGAGTGCCGTCGTGTATCCGGCAGCGGGCCTCCCGCTTCTGGCCAAAGACAGCGGCGCGTACGTAGCCGAAGTGAACATCCAGGCCAGTGCCATTGCGGATTACCTTGACGAAGTGGTGCTGGGCAAGGCCGGCACCGTACTTCCGATGCTGGTTGACGCCGTCAAGAAAGGGATCCGTCACCGCTGACAGGCGACAGGCTAAACACGGTAAACAAAAAGCAAACCATGAATTTCGAATTCGCCCAACCGGAGTGGCTGGCGCTACTGACCCTGGTTCCCCTGCTGGGTACCTGGGAGTGGTGGCGCGCGCGACGTAAGGTTGGGCTGCGCTTCAGCAACGTGGCTTCGGCAAAGGCCGCCCCGAAAACGATGTGGACCTACCTCGGAGGACTGCCCGCCTTGCTGCGGATGGCCGCCCTGACGCTGGGCATCCTCGCGCTGGCGCGCCCGCAGGAACGCAACGTGACGCGAGAACGCTTCGCCGAAGGCGTCGACATCGTCATGGTGCTCGATACCTCGACCTCGATGCGGGCCCAGGATTTTAACCCCAACCGCTTCGAAGCCGCCCGCGACGTCGCCGCCGAGTTTATCCGGGGACGCCTCTCCGACCGGATCGGCCTGATCGTCTTCGCCGCCAAAGCCTACACGCAAACCCCGCTCACCCTCGATTATCCGTTCCTCCTGCGCATGCTACAGGAAGTCGAGGTAGGCGCTATCGAAGACGGCACGGCCATCGGCACGGCGCTGGCTACCGCCGTCAACCGCCTCAAGGATACCGAGGCCGAGAGCAAGGTGATCATCCTGCTCACCGACGGGCAAAACAACCGGGGCGAGGTCGACCCCGTCACGGCTTCCGAAGTGGCGGCTACCCTCGGGGTGCGTGTCTATGCCATTGGCGTAGGCACCTACGGCGAGGCCCCCTTCCCGATCAACTCGCCCTTCGCCCGGGGACAGCGCCAGATGGTACCCGTCGAGATCGACGAGGAGATGCTGCAATCGGTGGCCCAGAAAACCGGCGGGAAGTACTTCCGCGCCACGAACAAGCAAGCCTTGCGCGACATCTACCAGGAAATCGGAGAACTGGAAAAGACGAAGATCGAAACGCGCATCTACACCGACTACGAAGAACGCTACGCCCTTTTCCTCTGGCCTGCTTTCGGCCTGCTCCTGCTCGAAGTCCTGCTTGCGACGACACGGCTTCGGCGCTTCCCCTAACCGGCCTTGCATCCATTACCGATCAACGTGAGAACGATCCGACACAATCATGGCCTGGCTTCATCCTGAATACTTGTGGACGTTGGCTGCCGTACCGCTGGTGGTGGCGTTGTTCTTGTGGGCCGCGTGGCAGCGAAGGAAAGCGGTCCATCGCTTCGGCCAGAGTACGCTGGTCCGCAAACTGGCGGCGGCCGTGAGCACGCGACGCCGCCGATGGAAGGCCGCCCTGGTGGTGCTGGGCATCCTCCTGATAGCGACAACCCTGGCCGGACCACAGATGGGCACCAAGCTACGCGAGGTCAAACGCGAAGGCGTCGACATCGTGATTGCGCTCGACGTGTCGCTGTCGATGACGGCGGAAGACGTCGCACCGAACCGGCTCGAACGTGCCAAGAATGAGATCAAAAAGCTGCTCAACGACCTGCGCGGCGACCGGATCGGGCTGGTCATCTTTGCAGGGGATGCGTTCATCCAGTGCCCCCTCACGACCGACTACAGCGCCGTCCGCCTGTTCCTGGACGTGGCCGATCCCGCCCTTCTACCTACGCCGGGCACCGATTTCGGCATGGCGCTCCGCATGGCCGTCCAGGCCTTCGAGGCCCCCGATGAAAACGAGAATGAATCCCGTTCGCACGCCCTGCTCATCGTGTCGGACGGCGAAAACCACGTCGCCGATATCGACGCCATCATCCAGGAAGCACGAGACGCAGGCATCGTGATCTACGCCGCAGGGGTCGGCGAGGCCGCCGGCGTACCGATTCCGCTCTACCGCAGCGGCCGCCGCGTCGGCTACAAGAAAGACCTCGACGGCCAGGTGGTGCAGACTCGCCTGGAGGAAGACGGTTTGAAAGCGCTGGCCGAAGACGGCGCATACTTTCGGATTGCGCGCACCTCCAGTTCCCTGTCCGAAATAATTTCGGCCCTCGAACGTTTAGATAAGGCGGAACTGGGTGCCGAGCAGTTCGAAGAGTACGAAATCAAATATCAGTGGCCGCTTTTTCTGGCGCTGCTGTTGCTGATGGCTGAACGATTTGTCAGTGATCGGCGTAGAAAGACGGCCCAGTTGTTTTCCATTCAACCTGACAGCAATTCCTCTCAAGCCCGATGAAACGTCATCATGTGTTCGTGCTCCTTCTGTGCCTGGGCATCACCCAGGTAAGCATGGCCCAGAAACAGGGTCGCCGGGGGAATGCCCTCTATAAACAGGAGCAATACGAAGCCGCCGCCGATGCCTATTATACCGGCCTGAATGCCTATCAGGGCGGTAAAACCGATCTCGCTTTTCACGGATTGCAAAATAACCTCGGAGCGGCCTTGCACAAGCAGCAGGAATTCGACCTGGCTCAGGCGGCCTTTGCCCGAGCGCTGGAGACCGCTGCTTCCGTCGAAAATTATGCACGGGCCGCCTATAATGCGGGCAACAATGCATTTCGTCTCGAACAGGCGGAAGCCGCCCTGGAACATTATAAAAAAGCCCTCCTGGCCGACCCCACGAATCAGGACGCCAAGTTCAACTACGAATTCGTCAAACGCCAGTTGGAACAGCAACAACAACAAAACCAACAAAGCGAGGATCAGAACCAGGAGAACGACCAGAACCAGGATCAAAATCAGGACCAGCAGCAAAACCAGGATCAACCACAGGACCAGAACCAGGATCAAAATCAGGATCAGCAGCAAAACCAGGACCAACCACAGGACCAAAACCAGAACCAACCACCCCCGCCTGAGCCGTCGGAGCAGCTCAGCCGCCAGCAGGCCGAGCGCATCCTGCAAGCCCTGGAAAACGAAGAAGAACAACTCCTGCGCGAAGTCCAGAAGGTGAAAGGACGCCCGCGACGCGTCGAGAAAGACTGGTGAACAAGCACGCAACCCGCTGCGTTCAGCTACTGGCTCCGTGGCACGCGCGGTCTTGAGATGCAAAGCAGCCTGGCATGACGATCCGCATTGCACATATTCCCTTTCTATTGGCCGTTTTCGTCTTTTCCAGTATCACGGCAAACGCGCAGAATGTTGCCGTCGAGGCGCTGGTCAACGAAACGACCATCGGCACCGAAGAGACGGTCGCCTATACCCTGGAAGTGAAGGGCGTTTCCTTCGCCGACATCGAGACGCCCGAGCCGCCCGAGACCGAAGGACTGGCCCTACTGCAAGCCGTCCCCAGCACGCAGCGCAACATCACGTTCATCAACGGTCAGCTACAGCAAAGCGTGGCGTTTCAGTGGGGGTTTCGCCCCGTCCGAGAAGGAGCCGCCCGCATCATGCCGCTGGCGGTCTCGGTAAAAGGACGCCTGTATAAGACGGAGGAGATTCGCGTCGAGGTGGTGCCGCAGGCGCAACGCCCGCAACGTCAGACCCGTGCCTCACGCCTCTTGGATCCGTTCGCCAGCCCCCTGGACGCGCAACGCGATGACGAAGCCGGCGAAAACGAGAGCAGCGTCAACGAGGACGATATTTTTATCCGCGCCGTTCCCAGTGCCCGCCAGGCCTACCAGAACGAGCAGGTCACGATTGAATACCAGCTCTACTTCCGCAACTTCATCCAGCCCCGCCACAGCCGCCTGGCCGATTCGTGGGATGCCGAAGGGTTTTGGCGCGAAGAACTCGACGTAGAAGCCCGCCCCATGCCCCGTGTGACGACCCTCAACGGGCTGCGCTATAATGCCATTGTGCTCAAGCGCGTGGCCGTTTTCCCAACCCGTAACGGCGCACTGAGCATCGATCCCCTCCGCATCGAAACCGAAGTCTTCGCGCCCCGCACCAACGATCCGTTTAGCCGGTTCTTCTCCTTACGCAATCCCTACGAAACCATTGAGCGCGCGTCGCCGGCTATTACGATTGAAGCGAAACCGCTCCCCGCAGGCGCACCGGAGAGTTTTCATGGAGCCGTTGGCCGCTTCGACATGAATGCCCACATCGACCGTACCGACGTCGAAGTAGGCGAACCGGTCCAGATGACGGTGCGCATCTCGGGAACGGGCAACCTGGCAATGTTGGAGGCTCCGCTCATCAAGACTCCGGGCATCTTCGAAACCTACGAGCCTGAAGTAAAAACGGCGATAGACACCGGAGGACAGCGTATACGCGGTTCCCAGACCTTTACGTACCTGCTCGTGCCTCGCTCCAACGGCACCTTCGAGATCCCCCCGGTCGAATTCGCGTACTTCGATCCGCAAACCACGCAATACCGGACGTTGCGCTCCGAGCCGTTCAGCATTCGCGTCACCGGCACGACGACCACGCCGCCAGCCACTAGCGCCACGGCTGCCGGTCTTCCCGTAGACGACATTGCGCACCCTCTTGCCGGCACCACATGGACGCGTCTCCACCAGAGGCCGCTCTACCGCACTCCGTGGACCTACGTCCTGCTAATGCTTCCGCTCCTGCTGATCGGCACGACGCTGGTCTACCGGCGGCATACGGACCGGCTGGTCAGCGACCCGGCCTATGCCCGAAACCGCCGGGCGCATCCCCTGGCACGCAAGCATCTGAAGCAAGCCGACGCCCTGCTGCGCCAGGACGAACCCCGTGCGTTCTACGAAGAACTGGAACGCGCCGTCCTCGGCTTCGTGGGCAACCGGCTCAACATTGCCGAACTGGCCTTCACACGCCCCCAACTCGACGAACGGCTGGTTGAAGCCGGTCTTTCTCAACCGTTACGCGACGATCTGAAACAGTTGCTGGACGCCTGCGATGCGGCTCGTTTTTCACCCACACGCCCCCCCCACGACCAGATGGCAACGGCGCTGGATCAGGCACGCGGGCTCATCATTGCCTTCGATGCGGCTTTTCGCCGGCAATCCGCCCCGACAGCCTCTGAATAACACGCACGATGCGGTTTGCCCTCTACATCCTTCCTCTTTCGCTCAGCCTGGCGTTGCTTCCTGCAACGACCCCGGATACCTTCGCCCAGATTGCCGATGCCGTACGGCACTTCGACGAAGGCAATCAACAGTATCTCCAGGGAGCCTACCAGGACGCCCTCGCCGCCTACGAGGAAGCCCTGAACAGCGGCTACACCAGCGGTGCCCTTTTTTATAATATGGGCAATGCCTACTATCGCCTCGATGAACTGGGCCAGGCCATTCGCTATTATGAGAAAGCCCGGCGCTTCCTCCCGAACGACCCCCAACTCCTGCACAACCTGGACATTGCCCGCTCGCGCATCGAGGCCCCGGTTTCGGCCCTGCCCACACCCTTCTGGCTGGCGTTCTGGAAACGGTATGTGGTCCACACGGGAGCAGCGGTCTTCTTCATCGTCGGGTTGTTTTTTTACGGAATCGCCGCCGTCCTGATCGGGCATCGCACCTGGACGGGTACGCGCAACCCCTGGCATCGACGGGCTCTTTCACTTTCACTGCTGCTGGGGATTCTCCTGCTCGTCACCGCCTTTGCAGCCTCGCTCGACCACACGCTCGACCGCCAGGCCGTCGTGGTCGTAGACCAGATACCCCTGCGCGAAGCCCCACAAGAGGACGCCTCCTCCGAACTTAACGTCCACGAAGGCATCCTCCTCGACGTGCTGGGCCAGCAGGAGGGTTGGCTGGAAGTGCGCCTCCCCAACGGCGTCACCGGCTGGATCGAAGCCGGCGCGGCTGGCGACGTATAGGGGGCGACAGACGCCGGCGGCCCGAAGGCCATCATGCAATGCCGAGCTTCGAACGGCGGCATCTGTACGGGCTATGCCCTATTTTACCCCCATGCATTGGTAGCACCCGACTCTTGAAATTCAACCTGCGCGATTCGCTTCATGGAGCCGCTCATTTTCAACCAGACCAGCCCACACGGTTGGATTGAAGTCATCTGTGGCTCCATGTTCAGCGGGAAAACGGAGGAATTGATCCGGCGGCTGAAGCGAGCGCAGTTCGCCCGGCAACGCGTAGAGATTTTCAAACCGGCCCTCGACAAGCGATACAGCGACGAAAAGGTCGTTTCGCACGATGAGAACGCCATTCCGTCTACGCCGGTCAACGCGGCGGAACAGATCCTGCTGCTCGTGGGCGAGGCAACGGTCATCGGCATCGACGAGGCGCAATTCTTCGGGCTGGAACTGGTAGACGTGTGCCAGCACCTGGCCCGCGACGGCAAACGCGTGATCGTGGCCGGCCTGGATCAGGACTATCTCGGCCAGCCGTTCGAGCCGATTCCGCAGCTCATGGCCATCGCCGAACACGTCACCAAACTGCACGCCATCTGCGTGATCTGCGGCGCTCCGGCCAATCACTCACAGCGCCTCGCCGCCAACGACCAACGGGTGCTCCTCGGCGCGCAGGATGTCTACGAACCGCGCTGCCGTCGCTGCTTCGACCCTTCCTCCACGGCTCCTCCTCTCCCCGACCGCGAAGAAGCGCCTCCTTCCGACGAGCCGTCGGCCAACCCTACCCTCATCGACCAGCGCCTTCCGGACGGCACCTCCTCCTAAAACAGGCCCTCTCAACGTCCGAACGACACCCTGTGCCGGTGTATCGGGAACGATCTTTCTTTTTTTGGCAGGAGAAATCTCTCATACACGATTCAGCACTTGCATTTCCGCTCATAGATTCGCACGTTAAAACCGTTTCTTTATTCCTGCGCTTGTCGTGGTGTTCTGTCGTATCGCTTGAGACACCAAACGCTCACCCCCCACAACCGGAGAATGTGTTATGGAACCAACCCACGAAGAGGAAACCCACCCAACTCCCGAAACCACCGCCGAAACTACCTCTGATGCGGCTGAAAGCACCGCTTCGGAGGTGCCCGCCCCGGTGACCACCACCGGTGCCGTCCCGGAAGGCAAAGCTGACCTTGGCAAACGCTTCGTCGCCATGCTGATCGACGGGGTGCTGGCCAGTGTGGTCGGCATGATTCCCTTCGTAGGCTGGCTGGTAGCCGGTGCCTACATGGTGGTGCGCGACGGCCTTGAACTGGACTTTATGGATGGCCGTTCGATCGGAAAGAAAGTGATGAAGCTGCGCCCCGTCCGCCTCGACGGTGGAAAAATGACCATGGAGGACTCCGTCAAGCGCAACTGGATGTGGGCCGTCGGCTATCTGGCGCTTATTCCCATCATCGGCTGGCTCCTGGCTCCCATCATCGGCCTGGCCGCCCTGGCCATCAGTCTCTTTGAAATCTTCAAGGTGCTCACAGACACCGAAGGCCGCCGCTGGGGCGATAGCATCGCCGGGACGAAGGTGATCGAAGTAGCGAGTTAACCGGCCCTTGCAGAACCATAAGAAACGGGTTAAAGCCGGGGATCGCGATGCCAGAACGTCGGGATCACCGGCTTTTTGTTGTCGTTAGGAATAGTCGCGGCCCCTGTTGTGCGTCTGCGCGTGGCTCCCTACCTTGCACACGCATGGGCTTACGTTCCTTTGCTCACCGTCTGGTATTGATCTCTCCTGTATGTCCGATCAGCGCTACCTCGTCACAGCCCGTAAGTATCGCCCGAATCTGTTTCACGAGTTGGTCGCGCAGGAGCACGTGACCGAGACACTCAAAAATGCGCTTCGCCTGGATCGGCTGGCTCACGCGTATCTCTTCAGCGGCCCGCGCGGCATCGGCAAGACGACGGCGGCCCGTATCCTGGCCAAAGCGATCAACTGCACCACGCCGCCCGAAGAACGCACGGACGCCGCCGAACCGTGCCGCCAGTGCGAGTCCTGCCGCGACTTCGAAACGGGTCGCAGCCTCAGTATTTTCGAAATCGACGCCGCCTCGAACAACAAGGTCGAAGACATCCGCGACTTGCGCGAGACGGTCCGCATCCCTCCCCAGGGCAGCCGCAAAAAGGTCTACATCATCGACGAGGTGCACATGCTCTCGAATGCGGCGTTCAATGCGCTGCTGAAGACCCTGGAAGAGCCGCCTCCGCACGTCTTGTTCATTTTTGCCACTACGGAGCCGCACAAGGTCCTTCCGACGATCCTTTCTCGGTGCCAGCGCTTCGACTTTCGGCGCATTCCCGTCCCGGAGATTGTGGCACGCCTGCGCCTGATCTGCGAGGAAGAAACCATCACCGCCGACGAAGCTTCGCTGCTGCTGCTGGCCCGTAAAGGCGACGGTGCCCTCCGCGATTCCTTCTCGGCCTTCGATCAGGCCGTCTCGCTCTGCGGCACCGATCTCCACTACACCGACCTCGCCGAAGCCCTGCGCGTGGTAGACGTGGACCTCTTCTTCGACGTTACCCGGCACGTATCGGAGCGCAGCAGCAGCGGCATGCTCCGCCTGGTCGATCACATCGTCCAATCCGGCTACGATTTGCAGGAGTTCCTGGTGGGGCTGGCCGAACACCTGCGCAATCTGCTGGTGGCCCTGACGATGCAGGACACCGCGCTCATTGAAGCCGCCGAGGCCACGCGCCAACGCTATGCCGAGATCAGCCGCGCGTTTACCGAGACCGACCTGCTCCGCCTGCTGATGGTCGTTGACGAGACGGAGGAGTCGATTAAAAGCAGCGCGCATCCCCGCATGAAGCTGGAAATGGCGCTGCTCAAGATGGCTGCCCTCTCCCGCTCCACCGACCTGCGCGAAGCGCTCCAACACCTCGACCGGCTGGAAACGCTTGCTCGCGAAGGCACCCTTTCCCCCGGCTCTACCCCACCGCCCCTGGAAACCTCGGATCCGAAAGCCCCCCCCGTCCACGTGCTACCTATTCCCCCACCACCACCTGACGTTGCTTCGGTGGAGGACGTGGAAACTCCATCGGAGGAAACGGGCCAACCTCCTGCACCGGTGGAAGATACCTCCGAACATACGGACGCCCCCGCTCCGGAGCCCGAAGAAGACACGCCCCCTCCAGCCCCTGATTACCGCGAACAACCATCTCCCCCCCCGCGCCCACCGGATTATCCGAGCTTGTTTGGGCCACCGGCTCTCCAGAAGAAAGCGCCGCGTACCGCCGCGCCGGATGCTGAAACCGACGCCACGGCTCTCTTTGAAGGATCAGGGGCACTCAAAACCCTGCAAAAAATAGCGGTGGCTCCTCCTGCCCCCACCCTCCTGGAGTCTGTCTGGCCGCGCTACATACAGGCCGTTAAGACGGAGCGTATCCATGTAGGAGCCCTACTACAACACGCCGCACCCCTGGAGGTGGAAGCGGAGACGGTCGTGATTGGCGTGCCGGACGACTTCCACCGCCGCCTCTTGAACAACCAGCACGACTTCCTGCTGAAACACCTCAACGGGGTCCATCCGGAGGACGTCAGCCGCATCACGTTTACTATTTGCGAAGACATCCAGCCGAGCGTACCTGAACAAACGACGCCGGACATCGACCCCTATGAATACATGCAACGGAAGCGGCAAGAAAACCCTGTCATTCAAGCAATTTTCGACCAATTCGGCGGAGAATTAGTATGGTAACCCACGTTGTGACCCCCTTGGGTTGAAACGACGAATCGGGGAAACGACGAATCGAGGAGAGGTTTCCCGCTAGTTTGTTCGTCGTTTCCTCGTCTGGCCCTCTCCTCGTTTCCTCGTTGGGACCGGAGGGCACAACGTGAGTTATGGTAGGAGACTGCCTTTTGCCCTGAGCCCCCGGCACACATCAAGAGAGCAACGACCATCACTGCGCGAGAACGATACCCGGAAACGCGCCGGCTCCGGCCCCATGCTCCCCTACAAACGTGTAGGGGAATCCCTGAAAACATCGCTGGTTTTTGTAGCACCGTTGCACCTGATTGAGAGAATCCATAATAAGACAGAACACGCGAAGACGAGGTGATATACCAACAATTCGAGAGCTGTTGCTCGGCAAGCTACTGGGACAACTACCTTCTTAGTATCTAAGGTGTGAAGAAGGGGCTCCACGCTTGTTTCACGCCATCTCATAACTGGTTACAGAAAAACATCGACCACGAGCAAATCGAACCTTACACCGCGACTCTTCTTCGCGCGCGCTGTTATCCAAGCTGTCACCATAAACCCATCCGGTGTCACGTATGTCTGTAGATCTCGATCATCGTTCTCTGTACCGCCTGCCCTGGACGCTCCCGGACAACGCCATTGTCTGGCTCGAGCCGACGCTGAAATGCAACCTGGCCTGTGAAGGGTGCTACCGCGCCAACATCGATCAGCACAAAACCCTCGAAGAAGTAGCAGCCGACCTGGATGTATTCGCGGCGCAGCGCACGTTCGACGCCGTCTCCATTGCCGGAGGGGATCCGCTCGTGCACCCGCAGATCGTAGACATCGTGCGGATGGTCAGGGAGCGGGGATGGAAGCCGATCCTCAACACGAACGGACTCGCCCTCACCGAAGAGCTTGCACGCGAACTCAAGAAGGCCGGCCTGGCAGGATTCACCTTCCACATCGACAGCAAGCAAGGGCGTCCGGGCTGGAAGCATAAGAACGAACAGGAACTGAACGAGCTACGTCTCCAATTTGCCCAGATGGTGGCGCGGGTCGGGGGGCTGGCCTGTGCCTTCAACGCTACCGTGTACGAGGACACGCTCGACGCCGTACCGGACCTCGTAGACTGGGCACAGCAACACATCGACATCGTGCATCTCATGGTGTTCATCTGTTTCCGAGCCTCGGCTCTCGGAGGCGACTTCGACTACTATGCGGGCGGACAGCAAGTCGACATCGGACCCGTCTACGGAGAAGCCATGCCCAACCCGGATACCGATGTCACCGGCTCCGACGTGATCGAGAAGCTTCGCGAACGGCATCCCGACTTCTCTCCCAGCGCCTACCTCAACGGCACGGAAAAGCCGGATTCCTTCAAGTGGCTGCTCACGACCCGCGCCGCCACCCGCAACCGAATCTACGGATACCTGGGGCCGCGCATGGCCGAACTGACGCAGACGCTGCACCACCTCTGGAAAGGATGCTACATGGCCTACACGACGCCTAAGGTGCTCCGGCGCGGACGCTCCCTGCTCTGGCTGTGGCCGTTCGACCGTGGCGTCCGTAAGACGCTCGCACGCGCGATACGCGATCCTCGGCTGCTCTTCCGGAGGCTCTACATGCAATCGATCATGGTCATCCAGCCGATAGATGTCCTCGAAGACGGCCGCCAGAACATGTGCGACGGCTGTCCGGATGTGACGGTGTGGGACGGACGGCTCGCGTGGTCTTGCCGCCTGGAAGAATGCCGCCATTTCGGACACTTCGTCCGAACCGTTCCGAAGAAACGCGACCTCGTGACCATGCTCGATCCCCAATCCACCGGGAACGGCTTGTAAGGGGGCGGACGCGTCAACGCAAAGCGTTTTTACCGGAAAAAGCGGATAGAAAGCAAAAGCCGGGGTACTCCCAAGATGCACCCCGGCCAGATCTATGTGAACCTAAAGTCTTGTGTGTATCGTTACCTGTGGCGAAATCTAAAATCCCCCCAATATAGGGGCCATGCCGTACCTCCAAGACAGCCCAACGCCGCAGACACGGACCGATAAAAAAGGCTGGTGCCCCGCACAACCATGGGTTGCTTGCAGAGCACCAGCCTGATCCGATACACAAACATCATATCGATAGGCAGGAGATCAACTTAACTTCACAGTCACACGGTATGGGCGTGGGATGCGACCGATGAAAGCGTCCACGCAAAAGGCACCCGGTGAGGCCGGTCCATAAAAAAGCCGGTGCCCCCACCAGCGAGCACCGGCTTTCCCCACCATCTGAGGCAGATCCAGAAAGAGATGTAGCTGGACCTGCCCGATCTGCTACCAGTAAAGACCCAAAAGGGTGCAACGGATACCCTCTTAAAGAAAGGAGTAACAGGAGCGTTACTCATAGCGACGAGGTTCATGCCTACCCCGTCACGCTGCACGAAGCGCGTATCCCCCAAAGGCATATGGATACGCTCTTCATCGTGTCTCCAGAACAAGCACGACCGGAAAAGGGTGTAATACTTCCCTGGTTTCGATCTACCCTCGTCTCGTGGTGCGTCGTCGACCTGCGCCTCCCCCTCTTTCGCGCAGAAAATCGCCGGGCCTGCGGATATCCAGCCGACGATGGGGTATATTCACGTAACCAGCCATGATGTAATCGGTGTCCTTCACGCGGGACTCCCTTGGGCCGAATGTGCAAACGGGCGGCGCGTGATTGAGAGGCCCTTTTTCCAGACGTTCCACGAGCGAAAACGGCTGTCTTTCGCAAAAAACCGGACTTGAAATGGAAGGATTAGGCGGATTGAATATGGCCGACATGTTTGGCAAGGTGATGGAGATGCAGCAAAAGATGTCGGAAGTGCAGCAGGCGTTAGAGGCCAAGAGCGTCACGGCGGAAGCCGGAGGCGGCATGGTCAAAGTGACGGCAAGCGGCGCGCAGCGCATCACGGCCATCAAGATCGAGAGCACCGTCGTAGATCCGGAAGATCCGGAAATGCTCGAAGACCTCATCATTGCCGGCGTCAACAAAGCCCTCGACGAAGCCGCTGCCATGGCTCGCCAGGAAATGCAGAAAACTGCCGGCGGCCTCCTACCGCCCGGCCTCGACCTCGGGCAACTCGGTTTATAGGCTTCCCGGCGACGCTCCTCGCCCCCGTGCCGGGGCCGGATGGGTGCTGGCTAGCAGCAACCATCCGGCTATGACGGTATGCTGTCTTCCCGCCAGTGTATCTTAAACGAGCCGGAAGAAAAACTCTGGAAACACGTACACAAAATCGATGCAATTCACCTCCGAATCGGTCGAAGCGCTGGTAGAACAATTGACCAAACTGCCGACGATTGGGCGGAAGACCGCTCAACGGCTGGCCGCCTATGTGCTGAAGATGTCCCGAGACGATGTAATGGCCCTGTCCGCTGCCCTCGTCGCGGTGAAAGACCACGTCAAGCACTGTGTCGTCTGCCACAACGTGACCGACAGCGACGTCTGCCCTATCTGTCGCTCGCCCAAGCGCGACCATTCCATCATCTGCGTCGTCGAGGAGCCGAACGACGTGATGGCGCTCGAACGCACGGGCGAATACCGGGGCGTCTACCACGTCCTGGGCGGCGTTGTCTCTCCACTCGACGGCGTCGGACCCGACGACCTGAGCATCCGCGAACTCATCGCCCGTATCGATCCGTCGTTCCAGCAGGTCGCGTCGGTGGCAGTGGGCCAAAACGGTCGACCCGGTAGGGTTCAGGTCGCCGAAACGCATCCGGCCTATGGAGAGGACGAGCACTCGCAGGTCCAAGAAGTCATCCTCGCCGTGAATCCCAACGTGGAAGGCGACACCACGGCCTACTACATTGCCCAGCTTTTGAAGCCGTTGGAGGTACGCGTCACGCGCATCGCGCGCGGCCTGCCCATCGGTGGCGACATAGAATATGCCGACGAAGCCACCCTCTCTCGGGCGCTCGAAGGCAGAAGCGTCCTCTGATCGGGTTTGTAGAAACGACAAATCGAAGAGACGACGTATCGAGGAGGGGTTTCTCGCTGGTTTGTTCGTCGATTCATCGTCTCACCGTCTCCTCGGTTGCAAATGGCGACCGGAGCACGCAACGTGATCCAACACCCCCAATCCAAAATGCTCAAGATCGGGACGGACGCAGGAAACTAAGCGCGCCCCCTACTACCACCACGGTGACGGCACCGATCACGTTGTGCCACAGAAAGGACACGGACGGCGCGCCGAAGGTCACTGCCGCCACCACGCCCATCCCCGTCAGCAGGCCGACGAACGCTCCGAGCCCCCGGGTTCGTGGGATCATGGCCAGCAGGAAGACGCCCAGAATCGACCCGTAGAAGAACGAACCGAAACGGTTCACCACCTCGATGAGCGATCCCAGCGTGGCGGCATAGGTGGCTACGACGCACGCAAAGATTCCCCAGAACCCCGTTGCCAGCTTGGACACCCTGAGAAAGTGGGCATCCGTCGCCTCGGGACGAACCCATCGCCGGTAAAAGTCGATGACGGTGGCCGTGGATAAAGAGTTCAACTCCGCCGCAATGCTGGACATGGCCGCCGCGATGATCGCGGCGATGAAAAGGCCCGTCAGCCCGAGGGGCAGTTCCCCCAGCACGAAGCGCGGGATGATATAGTTGACGTCCCGGCTGGATTCGCCCGTTACATCTTCGGCCAGGGCCAACGCATCGGTTCGGATCTCCGACACTTCGGCTTCTCGCGCGCGGAAGGTCTCCATGGCCCGCGCCTCGGCAGTGATATCACCCGCATCCCGGGCGTCGGCCACGGCACGGGCTGCCGCCTCGCGGCTGGCGAACGCCTCCTGGAAACGCGATTCCAACACGCTGTATTCCGTCGCTTCCGCTGCCCGAACCTCGGCTTCGTGGGCCGGATTGAACAGGAGAGGCGGTGCCTGGAAGAGATAGAAAACGAAGACCAGGACGCCCACCAGGAGCACGAGCGCCTGGAGCGGGATCTTCCAGTAGGCGCTCATCAAGAGCGAACTCCGGGCCTCATCCACGGACCGCGCCGTCAGGTACCGCTGCACCTGGCTCTGGTCCGTCCCAAAGTAGGAAAGCATGAGGAACGTCCCGCCGATGACCCCCGACCAGAAAGTATAGGTCTCGTTGAGATCGAACGAGAAGTCGAACGCTTTCAGGCGGCCGGTGGACCCGGCGATGCGTAGCGCGTCGTCGGCCCCAACGGGCATTTTGAGCAGTAGCACCACAACCACCGCCACCAGGGCAACCACAATGAGGACCATCTGCTTTACGTCGGCCCAGGTCACCGCCTGCACCCCTCCGATCATGGTGTAGATCACCGTGGGGACGCCGATGAGGGCGACGGACCACGAGAGATCCCAGCCGAACACCGCCGAGAACACCACCGCCGGTGCCGCGATGATGGTTCCGCAAGACATACCCCGGGAGAGTAGAAACAGAAAGGCCGTCAGGGAGCGGGTCTTGGCATCGAACCGGCGCTCCAGATACTCATAGGCGGTGAAGACCTTGGCCCGGTGCAGGAAGGGCACCAGAGTGACGCCCAGAATCACCATGGCCAGCGGGAGCCCGAAGTAGAATTGCACGAAGCGGATGCCATCGGTGGCCCCCTGCCCCGTCGTGCCGATCATGGTCACCGCCGAGAGTTGGGTTGCCATGACCGAGAGCCCCACCGCCCACCAGGGAAGACTCCGGTTCGCCAGAAAATAGCCTTCGATCTTGTCGGTCCCGCGTGCGCGGCGGACGCCGTCTACCACGACGTAGCCCAGGTACCCGACAACAATAATCCAGTTGATAAGGTGCATAGCGGACCGTCAGCCGTGATACCGGAGTTGGAGGAGCCAGAGAAGAAGCAGCGTGAAGACCTGAACGGCCATCACCGCGAGCAGCGTGCGGCGAAAGCTGCGGCGCTTAGAAGGGGATTCGGACTGGGACATAGACGGTCAACCGCTGGTGGGAGATAGGCGCGAGGAAGCCGGAGGCGAGGTAACCGTAGGCCCGTCGCCGGAGTTCCCCGACGCAATCTACGGCAAGGCGCTGCTGCTCATCGGCTCCGGGATTTTGGCGGGCCGATAGCCTGCCACTAGCGAAGGCTCCCGTAGGCACGAAGGGTAGCGCCGTTCAGCGCGTCTCCGGCAGGGGAGCAAAGGTAGAGGGCCAGGTCCACGATGTGAGAAACGGCGACGCCTTTCTGATCGCTGTTCTCCTCGAAAAGGATCATCGAGGGGGCAATGGCGTGCGCCGTGATACCCGAGCCTTCCATCTCTTCCGCAACGGCTTCGACGAGGCGCACTACGCCCGCCTTGGCTGCCGAATACCCCCCTTGTTGAGCACGCCCCCGGTCGGCCCCTTGCCCCGACGCTATGCCGATGAGCCGTCCGCCGTGTCCCTGCATCAAGCGCAATGCTTCGCGGAAACATAGAAACGCCGAAGTCAGGTTGAGATCGACCATCCGGTTCCAGGCATCGAGCGAGGTGTCCAGGAAGGGACGTCCATCCCAGGCTCCGACCGTATGCACCAGGGCATCGACGCGGCCGAACGCCTCGCCGATCTGCTGAAAGCCCACCTGCACGGCTGCTTCATCAGTCACGTTGACACCGAAGGCCCGACCACGCGCCCCTTCCGGCAGCACCATCGCATCGGCCTGCACGTCCACGGCGGCAATCGTCGCACCGTGTTCTGCAAAACGAGATACCATGCGCCGCCCCAACCGCCCGGCCGCCCCTGTGATAACGACGACCCATCCTTCCAGATTATTTGTAGCCATTCTACGTATTCCCCTGGATTCGCGTGTAATAGCAATACTTTCGGGCAACGGGTACCTGCTTTATCCCGTTATCCCTATACATAAAAACCCAACACGACCCGTGCCGTCAGGACTCGGACGACGTGTGGTCGTGAACGATGCGCCAGCCCTCGGGACGCTTTTCGAAGAGCAGCGTGAAGAGCCCTGAAGGACGGTCGTCGGCTCGCTCCAACCGGTACGCGCCGAACACGATGGCCCAGCGCGGCGAGAGGATGCGCACCTCGTGCAGCTCGAACGCCAGGGTCCCCATCGCCGCACGATCCGGGTAGCTTCGGTGATAGCGGTCGAGGGTAGCCTGCCAGCCTCGTTGCACCGCGCCGCCCGACGCAAAGCGGAGCGAATCGGTTTTTACATAGCCGTCCATGAAAGCCGGAATATCGCCCCGGTTCCAGGCTTCTACCTGTTGCTGAAGCACCGCCCGAACGGCATCCTCGGCGGCGGCAACATCGGTGTCCTCGGGCGACACAGCGGGGCGGCAGCCGAGCCAGCCGCAGGCCAGCAGAAGCAACCATGCTCCTTTGAAAACCCTGGAAACGGCTCGTCGTTCATCGTGCATCACATTCACCATAGAAAAGGTAGAGGATCTTGCGAAAAGGAAGCGTTGTTAGAACAAAACCACCCGCGTAGTGTAACAGCGTCGCTTGTGCGGGAAGACCGGTGAGGCGTGTGTTTTTCTCTTGAAGCGAACGCATGGAGGCATTACCTTCACCCCCGATCATGACCGGGTGTATTCAAGACAAAAGAATACGACGCGTCCGGCAACCATTCAATCACACAACATCCTGTTTCTCCAGCACCCATCCGACCTGATTTCATTCGCCCCGGAAGAAACCGAGAGACCGCGTATAGGCCCATCTTGCTACCAGGATCTTCACCCCTTGCTACCTCATGCCGTGTATTGCCGCTCCGGCGTCCTCCGTCGGCCTGTGAGGCGGCGATGCGCGCAGACGGCATGGCGGTGTGTGTAGTTGACTCAGTAATAGAACCGTAGTGCGGCTCTCCTGAATCGTATGGTTAAACCGGTGTGCGAACATTCCCCTCTCCGCACCCTGAGCCTGCTGATAAGCAGCGCGCTCGTGCTCCTGGTGTCCCTGGTAGGCTCTGCCGCCCGGGGGGATGCCCCTCGGACCGGACCATTCCAAGCTTTCCCGGCCCGGTCCGATACCGATAGCGTCGCTGTTCCGCTGAATCTCCTCGGCGTCGCCCGAGCCGACACCGACAGCGTCGCCGTCGCACCCGGTATCCTCGACTCGCTCCAGGCTGATTCGCTCGCTGCCGATTCCCTGAGTGCCCGGGCCGACTCCCTGGCCCAACCCGACACCACCTATCGTGCCCGGCGCTACCTCCCCTCCCAAGGGCGAGATCACCCCACCGCGTCCCTCTTCCCCCGCAAAAAGCACACACTCTCGACGCGACTGTCGCCCATCTGGCGCCATGAACTCACCCTCGATTCGACCGACCAGGTATACATCGCCCGGGAAACCGTGGGCGGCGAAGACGTGCGCTATCCGATCCAGTACGACTTCGAGCAATTCCTGCGCGAACGGACGTCGGTGAGCCTGGAGCGCAACTGGGAGCAGTTGATCGAGCAGCGTGCCCGGATGCGCCGGCAGCAACAGCGGGGGGGCCTGGGGGTCAACATCGCCGTGCCCGGCGGGCGGCAGAGCGCCTTCACCACCATCTTCGGCAAGAACGAAGTGGACCTGCGCGTGACGGGTAACGCCGACATCCGCACCGGCTTCGACTATCGCAAGAGCGACCAGCAACTCGCGCTGGGGACCGGCACCCAGATCGACCCGGACTTCAAGCAAAACCTCCGCCTGGGCGTCGTCGGCACCATCGGCGACAAGATGCGCGTGGACGTCAACTGGGATACCGAACGCGACTTCGATTTTCAGAACCAACTCAAGCTCCAGTATACCGGGTACGAAGACGAAATCCTCCAGAGCATCGAGGCCGGGAACGTCTTCCTCCAGACGCCCTCATCGCTCATCCGGGGCGGGCAAAGCCTCTTCGGCATCAAGAGCGAGTTCCAGGTCGGCGGCTTCCGCCTGACGACCGTCGCCAGCCAGCAGGAAGGCCAGTCCAACAGCCTCGCTCTCGACGGCGGGGCCGAAACCACTCCCTTCGACCTGAAGCCGACCGACTACGACGAGCGCATCCATTACTTCCTCTCCTACTATTTCCGTAACCGGTGGGAAGACGCACTCTCGCAACCCCCTACTATCCTGGTTGCTAACGGCTTCGAAGGGATCACCGAGATCGAGATCTGGAAACTCCAGCCCGTGAGTCCCGAAGAACAGAACGTTCGCCAGGTGGTGGCCATGGTGGATCTGGGAGAGCCGGAAACCATTTTGACCGAGGCCAACGCCTATCAGACCCTTCAGTTGCCCGGCTCGGACGTGGACCAGTACTTCATCGACGAGATCGAAAACAACCTGCGTCCCGGCGATCAGGTCCCCAAAGATTTTCTCGAATCGGAAAGCATGGACCGCCCCCTCACGGCGTCGGATTACCAGGTGGGCCAGTTCAAAAAACTGGAACGGGGCCGCGACTACGAAATCGACGAACTGCTCGGGTACATTACGCTCCGCCAGAGCCTACGCGACGAAGAAGCCCTGGCCGTCTCCTTCAAGTATCTGGCCAACGGCGCTACCTTCCAGATCGGCGACTTTTCCTCCGACACCGGCGGCGGCGATAACAGCCAGACCGGCGACCGGCTGGTGCTCAAACTGCTCAAACCGGTCAACCTCCGGCAACCCGCCAACCTCGGCCAGATCGACGCCTTCAACCCGGCGGCGTGGTATCTGGAGATGCGCAACATCTACAGCCTGCGGAGCCGTAACATTCGCCCCAACGAATTCGAGTTGGAGATCGCCTACGAGCCGCCCGGAAAGAGCGCCACAAAAACCCTCCCCGGCGTCAGCGCCCAGCAGACGTTGATCCAGTTGCTCGGCCTCGACCGTATCAATCAAGACGGCGCGACCCGACCCGACAACCGATTCGACTATCTGCCGAATTACACTATCATTCCGGGCGACGGACGACTCATCTTCCCCTTCCTCGAACCCTTCGGCTCGCACATCGACGCCCTCATCACCGAACGCGTCACCGACGAAGCAGACCGCTCATCGCTTCGCCGCCAGTTCGTCTTTTCCGATCTCTACACGCAAAAAAAGATCAACGCGCAGCGCAATACCCAGCTCGACGTGTACCGAATCCAGGGGTCGTTCAAAGGAGCCATTTCAGAATTCTACGATCTGCGGGCGTTTTCCGGGGTCGTGCCGGGGTCCGTCCGGGTCACCTCGGGCGGCGCGACGCTCCAGGAGGGGGCCGACTATATCGTTGACTACCAGGGAGGCACCGTCACCATCATCAATTCGAGTTACCTCACGGCCGGGCGCAACATCGAGATCGATTATGAGCAGAACGCCCTGGTCAACCTGCAAAAGAAAACGTTGTTGGGAGCACGCCTGGAGTATTCGACGAGCGACCGCTTTGCCATCGGCGCTACGCTCATGCGCATGAGCCAGAAGTCGCTGACGGACAAGTTCCGCATCGGGGATGAACCCATTGCCAACACCATCTGGGGCATCGACGGCAAGCTGGACCTGCAACCCCGCTGGCTCACCCGTGCCATCGACGCGCTCCCCCTGATCCAGACGAAGGCACCCAGCGCCATCAACATCTCGGCTGAGATTGCCCAGTTGCTCCCCGGCCACACCGTCACCAACACCTTTAAGGAAACCCGCCGCGATCTCAAGAAAAAAGGACGCGATTTTACCAGCGACGAACTCGACGGTATCTCCTACGTCGACGACTTTGAGAGCTTCGAAAACACCACGTCGTTGAGCCGCCCCGGTGCCTGGCAACTCGGTGCCTCGCCGATCATCGGCGTCGAAGCCGAAGCAGGAACCGGAATCGAGCAGCCGCTCACCAACGAGACGCGCGGCGTCCTGGGCTGGTATCAACTCAACGAGACCACCCTGAATCAACTGGTCAGTCCCTCGCAAATTACCAGGGCCATCCAGATCTTCACCCCCCAGGATGTCTTCCCCAACCGGGAACGCAACCGGCAAGAACGCACCTTGCCGACGCTCGACCTGTTCTTTACGCCCCACGAGCGCGGCCCCTACAACCTCACCGAGGACCTCGCCGGCTTCATCAGCAATCCGAGGGCGGCATGGGGCGGCATCACGCAGCGGCTCACTGAAGGCAATACGGACTTCACCTCGAAAAACATCGAGTTCGTCGAATTCATCTTTCAACCCTTTTCGGAGGGCGCTTCGGCTGACCCCGATGCCAAACTCTACGTCGATCTGGGTCTGATCTCCGAGGATCTGATTCCGGACAACAAGCTCAACACCGAGGACGGCCTCTCGCTCAACGAAGGCGGCCCCGTCGGCACCCTGGCGCGGCTCTCGACCGGCCAGCAAGACCAGGTCATCAACCCGATCAACGCGGGCGACCGGATTACCGAAGACCTGGGCCTCGACGGCCTCGCATCGTTCCCTGAAAACAAGTTCGAAGGGGCCGAGGGGTCCGAAGAAGCTAAATACGTGGCGTTCCTCAACAGCCTCGATACGGTCGATGAAAACCAGGTCCCGAGCGACCTCCGGGTCCAGCTTCGCGCCGAGATCAGTAAAGCCCGGCGCGATCCCTCCGGCGACGACTACCACTACTTCCTCGACAGCCGATTCTACAACGACCCCACCTTCTACCCGAACGGCGCGTCGGTCCAGCAGCGCTTCTCCCACTTCTTCAGCGGCCTCGAACTGAACTCCTTCGAGGGGCAAACCAAGCTCTCGGATGCCTCCGGCGACGGCGCGCGCGGCAACTCCCGCTTCCCCGACACCGAGGACCTGAACCTGAACTCGACCCTCGACACGGAAAGCAGCTACTTCCAGTACGAACTGCCCTTGAACCTGGACCTGCTCGACGAGCTGGCCCGGCCGGACCGCGTGGACGACTACGTGGTCGAAGAAATCGAGGATGAGGGAGTGGGTACGGGCTGGTACCTGGTTCGCATCCCGGTGAAAGACTTCACCCGGCGCGTAGGGACCCTCCAGGACTTCACCAAAATCGAGTCGATTCGTCTCTGGACGACCGGCCACACCACCCCTATCACACTGCGCTTTGCCACGCTCGAACTGGTGGGCAGTCAGTGGCGCAAGTCGGAGGCCGTAAGTAACGAAAACGCCTTCGACGCGAGCCCCGACCTTCCGGATGATCCGCCCGATCCCCTCGACGAGACGCGCATCAGCATCGAGAGCGTGAACAACGAAGAAAACGCCAGCTACGCCATTCCGCTGGGGACGGTCCTGACGCAGATTCGCGAAACCACGACGGGCCAGCCTATCGATGCGCGAGAGCAGTCCATGGTGTTGCGGGTCGAAAACCTGGAGCCGGGGCGGCAGCTTGCCGTCTTTCAAACCTACAACACGCAGGCTCACGACCTGCTCAAGTACAACCACCTGCGCATGTTCCTCCACCTCCACGGGACCGTCGACGGGCTCCCGTTGCAGGAGGAAGACCGCGGCAAAGTAAAGCTCTTTGTGCGCCTGGGCGCTAACGAGACCAACGACTACTACGAATATGAGCAGTCGCTCACGCCCAGTCCCATTGGTCCCGAAGTGGGCGACCTGGCCGAAGACCCCGACTACCTCTGGCGGACGAACCAGACCGTCGAGGGCGAAACCGGGGTCGATCTCAACTCGATGGATATTTTGCTGAGTGCGCTCAACCAACTCAAGTTCGTGCGCGACGAGATGGGGGCCCGGACCGATACCGTCTTCTGGAATGACGAAAACGGCGTGCTCGAAGAGCGTGTCAACGAGTTCGCGCCGCCCGGCACTCGCATCGGCATCAAGGGAACGCCGTCTCTGGGGCGCGTCAACACCATCGTCATCGGCATCCGCAACCCGGCCACCGACCCCGACGGCACGACGTTCGACGACGTCACCGTCTGGGTCAACGAGTTGCGCGTATCGGGCTACGACGAGAAGACCGGCACCGCCGCCCTCATCAATGCCAACCTTCAACTGGCCGACCTGGCCACCGTGAAGGCCAACTATCGCATGCAAACCGATGGGTTCGGCTCGCTCTCCAGCACCCTCGACGAGCGCGAACAGGTCAATGTGCAGGACTGGGCCGTCAACACCCAGTTCAACATGCATAAGTTCATCCCGGAACGATTCGGCTGGACGGTCCCCCTTACGGTCGAGTTCAAGTCCAACACCTCCACGCCGCGCTTCGACCCCAACCGGGGCGACGTGCGCGTCAACGACCTGCTCGACGCCATCGAGGCCGAGGAAAACCTTTCAGCCGACGAGATTGCCCGCCGCAAGGACGACATCATCGAGCAAGCGCAGACCCATGCGTTCACGCGCTCGTTCACTTCCAGCGTGCAGAAGTCGGGTTCGCGCTCGCGCCTGCTCCGCAATACCATCGACGGGCTTTCGCTCAACTATTCCTATACCGACACCGAGGGACGCACGCCGAACCAGGAGCTTCGCAACTCGTGGCGCTGGCAATCCTCGCTGGGCTATCGCCTGACGGTGCGCAAGCCGCGCGTGTTCCGCCCGTTCGGCTTCCTGGGCAAGATACCGGTGCTCAACGTGCTGGGGGGGCTACGCTTCAACTATCTGCCGTCGGCGCTCTCCTTCACGGCCAGCGCCGCCCGTAGTTTTTCCGAAACGAAGGAACGCCCCGACCCCATCCGTCAACAAAGCGCCGCGCTTCAACCTCGAGATGTCGAATTTCCGCTGCGCCCGCAGCACACCTTCACCCACAACCGGCGGTTCAACCTGCAATACAGCCCGCTCGGCTTCCTCAACCTGAGCTTCGACACGAACACGGACCAGAGTTTCAACGCTCTCGGCGTAGACACGCTCAAGAGCGTGATCCTCTTCGACACCGACGCGGATGGCAACCTCATTTTCGACGAGAACGGCAACCCCGTAGAAATCGTCCGTGAGAACACGACGCTGCAAACCCTGCTCGACGCGGGCGAGATTGTCGAGGGCGACATCGGCGAGACCGCGTTCGAAGTGGAAGACCTGAACGTCGTCCCGTTCAAGTCCATCATCAATCGCATTCGGGGCCAGGGCGACGGGCCTTCGGTCCGCACCGAGAGCTACCAATCGCGGTTCAATGCCACGTTCCGCCCACAGATCCAAAAAATCAAGCCGCTCGACTGGATCACGATTCAGGACATCGGGTACGGAGCCTCGTTCTCGTGGCGTAACGGCTCGGTAGGAAACAACACCGGCGCGACGGTCGGCACCGTGGTAGATTTGCGCGGCGGCATCACGATACGCCCGCAGGGGTTGTTTCAAAAATTCGGCTTCTACCGCAAGCTGGAAGAGCAACAGCGCCAGGCCGAGCAAGCAGCCAAAACCCGGCGCGACCAGCGCGACCGTGAACGCCAGCAACGCCGCCAGGCCCGGCGCGAGGCCAAAGAACAACAACGACAGTTGGAAGAAGCACGCCGCGCCGCCGAAGAAGCCGGCCAGCCCTTTCCCGAACCCGAAGCAGAAGAAGAACAACCTCCTCCTCCCGAAGAAACGCCTCCACAGGTAACACCGCCGGACGAAGAGGGCGGAGAAGATACAGAAGAAAAACAAGGCGGCGGATTTAAACTCCCCTTGCCCAACCCGGTCGGCTTGCTGCGCCAGACGTTCCTGGCCATTACCGGGATACGGGACTTCACCGTTACCTACAACGGCACCCGCCGCTCCGACGCGACCAACGTAGGCCGGGCCGACGCCGACCTTCAGGACATCCGTGTCAATTACAGCCTGCTCGATGCCTTCAAGGGCCAAGGACCGTCGTTGGCCTACCGCTTCGGCTTCGACCGAAGGATCGATCCGAACAACAACCGCATCGTCAACGACCGGCTCAAGGTGACCGATTTTCTCAGCGATACGGATCGTCTCCAGGCACGCACCTCTTTCAATCCCACACGGAGCCTGCGCATCACGCTGAACTGGAACGTCGAACAGACGGAAAGCAACGAGATCACCTATCGCCGTCTCATCTCGCAGGAAACGGGCGAGAGCACCATCGATGAAACCTCCACGATGCGCGGCGACAACAAAGCCTCGGTCTGGGCCTTCGGCGTCTCCTACCTCGATCTCCTCTCGCGCCAGATCGAAACGTTCCGAGGCGACTTCGACCCGTCGGATCCCACCGGCACCTTCGGTGATGAAAACGGGGACGGGCGCGTGGTATTGACCAACGAATCCGTCGCCGCCGACTTCCTCGACGCGTACCTCAGCGGCCTCGGGGCCCTCGACGGCAGCGGGCGCTTGCCCTTCCCGATGCCGGGCTGGCAGGTGAACTACGACGGCATCTCGTCCTGGCCGCTCATCCGGTGGATCGCCCAGAGCGCCACGCTGCGCCACGGCTATAGCGCCGACTACAGCACCGACTTTCAAACCAACCTGTCCTCGCAACTCACCGAATCCTTCGTCCTCCAGGGCGGCCCCGAGATCGAGTTCGACACGCCGGACATCAAGGTGGGCGCGGTGCGCATTAACGAGCGCTATCAGCCCCTCCTCGGGCTCGACCTCAACATCAAAGGCGGCATTCAGGCCGGCGTCGCCTGGAGCAAGAGCAACACCTACTCGCTCAGCACCACCAACAACCAGGTCAGTGAAACGAAAACGAGCGAATTGACGGTGACGACCTCCTACCAGCGGCAAGGACTCAAGCTCCCCTTTATGAGCAGGCGGCTCAACAACAGAATCACCTTCAGCCTCACCCTCTCGCACACCACCAACGACGACCGGTTCTTCCTGATTCGCCGCGCCGTCGAAGAAGCCGCCCTTCGGGAAACCACCGACGAACTCTTCAACCTCGAAGAAGCGCTGGAACCCCCGTTTGTGTCTATTCTCACCACAACCTCGCGCTTCCGCCTATCGCCGAAGATTTCCTATCAGTTCAGCAACCGCGTGTCGGCAGATGCCTTCGTAAACTACGAACGGTTCGAGGGCGACAGCCGCCGGCCTTCTACCACCACCATCAACGGCGGCTTCAACATCCGGGTCAGCATTTCCAACTGACCGGGGGCGTCGGAGCCTTTGTAGGGCGGTACGCGTAGGAAGGCCCAAACGCTCGCTCCCTAATAAAGCCACGCTTCCCGATGTCTACGCTTCAGCCCGTCACCGTCTGCCATCTGGGCCGGGTGGCGTATGCCCCGACGTGGGAGCTTCAGAAGCAGATACAGGCGCGGCTGATCGCGGCGAAGCGGCAGGAGCCCCCTGTCGCCCTGCCGCATGTGATGTTGCTCGTGGAGCACCCGCCCGTGTATACGCTCGGCAAAAGCGGCAAGGCCTCGAACCTGTTGCTCTCCGAAGACGCCCTGGCGGCCCACGGTGCGTCGTTCTTCCACATCGACCGGGGCGGCGACATCACCTTCCACGGACCCGGCCAACTCGTCGGCTATCCCCTCCTCGACCTCGACCGCTTCTTCACCGACATCCATCGGTACCTGCGCGAACTGGAGGATTCGATCATCCTCACCTGTGCCGACGACGGCCTGCACGCCGGGCGTGTGGACGGACGCACCGGCGTGTGGATCGGCCCCGATGCCGCCGGCCCCGAACGTAAGATCTGCGCCATGGGCATCCGGTGCAGCCGCTGGGTGACCATGCACGGCTTCGCCTTCAACCTCAACACCGACCTGGCTTTCTTCGACCACATCATCCCCTGCGGCATCGACGACCGGGGCGTCACCTCGCTGGCCGGGGAACTGAGCCGCCCCATCGACGAGGCCGACGTCCGCCTCCGCTTTCTGCACCACTTCGCCGAACGATTCGGTGCCCAGACGACGTACCTGGACGGGCGCGAGGCTTTCGCCTACCTGGAAGATTTTCTCCATATGAACGATGTACAGCAACGGCTATGCTCCTCGGCCCCGGCGATGCCTGCTCCCTTGCTCGATCATGCCTTTTCTAAAACGGATGGCCGGAAACAGGGCTCATTTTGAAGTGTGCGCGCTTTAACCTATGTTAGAGATGCTTCCTTCCAGAAAACACTGATCAACACCCGGATTGACCTTTCATCTAAGCCAGAGCGACCGACGATGACGGCTTTCGATCTAGACTATTTCACACGGCGTCTCATCACGGAAACCCTGTTCTACGACGAAGAATACGGCGCGCTCGGCAATCTAAGCCTGATCGATCTGAAGGCCAAACAAGAACGGTACGTCGCCTCTTACCTTCCCGAAGACGGCCTCTTTATCATCGAAGAAGCTACCGAATGGGAAGAGGAGATCGATCCTGACGAGGAGGACGAGATTGGATACGCGCTGGCCATTGATTCAAAAGAATACGGAACGTACGAAACGCCGGAAGAGGTCGCCGACGTCTTGCTTCAGTTAGCGAACGACCAGGGCTTGCTGCCCAGCATTACCCTCCTCTTCGAAGAAGACGAGGTGGCATAGTCCCGGCCTACTGCGTCCCTCTTCACCCCCCTCGGAAAGCGGCCCAGGCCAGCATCCCCCATCCCGCGATGAACGCGACCCCGCCCAGCGGCGTGATCGCTCCGAGCCAGCGTGTATCGGTGAGCACCAGCAGGTAGAGGCTGCCCGAGAACAGCACGATGCCCGCCAGAAACAGGTAACCGGCCCACTCTACCGGCCATCCCGGCCACTGCGACGCCGCCCATCCTGCCATCATCAACGCGAGGGCGTGGATCAGGTGGTACTGCACGCCGGTCTTGAACGTCTCCAGGCGATCAGGCGTGACGCGGTCTGCGAGGATATGCGCGCCGAAGGCTCCCAGCGCCACCGCCAGCCCCGCCGCAATAGCTCCCAT